>CAIZPP010000020.1 GCA_903934875.1 uncultured Methylococcaceae bacterium
TAGTCAACGCCGCCGTCAAGGTTGTCTTGCCATGGTCAACATGACCAATCGTTCCGACATTCACATGTGGCTTGGTGCGCGAAAATTTTTCTTTGGACACGACCTTGATTCCTCTCTAATTTAGTTAACCTACCGTTAATTTTTTTATTACGGCATCCGCAATATTTGTTGGAGCTTCCTGATACTTTTTAAACTCCATCGAATAGGTTGCACGCCCTTGACTTAAAGATCTCAGTGTCGTGGAATATCCAAACATTTCCGCAAGAGGCACCTCTGCTTTTAAAACTTTAATACCTGCATTGTCATCCATGCCCAATACCACACCCCTACGCCGATTCAAATCACCTACCACGTCGCCCATATAATCTTCAGGTGTTTCCACTTCAACACTCATAATAGGCTCAAGTAAAACCGGGCTTGCTTTCCTAGCACCTTCCTTAAACCCCATAGATCCTGCGATCTTGAAAGCCATTTCGCTTGAATCAACGTCATGATAGGAACCATCAAAGAGCGTCACTTTTACATCAACTACTGGATAGCCAGCTAGTATACCATTTTTAAGCTGCTCTTGAATACCTTTATCAACTGCAGGAATGTATTCTTTTGGCACTACACCTCCCACAATTCCATTTACAAATTCATAGCCTCCATCTTCCTTCGGTTCAATGCGTAGCCAGACATGACCGTACTGCCCACGCCCACCACTCTGCCTTACAAACTTTCCTTCCTGCTCAACCAATTTGCGAATAGTCTCTCGGTAAGCTACTTGCGGCGCACCGACACTCGCTTCTACCTTAAACTCCCTTCTCATCCGGTCAACGATAATCTCCAGATGTAACTCACCCATTCCAGAAATAATCGTCTGCCCCGACTCTTCATCTGTATGTACTCTAAATGACGGATCCTCTTGCGCTAAACGCTGCAGAGCCAAGCCCATCTTTTCCTGATCGCTTTTTGTCTTCGGCTCCACTGCAACCGAGATGACTGGCTCAGGGAATTCCATTCTCTCAAGTATTACAGGCTTATCAACAGACGATAGGGTCGTACCCGTGACAATATCTTTCAAACCTACGCAAGCTGCAATATCACCCGCACGAATTTCTTTTATTTCTTCGCGTGCATTGGCATGCATTAGCAATAGACGTCCAATCCGTTCTTTATTTCCACGCTGTGAACATATTACACTGTCGCCTGAACCCAAAACTCCAGAGTAGACTCTTACAAAGGTCAAACTCCCCACAAACGGGTCTGTCATAATTTTGAATGCTAAGGCCGAGAATGGCTCACTATCTGATGACTGCCGCTCGATTGCTTGTTCAGTATTTGCATCAATGCCTTTTATAGCAGGCACATCAAGTGGCGATGGTAGATAGTCAATCACCGAATCTAGCATTGCCTGCACGCCTTTATTTTTAAAGGCCGATCCGCACATCATCGGAACAATTTCCAAGGCAATTGTCCGTTTGCGTATTCCTAGCATGATTTCCTGTTCTGTCAGTTCAATTCCCTCGAAATACTTTTCCATCAATTCATCGCTGGATTCGGCAGCCGCCTCGATCATTTTTTCGCGCCACTCTACAGCCTCATCCAAAGACTCTGCTGGAATCTCGGAATAAACAAAGGTTGAACCATTGTCCGACTCATTCCATACTATAGACTTCATTTTTACAAGATCAATTACGCCTTTGAAGCTATCTTCTGCTCCAATCGGTACCTGAATTGGTACCGGATTGGCATGTAAACGCTCACGCATCTGTTTGTAGACTTTAAAGAAATCAGCACCGGACCTATCCATTTTATTTACAAAGGCTATCCTTGGTACCCCATATTTAGTCGCCTGACGCCATACCGTCTCTGATTGAGGCTGAACCCCTCCTACAGCGCAATAAACCATACATGCACCGTCCAGCACCCTCATAGAGCGTTCTACTTCGATGGTAAAATCCACATGCCCTGGTGTATCAATTATATTGATTCTGTGTTCGGGATAGTTTAAACCCATTCCACGCCAGTAAGTCGTCGTTGCGGCTGACGTAATGGTTATACCACGCTCCTGCTCTTGCTCCATCCAATCCATTGTCGCCGCGCCGTCATGCACTTCGCCTATTTTGTGATTGATTCCAGTATAGAACAATATACGCTCTGTGGTCGTAGTTTTACCCGCATCAATATGTGCGGAAATCCCAATGTTGCGATATCTCTCGATAGGAGTAGTACGTGCCACTGCCGAAACCTTTTATTAAAATATTTCCAGATAATTCAAATCGCGCAACTTACCAACGGTAGTGCGAAAATGCCTTGTTTGCCTCAGCCATCTTATGCGTATCTTCACGCTTTTTGACTGCAGTTCCACGATTCTCACCCGCATCTATTAATTCAGCCGCGAGCTTTAATTCCATTCCTTTTTCACTCCGTTTGTGCGCAGCATCTATCAGCCAACGCATTGCCAGCGCCATACGCCTAGCCGGACGAACTTCCACCGGAACCTGATAAGTCGCACCACCCACCCTACGCGACTTAACCTCCACTACTGGCTGGACATTTTCCAGTGCTTTACTCAACACATCGATTGAATTATGGCTGGTTTTAACTTCTATGTGATCTAAAGCTTGATAGACAATCTGCTCTGCGACAGACTTCTTTCCATCCCGCATTAACATATTTACAAACCTTGCGAGAACCAGATTGCCAAACCTTGGGTCTGGATTGATTTCTCTTTTGTCGGAATTTCTTCTTCTGGACATATGGTCAACTCAAGAATAAATATTATTTTTTCGGACGCTTAGCGCCGTACTTGGAGCGCCCTTGCCTACGCTTTTGCACACCAGAGGTATCAAGACTACCGCGCACAACGTGATAACGCACACCGGGCAAGTCTTTAACTCGACCCCCACGAATCAGCACTACAGAGTGCTCCTGAAGATTGTGACCTTCACCACCGATATAACTCGACACCTCCGCCCCGTTTGTCAGCCGAACTCGGGCTACCTTACGCAATGCCGAGTTTGGCTTTTTTGGCGTAGTGGTATAAACGCGCGTACATACGCCGCGCCTTTGCGGACAACCGCTCAAAGCAGGCACATTACTCTTTACTACCTGCCTTTCTCGAGGCTTCCTAACCAATTGATTGATCGTTGGCATCACTAAACTCCGAATGTTGTCTTGACTCTTGAAGCATAAACCCGACTCCAAGGCTTTAAATACGGGAAGCCCCAAAGAGGATTAGTTTAGCCGTTCAATGTACATTATCCAAATAAACCTGTCAACATCATAACCTTTTAAAGCTAATCCCACCCGCGCTGCCCACCTTTGCAAAAAGGCGGCGGCGGCAAAAACACCTTATTACTTATGAATTAACCCTAAAATAAAAAAGGCTTACAACAAATTGTAAGCCTCTTGATTTTTGGCTCCCCCGGACGGGTTCGAACCGCCGACCCAGTGATTAACAGTCACTTGCTCTACCGACTGAGCTACAGGGGAAGAATCTTGATTTAATCAGCCTTATGCAGGATGGAACATGCACAGACTCATAGCTTACACTATAATGGCGCGCCCGGAGAGATTCGAACTCCCGACCACCTAGTTCGTAGCCAGGTACTCTATCCAACTGAGCTACGGGCGCACACTTTAGAGAGAGAATTATGCATTCTCGCAAGTTGGGAGTCAATAGCTTGACGCAAATTTTTATTCTCCATAGGCCCGAATAGCCTTTATCATAGTGCGCTTAGGCCTGCCGCACTTATCTTGTCGCCACCGTCATCGTTGGATAAACAACCATGAGACTGTACAGAAGAGCAACCATTTGGAGCATAACTATCCTTTGAGCGCCCACCTCACCGCCCAAGCCGAGAACTTGGACAAACACACGCCGATGATGCGGCAATATTTAAGCATGAAAGCCGAGCATCCTGACCGGCTGTTGTTCTACCGCATGGGCGATTTCTACGAATTGTTTTTCGACGACGCCCGCAAAGCATCACGTCTGCTGGATATCACCTTGACCCACCGTGGCGAAACGGCCGGGCAGCGAATACCGATGGCTGGGATTCCCTACCACGCAGCGGAGAGCTATCTAGCAAAATTACTTAGACTGGGCGAATCAGTCGCTATTTGTGAACAAATTGGCGACCCGGCGACATCTAAAGGCCCGGTCGAGCGTAAAGTAGTCCGTGTGGTAACTCCTGGCACCGTTACCGACGAGGCGTTAATGGAGGTTCGGCGTGACAACCTGCTGGCCGCCATTACCCCTCTGGAGGGACGCTTTGGTTTGGCCTATCTAAATTTGGCCAGCGGGCGTTTCGTACTCCAGGAACTGTCCTCGTTAGAAAGTCTATTAAGCGAGTTGGAGCGGTTGAACCCAGCCGAGCTTCTCCTTCCTGAAGACTGGAGCCTGCCTGGTTCCGCCACTGACAAGAAAAGCTTGACCCACCGGCCGGCTTGGCATTTCGACCCCGTCAGCGCACGACAACTATTGCAACGCCAATTTGGGACTCGCGACCTCACGGGTTTCGGCTGCGAGAATGCCGACGCAGCCATAGCCTGTGCCGGCTGTCTATTGCAATATGTCAAGGAAACCCAGCAGTGCGCCCTACCCCACATCCAAGAAATGCGTCTAGATAAAGGGGATGAAAACATCACCATGGACGCGGCCAGCCGTCGCAACTTGGAGTTGGATTACCATCCATCCGGGCGCACGGAACTCACTTTGTTTGGGGTTCTAGATCACACCGCCACCGCCATGGGCGGGCGCTTGTTGCGGCGCTGGCTGCATAGTCCACTGCGGGACCGCAGGATTATCCACGAGCGCCACCAAGCCGTTGGTGCCCTGCTAAGTGAAAAGCGCCACCCCTTGGTCCAAGAAATACTCAATGGGATAGGCGACATTGAGCGCATCACCGCCCGCATTGCCTTGAAATCAGCCAGACCCCGTGATCTGGTGAGTTTGGGCCGATCACTTGCTGCCTGCCCGAACTTGCGGGAACATTTGCACGGCGCAGATGCCTTGTTGCTTCGAAACTTGCACAAGCGCATCGGCGAACATCCCGACATCGTCGATTTACTAAAGCGGGCCTTGATCGACAACCCTCCCATGCTCATCCGCGACGGAGGCGCCATCTGCGACGGCTACGACGCCGAATTGGATGAATTGCGAAACTTGAGCCAACACGCCGACCAATTCCTGTTGGACGTGGAGCAGCGCGAGCGGGAACGTACAGGAATCGGTAGCCTTAAAGTTGGCTACAACCGCATACAAGGGTTTTACATCGAAATATCCAAGACACACAGCGACCGCATCCCGGACGATTACACCCGCAGGCAAACCCTGAAAAGCGCGGAACGCTATATTACCGCCGAATTGAAGGCCTTCGAAGACAAAGTGCTGAGCGCCCGCGAAAAATCCTTGGCTAGGGAAAAGCTAATATATGACAGCCTGCTGGACACCCTCGGACTTGAAATTCAAAGGCTGCTAGACTGCGCAGCCGGCGTTGCTGAATTGGATGTTCTTGCCAACTTGGCGGAACGGGCAGAAACTCTAAAACTCAATGCGCCGCAGATAAGAAACACACCCGGCATCAGAATTGTCGGCGGAAGGCATCTTGTCGTCGAACAAGTTATGGAAACCCCCTTTGTGCCCAACGATCTGGAATTCAATCCCGACTGCCGCATGTTGATCATCACCGGACCCAACATGGGCGGCAAATCCACCTACATGCGCCAAAACGCCCTCATTGTGCTGCTCGCCCACATCGGTTCATACGTCCCCGCCCATAGCGCAGAGATAGGGCCCATCGACAGGATATTTACCCGCATCGGTGCATCAGACGACCTCGCCAGCGGACGCTCAACGTTCATGGTGGAGATGACGGAAACCGCTAATATACTCCACAATGCGACTCCCCATAGCTTGGTGCTGATGGATGAAGTGGGCCGTGGCACCAGCACTTTTGACGGATTGTCCCTGGCTTGGGCTTGCGCGGAACATTTGGCCCGCCAGATAAAGGCTTTTACCTTGTTCGCCACCCACTATTTTGAACTCACCAACCTCGCCAGCGAGCACGATAATATCCGTAACGTCCACCTTGATGCGATGGAACACGGCGACCACATCGTTTTCCTCCATGCCGTGAAACAAGGCCCTGCAAATCAGAGCTATGGATTGCAAGTCGCGTCCTTGGCAGGCGTTCCCAAAGCAGTCGTCGCCAAGGCACGGGAAAAATTGCGCACCTTGGAAAATAAGGCATACAAACAGCAGAGGGAAGAAACCGGGGCAAGGCAGTTCGATCTGTTCGCCGTGTCCGAACCCAGCCCGGTTCTGTTGAAATTGGAGAAGATCAAACCAGAGGAAACCAGTCCGCGCCAAGCCTTGGACTTACTGTTTGAATTGAAGTCACTAGTGCCATAGACCTGAAAACGCTGTAACAAAATGCCCCCGCACAGAAAGTGCCTGATAATGTGTAGCGATGATA
>CAIZPP010000021.1 GCA_903934875.1 uncultured Methylococcaceae bacterium
ATGTTACGCAACCGTGTAGGCTGTAGCCCGGATGTTGTGGAGTGCGGCGACTCGTCGCCGCCTTTTGCGTCCAGCGGCGACGAGTCGCCGCACTCCACAAGTTGCCATCCTCTAGCGATGACTGCGTAACATCAGTTAGTAGAATCATCGCCATTTACCCTTCAACCAAACTATTCGGAGAAGACCATGCATAAATTCGCACTCGCCATTTTTACCACTGCCATTGCCACCTCCGCCGTGGCAGCCGACACTTACAGCATAGACCCGAACCACACTTTACCGGTGTTTGAGGTCAACCACTTGGGCTTTTCGACCCAACGCGGACGGTTTGACAAGACCTCGGGAACGATTCGTTTGGATATAGAGAAAAAGTCCGGCGAGGTGGAATGGACCATTGAAGCCGACTCCATCGACATGGGGCAGGCCAAATGGAACGACCACCTGAAATCGGCAGACTTCTTCAACGTAGGCCAATTCCCGACCATTACATTCAAGTCCGACAAGCTGACTTTCAAAGGCGACAAACCCGTGGCGGCAGAGGGACGCTGACCTTGCTGGGCGTGTCCAAGCCGGTGAAACTGGCGATACATCGTTTCACGTGCGGTGAGAATCCGATCAACAAAAAGCTGCTCTGTGCAGCCGATATCGAGGCCAGCCTGAAACGTTCGGAATTCGGCATGACCAAATACCTGCCCGCTGTCAGTGACGAGGTTAAGGTTCTGGTTCCGGTGGAGGCGTATAAAGACTAAAAATCCGCCAACATGACCGACTTTTTCCCCCGCGTGGCCGCCACATAGTAGACATTGATTTCTTCCTTAAGCTTCGCCATACTGACATTGGCTTTTTCGGCATTCAGTTGCTTGAGGAGGTCGCCTCGGGTGGCGAAGTCATTCCTGACCATTTCCACGATGTCGTATTCTTGGCCCTTGGCTTTGTGGGTCGTGGTGAAAACCAGCTCGGCTTGCGCTTTGTCGACGAGGCGGCTTTTAATTCTCTGGTCGAAATCAAACAACTTGCCGCCATAGCGGGTAACCAAATCTATCATCGTCGATAGTCCGTGGTTTTGGGTATCGTTGGAGAAGCGCCTGATGTCATCGAAAGACTTGAATTTTTTCACCAAGGGATCGTTGATTTTGTCGCGCTTGTCTTCTTTCAGGTAGAGAAGCCCCGCTACCCGCGCATTCATGAACGAATAACCCGGATAGCCTCCCTCAAAATGCATAGTCTTGGCACCCTTGCCAAACAAATGGCCGAGAACGGCGTCAAACAAGGACAGGTTGCTACGGGCAATCACCGCCAGGGGGTATCTGCCTTTATAAGCGCGCTTGCCAAAGCGGGTATCCATATCCATCCCCGTCATTCTAAGCCCCGGGGTTTCACCCAAAAGTTCATACCCTTGGTTGACCCTATGGCTGATTTGCTGGGCAAGCCCGTCGCCAAAACGAAACGTCTGGTTGAGCCAGAGACTTTCCCCGTCCACTCGGTCCAGAGAGTTGACGGCGTGGCGGAAAGCATATATCTGCTGATAGGAATCACCCACAAAAATCCGCTTGGCATGTTCCTGCCGTTTAATGATGGACAGCATGACACCCGAGGTATCTTGGGCTTCGTCAACCAAAATCACGTCGTAAGGCAAATGCACCTTGCTAAACTGGAACATTTTGAGATAAAAATCATGCACTGCCGGGGATTTGTGGTTTTTCATGTCGGAGAGGATATTCCTGACCAAAACGACCATTTCATCTCCGCGTGCCGCTAGTAAGTTCAGCGCTTCTTCAGTTGGCAGGGTAACTGCCTGATAGGATGCTATTAACTCGGCATCCAGCCGGGTGAGTTCGGCGTTGAGGTAGAAATTGACGATGTCTTTTAGCAGCCAGGCATACAGTATCCCTTGCTCGGTCCCGCGAAACGTGGCGGGAACATGCTGTTCCAACAGCCGCCACTCGCTGAGGTCATTTTCCAGATCGTAACCGGCACCATTGGCATGACGATAGGCCAGCGCATGAATGGTATAGGCAGTCAGATTGCCAAGCTCCCGTGCTTTGGCTTTCTCCCTCATCTCAACCGCCACAGCCTTGTTGTAAGCCAAGTAGAGTATTTTAAATTGCGGGTGGTGGGCGGCGAATTCAAGTAATGTTGTGGTCTTGCCGCTGCCCGCCACGGCATTGACTTTCAGTATCCGTGCATCCGATTCGACCACAGAGCGTTGCTCGTCGGTAAGTGGCATGGGTCTTGACAGAACTAGCTTGAACCGCCATTATCTTTAGCGTAGTCGGTGATTTTCTGGCTCAGTTTGTTCAGCAGATTGTCAAAACCTTCCCGCTCGATGACGCTGGTGTACTGGGCTTTTTTCAAGGCCAAGTCACTAATGCCATCCACGACAATATTGATGATGGACCATTGGCCGTTACTCTGGCCTAGGACATATTCAAACACAACTGGCTTTTCCTTGGGCGCAACCAACTGGTAGTGCAAGGTGATGCGGTTGGATCTCATCGCCTGTTCGGAGTCATATTTGAAACTCTCCCCCGAATAGCCGTTGAACTGGGCTGCATAGGTGGCGATGCTGAGTTCGGTCAACTTGTCGATGAAGGCTTTTTTTTGCTCATCATTTAACGCTTTCCAATGGCTGCCAAGAGCAATCTGCGCGATGGCCACAAAGTCGTGGGTCTCCTTGATGACGGGGTCAAGCTTCGCATAACGGCCTTTGTAGCCAAGTTGCTTGGCATTTTTCATCGCCTCAATGATGACCGTGTTTAACTTATCCACTGTTTGCTTGGCACCGGACTGTTCCTCCGCGACGGAAAACTGCGCTAGGCAAAACAGCAAAACCCCGATGATGGCTTGGATATACATGACTAGCTCCAATCTGTGTGTGTTGTGCGGCAATATACCATAAACTGCCCGTGTTCCCTATAGTTTTGTCCAATTTACGCAACACAATCCATCAATAATGCAACACGCTCCTGATAGCTTGGACCGCCTTGCCATCCAAGCCTGCCGTTCGATTATGCCGCATACACAAAGCCCCGCGAAAACCTAAATAGTCAGGCCCAAGCGTCAGCAACAAAGGTATATCAATTTGGCGCAAAGAACCGGCCAGGCCGCACAACATGCCATAGGATTTGGCCTCGGCAACGAAGTCACGCAGATAGCCAAGGCTACACACTTGGGTCAGCGAACCGCCACGCTTGTCCAGGGTATCCAACATGACAGCACTAAAACCCGCCAGAGCCAACTCGGCAATCTGCGCAAGCCCAGGGCTTAGATCACCGAACAGCACCGCCACCAGACGGATCCTGTGGGCTGAGAGCGGAGTCAAACCAAAAACCGTCGCCCGCCAATCCCCTGCGGGGAATAAGCCGATCTTGACATAATCAACCCCTGTTCCGGCCAGGGACTCGACCGCTTGGAACACCTGTGCCGGGTCCATCGGCAAATCGCCTATCGTGGCACTCACGGGAAGCCGCCCTCCCACCGCTTCGACGACCTCTCTAACAGTTGCCAATGGCAAGGCCCCCAAAGAACCTGCCGATGGCGATTTCAGGTCGATGATATCCACCCCTGCCTCCATTACCAGCAAGGCTTCGGCCAAATTTTCGACACTGGCTAGCATTCCAGTCATACGTCTACCACTGTATTTGATTTAGAAAGCTTACGAAACGCTTCGACTGCCTCCATCAACCAGCCCCAGGCTTCCCTTTCCCGTTCACCGGCGCACTTTTCAAAACCGATGCGCAGATAAGCCAAATCCGACTCTACCTTGCTCCAAGGCAGCATGGTCAAACGGCTGACGAGGATGGCCGCCTCCAGCACCGCGTACTGGGCTCGGTTGAAACCACTGAACGGGGCATGGTTGGCTTCGTGGACAACATTGCAATAAAGCCTAGGGCGCACCGCATCCTCCTCAACCTTGGCCAACGCCAATTCCAGATGGGACAGACAATCGGCCAGTCTTCGCACTGGAACCTTCTCGGACTCCTGCAAAGGCCACAGTCTTCGCCCGGTCAGGCAGCCCGCGAACACCCGCACATCGTCGGTGTGGCTAAGTACCGCGTAGCCACTAGCAAGTATATTTTCCAGGGTGGTCGAGGGACGGAACGGCATAATTAGCATCTGCCCGT
Organism: uncultured Methylococcaceae bacterium; assembly: GCA_903934875.1. Taxonomy (GTDB): domain Bacteria; phylum Pseudomonadota; class Gammaproteobacteria; order Methylococcales; family Methylococcaceae; genus Methylumidiphilus. The sequence goes on from CAIZPP010000021.1 coordinate 4,125, forward strand.
CCACCGTATGGATGCCCATCGGAGCAATATGGACTTTGCCATCGGCGGATAGTGTGGTGACTATGGTTTCGAAAATCATTGCGGGTCTTTCGGTGTTTTTTTCAACGTGGCACCAGCAGGCTTGTAAACATGGGGATCGACGGTGGCTGCAACAGGCTCATAGGCACATCCCCAGTTTAAGGGTTCGTCTTGGGTATAGCGCTTGCCTAGCTGCCAAGCGATTTGCGCCCGCCCCAACTCCACCCCCAAATAAAAAGCGTGTCCGCCGTCGTGGCCCACGCCCAGTTGGGGATAAACCTCAAATGGGTCGGTGGCGCTATGGAAGCCATCACGGTTGAATATATGAACGCCCTCCCGACTGATCTGGATGCGGAAGCTAGGGTCTCGAATCGCCTTACCCAGCTCGGCCAACTCTTCCCTGGAGTAGGGAAAGGGCTTGCGTTCGTGCACAGCCATCAAACCGTCGTTGATGAGTTTAGGCAGGCTATGCATTTGCCGCGCCGCAAACAGAATCCGCCGCGCCAAATCGGCCTCGCGCACCGCCTTGCGCGCGTGTTGGCTGACTTGAGTGGCGAGTATTGCCCGCACCCCCAGCTCCGAACAAACTCCCAACAGCATGGCATTCATACCGGCCGTGTCAGCATGGGTCAATTCGGTTAGATTGCCCACCCCCATCAGCATTTCCACCTCGGGATGCCGACGGCGGGTTTCATGATAACGGACTAGGGAATCGGCAAAGCCAAAGTGGATGGGATCAAGGATGGGGTCTACCAGAAAATCGCGCCTCCGGCTTTTCATGCCGTCTATGGCCCGGTCCAGCGAGTCCAAATCTTTATGCTGGGCGGGAATCAATACCGGCGTGGCTGCCACCTCGTCGGCAATCCACAGGGAATGCTCGTGCAAGCTCAACAGAAAATCCGCACCCGCCCTGCCGCCGCGCAATAAATCCTGGTCTTCCAAGGAATCCACACTGACCAAGAAACTCTCATCCTGCAAGGTCGCAATAGCCAGTTCCATATGCGCAAAGGGTGTCTCAGGCAGGCAACCCAAGTCGATCACATCCGCCCCGTCGCGCCGGTAATCGCGGGCTTGGCGCACAATGCCGTCCACCTCCATGCGCGGCGCGTCGGTGATTTCGGCAAAAATACGCAAATCGTAGCGGTCCAGCGTCGGCTTGTTCGGTCTTTTACCGAAAAACTCGGGCAGGTCGCGCAATTCGTCAGGACCGCGCTCAACACGCAAACCTAAATCTGCGGAAAGCTGCTCCAAATCGCCCCGGCAGCGCCCCGGCACGATGACCCGGTCTGCACCGAAGCTGTCCTTCAAGCGCCTCCTGATCATATCCGCCGTCATCAGCGCCGCCACCGACAGCCCAAGCGCATGCACGGTATAGTCGAACGCAGGGTTTATATCAGCCAGAATTTGCCGCAACGGCTTTTCCGCCAGTTTGCCGGTCAGAAAGAGGATGTGTTCAGCCATGGACTACAGCGTTCTCAACATCAAATAGTTACTTGATAGCTGGTATAAAAGGGTAGGATATCCAGTTAACTTGAAGCGTTAACTGAACATCCTTTTTTAGGTATATTTTAAAGATGAAAACGCTGTACATGAATGCAAATCGGGACTGCTAGGGGTGAAATAAATGGCACTTAAGCCGTTTTGACGGTCAACAAAAGTCGTTGCCAAAACAACTGAACATGCCTGTTGCGCCTTACCGCGTTGAGGGAAGCCCATTAGTGTATTATTATACGCGTTTAAATGATTGGTTTGCATATATTTATTAAAAGGGTATGTGAAGCACTGGATATCTTTATGTACAGCATTTTCATCTTATAAATATACCTAAAACAGACATTCCTTTAACCATGCAGGTTAACCGAATAACCTGCGCCATCATACCAACTATCAAGTAACTCTTTGATGTTGGATACGCTGTGATGCCATAGGGCTGGTTGGATAGGCTTGTGAGGTGAAAGTGGCAAAATTATAGCATAGCGATAGGTCTGCACACCTGCCTGTAAAAGGTGTGGAATATCACACTTGCCCTAAGTTAAGCATGCATGGAATGCAAGGCTTGCCTTGCCAAGCTTCCCAGTTGCTGGTAAATCCTTGCAAGGCAAGCCTTGCACTCCCGACGCTGGCAAGCCACAATCCATAACTTATGGCCACAAAAAAAACCCCCACCGGTTTCCCGGAGGGGGTCTTTAGCCTTGCGCTTCGTCTTCTTTAAGGCCTTGCCGCCGCACCTTAAGCGCGGCGGCTTGGGGCTTTAGATGAAGGACGGGATCAG
>CAIZPP010000022.1 GCA_903934875.1 uncultured Methylococcaceae bacterium
AACTGATGTTACGTAGTCATCGCTAGAGGATGGCAACTTGTGGAGTGCGGCGACTCGTCGCCGCTGGACGCAAAAGGCGGCGACGAGTCGCCGCACTCCACAACATCCGGGCTACAGCCTACACGGTTGCGTAACATCAGTTAATAAAGCACCCACCCCATCCCCGGCTTACCGATGATGGGGGAAGTTGAACGTGGCGGATAAACCCAGTGGGGCTAAATTACTGCCACCGTTGGATTCCAACCACCTAAAAACAATTCCCTTTTAACATTAGACCTGACTTTGGCATGGAAATTAGTGATTGTCTGGAAAAAATTCCACCTCCTACCCCCCTACCGGAAATCCCCTCGCCCTACGGGAGAGGGTTAGGGTGAGGGTTTTCAAAATCAAGGCTCTACAGATGCCATCACCCCCTGCCCCTCTCCCGCAGGGCGAGGGGGGTGAAGGCTTACCCCAAGATCAGCTTCCGGAGCAGATATCCGCGCTTATCTCGCACAAACTTTCTGACATCCCACCTCCAAACACAAGGATGACCCGAACATCGTTTACCATTAGGGGAGTCCCGATTTGCATTCCTGCACAGCGCTTTTTCTTAACAAAGAAAAACAATAAAGGACACTCAATCAAACCATCCTGTGTGCGCATTGCTTTGCAAAATGATATAACCCAACAAGTAACTATTCGATATTAAAAACGCTGTAATCATAAATCCAGCAAAAATGCCTCCCATACGCCAAGGTCTCCAGGTTCACAGAGGTGCAGGACTGCAATATCGGCATAGTCGCAAACGCCCCGATCCAAGATACCCAGTGTGACTGATTTTGTATTAGCGGAAAGAGCGCCGCTAAGCTTGCTGATATTCTGGGAAATGGCTGTCACCACAAAATCACCGTCACTAAAGACAGGTGGAAGTATCGAAGAAAGAGTATCTACGCCTGTTCCTAAAATAGAGTAATAAGAAACTGCGTTTGGGAGAGGATTTGCCTTTAGGTTGTTTAGCTTATTAAGAGCCGCGCTCCTTGGCCTGAGCTCTGAGATGATGGCATTTGACGGATCGTAGCCTAGCAATTGGCAAACTGTTGAATTCTGCAAACAAATTTCTGCCAAGTAACTTCCCTGATGTGGTGTGCCAATGGTAATAAGTTTATAAACATCGCCACGGTAAGGGATGGATTGCAGGGTATTATAATCTACAGCTAAACCTTGCAAATATTCACGGGCAGCCAACCCGCCCATACTATGGGCCACCAGAATGACCTTGCCCATACCAGGATTTGCAGATAATACCGCTTGTATGATGGCGGATAGTTCGCTGCCATTGACATCAAAACCAAAATAAGGATTTTCGGAAAAGTTCAACGTGTAAAAGTCACCGCTACCAAGTATCCCAGTCACTTGCTGTGTATGGGCATCATAGGTAGGGGAGCCGCCAAAAGTCCAACCACCGTTGTTTACCAGGAAGTCCTTGAGCGACGAGCCGGGTTCCTCCCACGCAAGGGCAGAGGAGTTCAGACCGTGAATAAAGATGACGGGGTACGACGGGGCTGGAAATACATTCTGGCAACCGGCCACGGGCAACCAGTCAGAAATAGGGCCTTCATCCACCGCGTTGCCATTAGGTTCTTGGTAATAGAGATGATTATTAACCGAGGAAACAGACAAGTTAGTGTTTGTCGCCCGATAGTAGCGATATGTGTAGACGGTCCCAACTGTCGTAGCAGAACCGGCAGGGGCAAACAGAATGGGAAATTGGCCTTCTGCCCAGTTGAACATGCAATCGATTTGAGGAGGGGCTGGAACCGGGCAACCGGCCTTGGCCAGCCAATCGGATAACGGACCCTCATTCTGCATATTGCCATCCGGCCCTAGGTAATAGACATTGTGATTGACCGAGGAAACGCCCAAGTAGGCGTTAGTTGCCGGATAGTGGCGATAGGTGTAGACAGTACCGACCGTAGTGGCAGAGCCAGTCGGCGCAAACAGGCTGGGATAATTGCTTTCTGCCCAATTGAACAGGCAAGTGTCGGCTGCGAGCTGTGCGGCGTGCGCGTTAAATCCGCATAGCAAGGCTGCCATAAGCAAGGCGCGTGACGCAAATCCACTTCCGGGAGACTGGGCCATCCACTGCCTGAAACGGGGCCATCCTTCAGCGGATGGGGTGACGATATTTGCACTGGGCTTTTGCATAGCTTTAATTCCTGTCGTTGTTTCCGTGTGGGTGCATACAGCGTTTTTCACATCAATCGGTTACTTGATAAGGCTTGTGGCTGTTGCTACTCCCGAATCACTACAAATTTGGACAAAGTGTAGAAACTATGCAGCATCTAGCCCGCTGGCCGGGACTTGGTTTATAAAGAAGGCTCTAAACCACAACTATTAACCGAGGGCCACGACGATGACGAACGAGATGCTGCAAACAAATGATACCAATACTTCGACCACTTTGGCGATCCGCCTGCTGGTGGCGATTGAAATGAGTTTGAAGAACTGGCGGCTGGTGATGTCACCGGAGTGCGGGACACGGAACCGGGTGAAGACGGTCGAGGCGGGGAATTACTTTGAATTGGAAAAGGCCGTCGCGGAGGCAAGGGAGCGTTTCAAGCTGCCGCCTCTGACACCCATAGTGTTCTGTTACGAGGCGGGCCGGGATGGGTTTTACCCGTACCGGCGGCTCACCGAAGTTGGTCATGAAGTGTGGGTGATCGACTCGGCCAGCATCGAAGTGTCGCGCAGGCAAAAGCAGGCGAAGTCGGACGGGATCGACGGCGACAAGCTGGCGGAGTTGATGCAGCGCAAGGCGCGGGGCGATAAGAAGGCGTTGCGGCTTGTGCGGGTGCCGTCGCTTGAAGTGGAGGACGAGAGGCTGTTGCCGAGGGAGCGCGAGATCATCCTCCACGACATTGGGCGCTTGCGCAACCAGATCGAGTCGATCCTGTTCACACAAGGCCACCGGGGCATCCCTAAAGCCGCCGCAGCCCTGAAGGCCTGGGTGGCGGAACAGGGTGGATTGACACCCCAACTGCGGGAGCGGCTGGGGCGAGAGATCGAGCGTCTGGCGCTGCTGGAGGCCCAGTTGCAGAAAGTTGAAAGGGCGATGGCCTTGAAGGTCAGGAAGGAGCAAAGCGCGGGCATAGCGGCGGTGGCGGGAGCCTTGATGCAGTTGTGCGGCATCGGCCTGATTGGTGCCTGGGTGCTGTCGAGCGAGATTTTCGGGTGGCGGCAGTTCCGCAACCGGCGGGAAGTGGGTGCGGCGCTGGGGCTGGCACCGACCCCCTACAGTTCCGGGCAGGACGTGCGGGAGCAGGGGATCAGCAAGGCGGGCAACCGGCGGGCGCGGTCGATGCTGGTGGAATTGGCTTGGTTGTGGCTGCGCTACCAGCCGGGTTCTGCGCTGTCACAGTGGTTCATGGCCCGCTTCAGCAGCGGCGGCAAGCGGATGCGGCGGATAGGCATTGTTGCCCTGGCACGGAGGCTGGCGGTGGCCTTGTGGCGGTATGCCGACCAAGGGGTCCTGCCTGAGGGGGCCAAGTTGAAAAAGGGGGCGGCGGCATAAACGGACCCGGAGGCCATAGGCGAACACCATGGGTTGCGAACGGCCCGAACCGCCGGCCAAGGCAGACTGAACCAGCCGAAGACCCCAACAGCCAAGATTGAAGAATTCGATTCCGACCGCGCCCGATGCCCATCCTGATGCCAACAGCGTCGTTTTTGTAGAAGGGGCGCGGTCACCCATCGGTTGCAACACCCGTGAGAAAGTATGCGGGATTCAGGTGCGGACTCAAGTCCTGCACGGATAGAAGGTGAAGGCGCACGGCGCTAATTGACCCCACGCAACCGGATCGGTTCGGATGGCTAATAGATAATTGGACGTTGTTGAAAGTCTGCGAATGATGGCGGAAAGCGGCCAAAGGCAACCCAGAGGAGATTGCGGCACACGAAGAATGCGAACTTAGTCCCCCAAGCGGGACAGGGAGTTAAAGAAAAGGAAAAAAAGAGGTTCCGGGGGTTGACAAGGTCCTGCTCATAGAAGGATGGGCAAAGGCCCCCAAAGGGCCGTGCCCATCTTGGTCGGCGCAGTTTGATGGGCACGGCCTAGCGGCCTTTGCCCATCCTACCAATCAACCATTTTTAGAGTGATAAGGGAGT
>CAIZPP010000023.1 GCA_903934875.1 uncultured Methylococcaceae bacterium
AACTAAGTTCGTTGGAATTAGGCTGGTCGAAGCGGCCTGAAGGCCGCCCTACAAGTGTTCGCTGCGTAACATCAGTTAGGAAGATATTGCAGCTTCGGTTGCTCCCCACCCCGCCTCGCGGCGACGCAGTTACCTTCGGCTTCGGAGGTTATGCCTTCCTCCGGTGCGGACTTACACCACACTGACTGTGCGCCCTCACGGGCGCACGGACTTCGGCTTCCCTGCCGAAATGACGGGGTTATATTTATCGTTGCCGGCCCAAACGGAGAATTGCTGCTGTATGGTGGGTATTTACGCCTGAATACCGCCTTCCGTCAGTTTGGCCGGGGCGAGGAGGCGCTCTAACTCTTCCCTGCCCAAGCCTGTCAATTCCATCGCCACATCCACCACCGGACGCTTGGTCTTGTAGGCGTTCTTGGCGATTTCAGCCGCCTTGGCATAGCCAATGATGGGGTTCAGCGCCGTTACCAGAATGGGGTTCAGCGACAGGGTGCGGTTCAAATTCTCTTCGCACACAGTGAAGCCGGCGATGGCCTTGTCTGCCAGCAGGCGCGTGACATTCGCCAACAGTTCGATACTTTGCAGCAGGTTGTGGGCAACTAATGGCAGCATCACATTGAGTTGGAAGATACCGGACTGGCCAGCCAAGGTAATAGTCGTATCATTGCCGATAACTTGGGCGGCAACCATGCAAGTCGCTTCCGGGATTACTGGATTGACCTTGCCGGGCATGATGCTGGAGCCGGGTTGCAGGGCGGGCAGTTCGATCTCGCCCAAACCCGCCAGCGGGCCAGAGTTCATCCAGCGCAGATCGTTGGCGATTTTCATCAGGCTGACGGCTACGGTCTTCAACTGGCCGGACAGCTCCACCGCTGCGTCTTGGCAGCTCAGGCTCTCGAAGAAAGAGGCATTGGGCTGGAATGGCAGGCCGGTGGCATCAGCTAAGGTTGCGGCAATACGGGTGGCAAACTCCGGGTGGGCATTGATGCCAGTGCCCACCGCCGTGCCGCCTTGGGCCAGCCGGTAAATGCGCGGCAGGCTGGCGCGGACACGCTCAACGCCATTGCCGATCTGCTGCGCCCAACCATCCAATTCCTGGCTCAGGCGGATGGGCATGGCATCCATCAAATGGGTGCGGCCAGTCTTGACCACCTCATCCAAAGTACGGGCTTTGTAGGCAATTGAGGCTTGCAGATGCTCCAACGCGGGGATCAAGTCTTCATTGACGGCCAAGGCGGCGCTGACATGGATAGCGGTGGGGATGGTGTCATTACTGCTTTGGCCCATGTTGACATGGTCATTGGGGCTAACCGGCTGCCCGCAACGGCGGGCGGCAAGGGTCGCAATCACTTCGTTGGCGTTCATATTGGTACTGGTGCCAGAGCCGGTCTGGAACACATCAATGGGGAAATGCTCCAGATGGGCACCGTCTATTATTTCCTGGGCCGCATTGATGATAGCCTCGCCCACCGTCCCATCCAACAAGCCCAATTCCATATTGACTATTGCAGCACTTTGTTTGATTAGCGCGACCGCCCTGATAAACGCTCCGGGCAACGGAATGCCGGAAACCGGGAAGTTTTCCACTGCGCGCTGGGTTTGTGCGGCATAGAGGGCGCTGGCAGGCACTTGCAGTTCGCCCATGCTGTCTTTTTCAATACGGTAGTTCGATGCGGTCATGGTGTTATATGCTTGGCGTTGGAGATCAGATACTGCGAACCATAGCGCAAGTCAGATCCAATCTCAAACGGGATTCGGTTAAAACTGAATTCCGCCGAATCATGGGGGGCTTTGCTTCAGTGCATTTAGCCCTCCGCGAAGCGCGGATGCCTTGAAGCCAGATTTAGTCAGGAGGAATGCCGCAGCGCAACTACGTCCACCGGTTTGGCAAAAGACGATGTAGTGACGGTTAGGGTCCAACTCAGCGATTTTTTTTCGCAGTTGGTGAAGCGGCAGGTTGACACTGCCTTTGATCGTGCCATGGAGGAATTCCTCTTCAAGCCGGACATCAAGCAAACATGCGCCTGCTTTCACCAAAACGCGGGCTTCTTCCAATTCCAACCAGTTCACCAACGGCTCGCGCAACAATTCATCAAAATCCTTCCTGCCCAGCCTTAGCAGCGCACCGTCTGTCACCATCACGACGGTGGCGTTGCGAGGTAAGTTGGCCAGCAAAGCGCATTCGCCGAAACCTTCCCCCTCCTTGAGTTGGTCGACAATCGCAACTTTGTGCTCCTTCTCAATCTTACGCACCACATCGGCTGTGCCAGACTTGATCAAATAATAGTAATCGCCCGGTTCGCCTTGGCGGATGATGATTTGGCCGGCCTTGACATTAATCGTCTGGAAACGCCTTAATAAGGTATCGATACTGGTGACGGGCAAGCGAAGAAAGATTTTGCTCTGTATCAAACGCATAATACATTTGAAGTCCTCGCCTGCATCGAGTTCCGTGACTTCGTAGGAGGCCATTTGGTCCCAACTGAGCAGATGGTCGAGCAGATTGCTATCTATGCGCAGAATGGTCACCGGCGTGGCGGCAAGTCCTGTGTATTGGCGTGGCTTGAGCTGGGCCAGTGCATAGCGGGCTAAATGGGTGCCGCCGACAATGTGTCTTGAGGCTTTGCTGTCTTGGGGGTCGTTGGTGCAGAGGACGACTTCGCCTGACAGCAGATAAACTGTTTTGTCGTCCACATCGCCTTGCGCAAATAGCTGTGCTCCTTTCGGAAGCGTTTCAACTTCTGTCTGCTTCGCCAACAATTCGAGGTTATAGGGTGTCATCGCATTGATCGGCACAAGGCTCGCAAGCAGGTTTCTGTCCATCAATACCGCTCCAATTCAGGAAATGAAAGAATACCGCGATGAATATGCATCGCACCGAATTCTGCGCAACGGTGCAAGGAGGGCACGGCCTTGCCGGGATTCAACAGCCCCCTAGGGTCAAACGCAGCCTTGACCGCGTGAAATTGGGCCAGTTCTGCGGGGGAAAACTGGATGCACATCTGGTTGATTTTCTCCATCCCCACGCCATGTTCGCCAGTTACCGTGCCACCTGCCGCCACGCACAGCTCCAGAATCTTGCCGCCCACTTCCTCGGCCCGTTCCAGTTGGCCGGGCTGGCTGGCATCGTAAAGCAGCAATGGATGCAGATTGCCGTCGCCAGCGTGGAAGACATTGGCCACGTCAATGCCATAGGATGCCGACAACACGGCGATGCGGTGCAAGACCTCGGCTAGGCTGCGGCGGGGGATGGTACCGTCCATGCAGTAATAATCCGGGCTGATTCGGCCGGCGGCGGGGAAGGCTGACTTGCGCCCGGCCCAGAATTTTTTCCTCTCGGCTTCGGTCTTCGCCAGCCGGACTTCCGTCGCGCCCATCCGCAACAATATATTCTGAGCCTGCTCCAAATCGGCATCCACCTGTTCTGCCATGCCGTCCATCTCGCAGAGAATGATGGCTGCGGCATCCACCGGGTAGCCCGCGTGGACAAAGTCCTCCGCAGCACGGATGATCAGGTTGTCCATCATTTCCAACCCCGCCGGTACCAACCCAGCGCCGATGATTTCGGCCACACCCGCACCGGCCTGCTCCACACTGCCGAAGGCGGCCAACAGGGCGCGGGCCGTTGTCGGCGCGGGCAGCAGTCTCAGGGTAGCCTCCACGATGACACCTAACAACCCCTCTGATCCGGTTACTAGGGCAAGCAAATCATAACCCGCAGCATCCATTCCGCCCGAACCCAACTCGATCAACTCCCCGTCCACAGTGAGCAGCTTGAGTCCCAAAAGATTGTGCACAGTCAGCCCATATTTCAAACAATGTACCCCGCCGGAATTCTCGGCAATGTTCCCGCCTATTGTGCAGGCGATCTGCGAAGAGGGGTCAGGGGCGTAATACAGTCCATAAGCCAAGGCCGCCTCAGATACGGCGGCATTGCGCACACCGGGTTGAACCCGTGCGACGCGGTTGGCAGGGTCTATATGCAGAATACGGTTGAATTTGGCCAGGCTCAGCAGTACGCCGTTGTCGGCTGGCAGGGCACCGCCGGAAAGTCCCGTCCCCGCACCACGAGCCACTACAGGCACCCCATGCTGGTGGCACAAACGCAACACTGCCTGGGCTTGGCCAACCGTCTCCGGCAGAGCCACGACCCAAGGCAGGGACTTATAGACGGAAAGGGCATCGCAGTCGTAAGGGCGCAGGTCTTCAGGATCGGACAATAGCGAATCCGGTTTTAGATATTCGCCGAGCATCCGCAGAAAATCCGCTTTATCTACGTTGTGTGCGATATGTTCGGAAGGGTGCGTCCGGTAACTCATCTTGTATGGATTTGGTTCGAATCAAAACCTGGCGGGCTGCCTCGGCCCGGCAACAGAAATATCTTATAACATAGCATACCTGCAATAAATCCTCCCAGGTGGCCCCACCAAGCCACGTCGGCCAGGGTGCTACCTGCCATCAAACCATTGGTTGCCTTGTAGAGTTGCACAATCACCCACACCCCAAGGAAAGCAATAGCCGGAACCTCAAAAAACAAGGGCATGAAAAACACCCAAATGACGATGCGCGAGTATGGGTACATAAAATAATAGGCGCCCATGATTCCGGCTAGCGCGCCTGAGGCACCGACCACGGGGGTGGTTGATCCCGGATTGGCCAATATTTGCAAGCCTCCCGCCACCAGCCCAGAAAGCAGGTAAAAGGCAATGAAGCGCAATGCGCCCATGCGATCTTCGACATTGTCGCCAAAAATCCACAGCATCCACATATTGAAAATCACATGCAGCCAATTGCCGTGAAGAAACATATGGGTGACAAACGGAGCATAGTCCCCGCTGGGCAAACCCGCCCATGCGGCCCACTCGGGTGACACGTAGCGGGCCGGGACCAGTCCGTAAAAATAAAAAAGATGCATCATAGGCTTTTCCGGCAACAGCCAGACTAGTGTGAAAATTCCGAAATTCAGCACGATCAACGACCACGTCACCCAGGGGGTGTTCACGCAGGGAACGGTGTCACGGTAAGGAATCATGCCTCACCATCCCGCAACCATGCCGCCAGCTTGGCCTTGGCTGCTAGTTTTAGTTGGGTCGCTTGTTGGTATACCCATGTGGCGCGAAGTCGCTCATGCGCCCAGCTAAGCCAACGGGTGATGGTCGAATACAGGCTGTGGAACCAAGCGAAGGTCAGAAGCTGGGGCCGCGTGATGGCGAACATACGCGAAATTAGCAAGGTGGCGAAAAGCTTGGCGGCAAGCAGCAATGCTATGCCTTGGGCGAACTGCCCATGGCTGAACAACAGCAAGGCGGCAAACTTAACCGGCAATATCAGGATGACTGGAAATACAAATGCCGCCATCGCGACGTTGGGGCTGGCTTTGCCCAACCAGCGCTCGAAAGCCGCCAGATGCAGCCAGACGGTCAAATGCCTGCCCAATGCGGTGAGCATATCCCATAGCCATTCTTCCACCAACAAAAAGACGGCCAGAACTGAAAGGAATAGTTTTTTCATGAGGATGCCCCGTAAGATGCGCAAACTAGAGCCGTTTAGCGCCCTGTCTCGCATTAGACCACGCTTGACCAGCCATTGCACCAACCCGGTCACATACAGCAACAACGGAGCAAGCCCTGCAAAAAACCATAACGGCCGACCCCAAGCCCCGTAATATTCGCCTGTGTGCAAAGGCCAAAGACTGCTGACGAAGGTTTGGCCCGAGGTAAACTTGTTAGGATTGCGCACATCCCGAATTTGCCCGCTCCAGCGATCAATCCAGACTAGGGTGACTGGGTGGCGGATGTTCACCTCACCCGGCCGGCGCAGATTGACCCGGTAAGTGCCGTCTTCCCCGGCAGGGGTGGCAACGCGGCGTATTTCCGCATGAGGGAAAAGTCCACGGGCAATTGCCACGGCCTCAACCAGACTGACCGGGCGGTTGTTGTGTGCCGCCGTGCTGCGCAGGGCTGCACCTTCCTCCCCATGTCCCATACCTGAGGCTCCGGCCAAGGTTTCCAGCATTTTTGGATAGGCCAGATGCAAACCGGTAAAGGCCAGTAGCAGCAAAATTAGCGCACTCGCCAAGCCCAGCAAACCGTGTGCATCATGGGCAAACCGGCTTTGGCCTTGGCGTAGGGTGAATGCTTGCCGCTGCCTGATACTACCCCCCCTATCTTGGGATTGCCGCAGACCGAATCGGTTTTTAAAACCGAGCCGGTCTAAGTATAGCTCCACTATCCACAGATAAAGCCCGCTGAGGATGGAGACCACCAGCCCCAGGCCGAGTATGCCCACCAGTCGCGCACCGGACAAACCCATTTGGAGTTGGGTGTGCAAATCCTCCACCCAAGTTGCAAAAGTCTGGCCCCAAAAGCGACTGGCGACGACTTCGCCTGAGTAAGGGTTCACCGAAACCATCAACGGCGCGTAATATTCGCCAAAGGTTTCATGGGGCCTTTCATACCAAGCAGTGACCATGCCTAGGGGCGAACGGGGCATCTCCAGCACCCATTCCCCGTGTCGGCTGGGATGGGCCGCCTGTACCGCCGCCATGATCCTGTCCAAAGACAGGTATTGCCCTTGGGGAGAGTCCACCGTCAGACGGGGATTGAGCGCGGCATCCAGTTCTTCCCGGTAAATGCTCAAACTGCCGGTGAGGCCCAGCAGTGCAAACAGGAAGCCTAGTGTCAGCGCAAGAGTGACATGGACTTTAAGCCACATGCCATCGCGTCAGTGTTTCGCCGGCGTTTGCGGAGGTTTGGTGACCGCTTTCTGCACCACGCTGTCAATTTGGTTATTGCGCAAATAGATGCGGACCTTGTCCGCATCGCCTAGCGTGGTGAAGGGTCCGATTTTTACCCGATTCCACGCCGCATTTTCAATTTTGACATTTTCAATATGGGACTTGATCTTCAGCTCGGTCAGTTTTTCCTTCATTTTTACTGCGTCTAGCGGATTGGAAAAAGAACCGGCTTGGATTAAATATTGCCCCGCCTGGGGTTTCTTGCTCTGGGTTTCCACTTGTTTGAGGTTGGAGATTTCGCTTTCTGGGATGATAGCCTCCTTTTCTGGCAATATCTTGTAGAAAGTGAATCTAGGCTCCGGTGGGGGCGTGGCGTTTGGATGTGCTTCAGCAGGATTCTGGCCTTCCTTGGTCGGTGCCTTGGCGGGTTTTTTCACTACAGGCTTGGCAGGCAGAATGACCGGATTGGCGTCTACTTTGGCAGGCTGGGCCTCGTTCTGCGCAGACACAAGAGCTTCCTCTTTGTGGCGGGTGACCGCCCAACCGGCGGCAACGGCAATAAATACCGCGACCAAGGCAAGCAAGACCCAAAGGCCCGCACGGCTTTTCTTGCGTTCCGAGCGGTATCGATAATCTGGATAACGGTGTTTATAGTCCATGGAATTCGCTACATCGATTCGGGGGCGCTGACATCCAGCAGGCGCAGGCCGTTCAGCAGCACCTGCCGCACGGCTGCAATAAGGTTAAGACGGGCATCGCGAAGCTCTGCATTTTCCACCAAAAATTGGTGTGCATTATAATAGGCGTGAAGTTCGGCGGCCAATTCACGCAGATAGTGTACCAGATGATGGGGCGAATGTTGCATGGCCGAACTTTGCACCACTTCAGGATAACGGGACAGGCTTGTCAACAGAGTTGACTCATGGGCTTCGGACAAGCGCTGCAGATGATTCATCCCTAAAACCACGTCACGCGGCAAGCCTTTTTCGTCCAACTGGCGGAACACGCTGCAAATGCGGGCATGGGCGTATTGCACATAATAGACCGGGTTTTCGTTGGTTTTCGAGGTGGCTAGGCGAAGGTCGAAGTCCATGTGCTGGTCCGATTTGCGCAGCGCATAAAAAAAGCGCGCCGCGTCCTTGCCCACCTCATTGCGCAGTTGCCGCAAGGTCACAAATTCACCGGAGCGCGTGGACATTTGCACCTTTTCATCGCCCCGGTAAAGCACGGCGAATTGCACCAACAACACATCCAATTTGGCCGGGTCGCCGCCGAGCGCTTGAATCGCCGCCTTGACGCGGGGGATATAGCCGTGATGGTCGGCACCCCAGATATTGATTAATTGGTCGAAGCCGCGTTCCAACTTGTCCATGTGGTAGGCAATATCCGAGGCGAAATAAGTCATCTGGCCGTTTTCACGCACGACGACACGGTCTTTCTCGTCACCCAACTGGCTGGACGCGAACCAGATAGCCCCATCTTTCTCGTATAAATGCCCGCTGGCCCGCAATGTGTCCAACGCCCGCTCCACCGCATCCGATTCGGACAGGCTGCGCTCCGAGAACCATTCCTCGTATTCCACGCCGAACTCGCCCAAATCTTGACGGATATCATCCAGAATGCTGTTCAGGCCGGCATCGAACACGCGCCGGTATGCCTCAGGCCCCAGAAGCTCCTTGGCGCGGGCAACCACAGCATCAATATGGCTTTCCTTGTCGCCACCCTGCGGTTCGTCCTGTGGCAGGCCGTCCACCACCGCAGCCGCAGGGTGCAGGTAATCCGAACAGGCTTGTTTAAGCAAATCCTTTGCGATGTCGCGGACATATTCGCCACGATAGCCATTGCTAGGGAAGGTCAACACTTCACCGCACTCTTCCAAGTAACGCAACCAGACGCTGGCGGCGAGGATATCCATCTGCCTGCCCGCGTCGTTGACATAATATTCCCTGTGTACCTTAAATCCGGCCGCCGTGAGCAGGTTGGCCACCGCCGAACCATAAGCGGCACCGCGCCCGTGGCCCACATGCAAAGGGCCGGTAGGATTGGCTGAGACATATTCCACCAAGACGCTTTGGCCCGCGCCGACCTCGCTCAAGCCAAACTCGCGCCCTTCATCAATAATTTGCTGTACGATGTGAAATTGCGCCTGGGGGTCGATGAAGAAATTGATAAAGCCCGGTCCTGCAATCTCAGTTTTAACCAAGGCCGGTTCTGCGGGCAGGGCAGCTATGATCTTCTCCGCCAATTGCCGGGGTTTAGCCCTTGCGGCCTTGGCCAGAGTCATCGCCAAATTGCTTGCAAAATCGCCATGGCGGGTGTCGCGGGCGCGCTCCACCATGACTGCGGCCTCCAAATCGGCGGGCAATTCGCCTTCGGCTTTGAGGGTGTCTACAGCAGAGCGAAGCAGGTATTCCAAGCGTGTTTTCATTTATCTTTAATCTTTGACGTAATGCAATGGTGTGAAGCGGGGATGGAATATTATCCTAAAATACGCAGCTTGTCGGCAATGAACAATCTTTTTATTAGAACTGAAGAATTGCAAAAAAATGCCCTACATTTTGCTGTTGTGGTCTTTGCGTGAAACCTAAGAAATCGCCGTCATTCCAGCTAAACCCAAACCTCTTCATAAATCTGCTCAATCGGGATTGCCAAATTCACCGAGGTAAAGGGAATGGTCGTCCCGTCCGTGTAAATTGTCACCGCCCAACCGGATTCTTCGCGCCGCCATACTCGCACATCCATGCATTCTTGGGAAACCAGCGCATATTCCTGCAAGCTTGGCAAAGACTGGTAATCGAGCCGCTTTTCCCCGGCATCGAATTTGGCGGTGGAGGAAGACAGCACCTCGACCACGAGACAAGGCCGTTCACGGTAATAAGAATTGGGGGCCGGTTCGCAGGACACCATCACATCCGGGTAATAAAAAGAGTCGGCTAGGTCCAGCTTGACCTTCACGTCGGACATGAACACCCGGCAGGGTGTGCCTTTAAGATGGTTGCGCAAAATCGAGGCTAGGTTCAAGCTGATGAAGTTATGGGCATCGCTAGTGCCTGTCATAGCATAAATTTGTCCAGCGATATATTCGTGCTTGACTGGGCTGGCTAGTTCCATTTCAAGATATTCCTGTTGGGAAATTCTGTCTCGGGCAAGTGCGGGGGTGTGCATGGGTGTCTCCAAGATAAGATTGCGGCATGGGCTTATTGTACTTCAATGCCAATCCACCGGATTAATGTCCATCGTGCTGTAACATTCCTGTCATATTTCTAAAGCAGTATTCATATTTTTAATGTGGCAAAGAAATCGCTATTACGGTTTGAGCATTCCATCATGAAAAATCATTTACTTATCGGGCTGGGTGGCACCGGCGGAAAAATCTTGCGCGCCCTGCGCAAAAACGTATTCCAGGAGTTTCGCGGCAACGAATCCGACCTCGTCAAGCTTCGTTACCTTTACGTCGATTCCAGCAAAGAAATGATGGCTATTGACGATGCCAGTTGGCGCATTTTGGGTGAAAGCGTCCAACTGGCCCCGCGCAGCCAACTGCTGATTACCGGCGGAAACCTAAGCCAGATTCTCGACAACCTCGGTGGCCATCCCAATATCCAGCCTTGGATAGGCAACCGTGAACAATGGCAGGATATCCTCAACAGCATTGTCGGCGAGACGTTGGGGGGGCAAAAGCGCCGCCTCGGCCGTTTTCTGTTTGCCTGTAAATCACGGTCTTTTAAGGACCAACTGAAACAATTAGCAGGGGAACTCACCACAGGCGGCGATGCAAGTGTCACATTCCATGTCTGCTGCGGACTGGCCGGCGGCACCGGCAGTGGCAGCCTGATTGATGTGTTGGCGCAGATTCGCGCCCTGTATCGCGATTCCAAACTGTATCGCATCGTGGTCTACGCACTGTTGCCCGAGGAAATCCCCAATCCAAACTGGGATACCGGCAACTACCACGCCAACGGTTATGCCGCCCTCGCCGAATTGAACGCGCTCAGCGTCGGGGCCTACCAACCCCACGATGTTGCCGAGCGCGGCGAACGCTTGCCATTGAGCGACCCGTTCAACGGTTGTTATGTGTTTTCCAACCGCAACGAAAACGGCTTGCAAGTGGATGTGGACAAGACTCTGCCCGTCATTGTCGCCGATTTTTTATTCCAAAAGCTGGTTTCCGTGCGCAACGCAGAAGCTTTGAAGCTATTGGAGAAAATGGAGAATGCCGAAAACGGCGACGGCACACCGGAAACCCGCACTGGCTCCGCCGTGCCGTTGCGCAGCAAGCGCTTCCTGACCTTCGGCATCAAACGTCTGGCCATCCCCGAGATTGAGATACGCGAGTTCCTGACCTACAAATTTGCCCGCCAGGCCGCATTGCAACTGCGCTTCAACAATTGGGACGACACCTTCGGCTTCCGCGACGAACCGCGCAACCTAGACTTTGGCGAGTTTGTCAGGGATAAGCAGACCTTGGAACGCTGGTCCCTCACCGACGAGCATTTCACGCTGTCACGGGGCATTCTACCCGAGGAAATCAACAATAAAAAATGGAAGCCCATCATCAATGAATGGCTGGATATCGTCCCGCAGTTCATGGGGCTGGTGCAGCCGCAAGATAACAAGGTCTGGCTCAACGAGATCGACAAGCTGATGACCCAGCGTTTCGACGAGAACTACCGTGGCCTTGGCGTCCGCAAGTTTTACGAAACCAAGCTTGAAGCCCGCAAGGACCATGTGCGGGAGTTGCGCCGCCGCGTCGAGATGGAACTGTTTGACGATTGGAAAAACGGTGTCAAATCCATGCACGACATTTCCCGTTGCCTGGCCGCGTTGGTTGCCACGCTGGAGGAGCGGCTGCTGACCGTGGATGACAAAATCACCCGCGCCAAATCCAACATTGAAAACGCCGAGCACAAGGTCGTCGCCAACCGTATCGAGTGGGCCAACGTATGGTTTTTGCCGCATTTACTTGGGAAACGCCGCAAACTTCTCGACTTGCATGGCGAATCCTTGCGGGAACTCTATACTTCCCGCACCCAGGCCGAAGCCTGGGCCTTTGCCAAGCGGCTATTGCAGGAGAGTGCCACCGAGTTCAAAAACCTCGCCACCGACATTGCCCTATGCTCGAAATTGGTGGACGAATCCATCAAAGAGTTCAAGGAACGCATTGATGAACGCTGCAACGACGGCGACAAGCCGGACCTGCGCCAGTCCTTGGTGCGTTTTTACAATGCCGAAAATGTCCGGCTTTTCGCCCGCGACCTGGAAAAGGACAAGGACGGGCAAACCCGCCAGTCGCAGTCTGTGCGTCTCGCCTTGATCGAGCAGATCGCCGCAGACCCCTCGTTTTCCGCGTTCCACAACCGCATCAGCCGACAGCGGTTTTTTGATGTGCTGGAACAGAAATGTGCCCTCAGTTCGGCCACCGCGCACGATGCCCGCGTCACCTCCAACCGCGACCTCAGACCTTTGCTGGGTGTGAATATCATCGGCCAGTTGCAACGGGAATATTCCGGCAAGCCCGACGAACTGCGCAAGTTTATCCATGACTTGGTGGAACACGCCGGCAACTATCTGGAATTTGACTCTCAGGCCATCATCTTAGGCGTGGGCAAGGCCAAGGTTTCCCAATTCCTCGTCATCCTGCCGAAAGCGGGGGAGCATACCGGTTTCAGCGAAGATTTGAAAACCCTGTTCCGCGAGCATCTGCGCGGCGGGGTGCCCTTGGAAATCATCGAGAGCGACACCAAGCCCAACGAAATCACCTTGCTAGGCATCACCAATCTGTTCCCGCTGCGCTATGCCAAAGCCACCTCATTCTTGAAGGAAAACTATGACCGCCGCATCAGCCAGAGCGACAAGCCGGAGCGGATCAAGCTGGAATTGCACGGCGAAGGTGATGGCAGCCAATTCCCCGAACTTCTGCTGCCCGATGAACGTGTCCAGCGCGAGAAGGCTTTGCCCTCCCTGCTGCTCGCCAAGGCATTGGAGCTGATTTCAGTGGTCACCAGCCCCACCACCGGGATCACCGAGCTTTATTTAATTAGCGAAGATGCCGATGGCCTGCCGGTTCGCACCAAACTCGGCAAAACACTGATGGAAGCCTCCGAAAATATAGCCCTTGAAGCGGTTCAACGCCTGGAGGATGCCACCACGGCACAGCTTCAGACCGGCCCTTGGCAACACATTGACAAGCGAGCCGAACTGAAAAAAAACGTCCTCGAAGAACTGAAGCAAATCCTCGCCGACCGCCGCAACGACTATGAAGACCCGGTCTACAAGCGGTTTGAAACCGCTGCCCGCACTGCAATCCAAACCCTAAAAGTCAACTGATCCGAAACAGGGAAAAATCATGGCTACTTTGTACAAATGTCCGAACATTGGCAACTGCGATAAGGCCGATAACAGCGAGATCATTTCCATCCCGACTGGCTCACCCCCAAACTGCCCAGAATGCAGGGCTAATCTTATTGCCGCCAAGGTGCAGGCATCAACTTCTGGTTCAAACTTTGCGATTCTGGGCGGTATTATATTCATTTTGCTACTGATCGGTACCGGCGTTTGGCTTTTTATCAAAAACACAGGTGATAATTCCACTTCCCCTCCCATTATTCCCCAGGTTTCCACCCCGAAGCTGTCAGCGACAACCCTTCTTAGTTTCCACGGTTCCAACACCATCGGCGGCAAGTTGTTGCCGGCTTTGGCCGAAGCCTTCTTGAAACAGGAGGGCTATGTCAATGTCCATAAAATGCCCGGACCCAAGGAAGACGAAAGCTTCATCGTCGGCGAACAAAGCGGGGCGGAGAAGCAGATCGAAATCCAAGCACACGGTTCCAAAACGGCCTTTGAGGATTTAAAAGCCGGTCTTTGCGACATCGGCATGGCCTCACGCAAGATTAAGGCGGAGGAACGGCAAAGTCTCTTGCCCTTAGGCGATCTTACCTCCAATGCCAGTGAGCATGTGCTGGCGCTGGATGGAATAGCACTGATTGTCAATCCGTCAAACCCGATAAGGACGCTATCTATTTCGCAAGTAGCCGACATCTTTAGTGGAACCCTCACCGATTGGTCGCAAGTGGGTGGAAAGGCGGGAACTATTGCTATCTACGCCCGCGACGAGAAATCCGGGACCTATGATTTCTTCAAAGAGTCCGTGCTTAAGACACATGGCAAGAACCTCGCCGCCACCGCCCAGCGTTTCGAGGATAGCACAAAGCTTTCCGACTCGGTTAGCGGCGACCCGGAGGGCATAGGTTTTATCGGGCTGAACTATATTGGCTCAAACAAAGTCATTGCGCTCTCCGATACGGGCGTGGAAGCACGCAAGCCGAGCTTGTTGACTATAAAAACCGAAGATTATATTTTGTCGAGGCGGCTTTTCCTCTATACACCGGAGAAACCGACCAATCCGCTAGTACACAAATTCATTGAGTTCGCCGTCAGTCCCGAGGCCCAACCTGTCGTTGAAAAAATTGGACTTGTCAACATGGATCTGACTCCCCTACCGAAATCCACCGAGGAACAGAAAAACGACCCACGCAGTAAATCGTCAACATGGCGTAGCCTGACGGTGCAAGCAACTGACGAGATTCCAACGCGATTCCGTTTTCGCACAGGCAGCTCTGAGTTGGATACCCGTGCCAACCGGGATATTGGGCGCATCGTCGGTGTTATTGAACAACAAAAATATAAGGGCAAGTCGCTTCTGCTGATTGGCTTTGCAGATACCAGCGGTACCAAGGCGCTGAATTGTAGGTTATCCCAGGAACGGGCTGAAAAAATTAAAAGTGAACTTGAGGTGGAGGGGTTGAATATCAATCAAGTGGTCGGCTTGTGCGATGAAGCACCCGTCGCCCCGAATGACACGCCGGAAAACAAGGAGAAAAATCGAAGGGTTGAGGTTTGGGTAAGGTAAATAAAAACCAATGAATGACTCGTTTCCATTTCCTATGCTCAAGCAGCATACCATTGAATTTTGCAACAGCCTTACCAAAGAGCGCACATGCTTTCTTCTATCTGTGGCGGTGGAATATGAATTAGGAAGTGACACAGGAAACAATCTAAGTTTGGGTGGTGTTTCACCTGAGGAACGATATGCATCATTGATATTGGATACTGATGGACTTTACATAGCACAGATAAACCAATCTGATATCTCCGTGAATGGGCGTCAATTAACAATTTCCAAGCGATTGAATCATGGAGATAGTCTCGCTTTAGGAAACACCGATTATCAGATTTTTTTTGACGGTTTTCCGCCCGAGGCTGCAGTCCACATTGATACGCCTCTCCAAGTGCTTACAATCGGACGTTTGACAGGATGTGACTGGAAACTTGATTCTCCCTTAGTGTCACGTGTACATGCCCAACTTTACCTTGGTACAGATTGGGTCGAGATCGAAGATAAAAATAGCGTTTATGGCACCTTTGTCAATGGCAGGCGTATCTCGATTCGTGAACGCCTGAACGCTGGCGATCGCGTGGACATTGCTTCATTTTCCTATTTGTTCAATGGGGGTTCGCTTAACTTGCTCGATACGTCCGGACAAGTTCGGCTTGAAGTACGAGGCTTGACAAAGGATGTTCGTCCGCGTTCCGCTCAATCTGCCAAGCGATTGTTGGAGAATGTTGATTTGGCTATAGAGCCAGGTGAGTTCGTCGTGATTTTCGGCACTTCAGGTTGCGGAAAATCCACTTTGCTTGATGCCTTAAGCGGAAGGCGGCCTGCTAATTACGGAAGTGTTTTATATAACGGGGTTAATTTGTATGACACGTTCGATCTTTTCCGTTCATCCATAGGCTATGCACCCCAGCAAGACATTGTCCACCGCAAAATCAGTGTTGAACAAGCTCTCCGCTACACGGCTTTGTTAAGGCTACCTTCTGACACTTCCAACGAAGAGATTGAAACAAGTATCACTCAAGTTCTCTACAAAATGGGGCTTACAGAAAAAGCGGTGCTTCCCATTGATACTCCACCCTTGAGTGGAGGCCAATTCAAGCGGGTTAATTTGGCCGTGGAATTGATTGCTAACCCACGTATTTTATTTCTTGACGAAGTCACTAGCGGATTGGACGCAGCCACAGATAAGCGAATGATGCAACTATTTGCAAATTTGGCGGAAGAAGGCAGAACGGTTGTTTGCGTAACTCATACCCTCGAAAACATTGACCTTTGCAGCCTAGTGCTTTTGTTGCATAAAGGCAGACTAGTCTATTTCGGCCCACCACAGGATGTGTCCCCTTATTTCGGAACAGCCAGTGCCACGGAAATTTACGATTTATTGGAAACAGAAAAACCTAAAGTTTGGGAAGAAAAATTCCGCGAGTCCAAGTTTTACCGACTCTATGTTGAACAACGTTTGGCTGTAAGTCCAGTTCCCTCATCGGCACAAAGCATGGTTCAAAGGATCCAGTTGCCGACCCGTTCAGTCACATTTCATATGAAGCAAACAATGATCTTGACAAGGCGGTATTTCGATGTGATGTTCGCAGATAAGCGAAAAATTTTAATCTTGTTGTTGCAGGCTCCGTTGATCGCCTTTCTCATAGGCTTCGTTTTCTATAATCTACGAAAAGATGCTGGCTTGATTTGTTTTTTCCTAGTGTTGTCCGCCATTTGGTTTGGCACTAACAACTCTTGCAGCGAGATTGTCAAGGAACTGCCTGTGTACTTGCGTGAACGTTCGGTAAACTTAGGTATCGGTCCTTATATTGCCAGCAAATTATTGCCCTTGTTACTTTTGTGTTTAATTCAATGTATGCTGCTATTAGGAATTGTCTCGTTACTGCTGACACTGCCCGGAAACTTTGCAGATCGCACGGTTTGTTTGTTTGCAACGGGGTTAGCAGCAACCTGCATGGGACTAACTATAAGCGCTTTCGTGGACACCAATGACAAGGCCGTTGCCATTGCACCGATCTTATTGATCCCACAGACTTTAATGGCGAATGCCGTGATTCCTCTGGCGGGTATTCGGCTCGCAGCGGCCAAGGCAAGCATGATTTCTTTTTGGGCGTTCGATGCTATGAAAGCGACCTTAAATTCAAATATGGGAGAGTCGAATCCAGTCTTAGGAAATTACTGGGGTAACTTAGTATTGCTCTTCATGATGGGAATTTTTTTTCTAGGGCTTGCAGCGGTGGGGCTCAGATGGAAAGACCAACGCTATTGAATCATAGTTTGATTTGTCGAGATTTTAAACCTAGGTTGAAATTTAGGTACTCCCTAATCACTACAATATTGTACAAAGTGTAGGATGGGCAAAGGCCGCTAGGCCGTGCCCATCAAACCGCGCAAGATGGGCACGGCCTAGCGGCCTTTGCCCATCCTTCTACCAATAAGCTGTTTTTAGAGTGATACGGGAGTAGTAGTCTTTTTAGGTTATAGTTTTAATATAACCATATGGAGCATCCGCGATGAAGACAGCGATATCGATTCCTGATCCACTCAATCAAAACATTGATGACTTTCTGAAAGCTAACAAGATGTCGCGCAGTGAATTCTTCCAAAGGGCCGCACACTTGTATCTTGATAAAGCTTCCGCCAAGGCGGCGCTGGACAATCTAAACCAAGTTTACGGCGAAAAGGAAGATTCGGGCGAAACAGTCTTTCGCCATGCTGCATTATCTCATTTCAGGGATTTGATGGGCATAGAACAATGGTAATCGCCCAAGGGGAAATCCATTGGGTCGATTTCGGCACACCCAAGGGTTCGGAGCCGGACTATCGCCGTCCCTGTCACAGCGTTTCTAATATCGAATAGATACTTGTTACAGCGTTTTCAACATCAAATAGTTACTTGATAGCTGGCATGAAAGGACAAGATATTCAGTTAACTTGAAGCGTTAACTGAATATCCTTTATTAGGTATATTTTAAAGATGAAAATTTGTACATAAAGATATCCCTATGCTTAACATACCCTTTTCATAAATGTATACTAACC
>CAIZPP010000024.1 GCA_903934875.1 uncultured Methylococcaceae bacterium
TAAGTTGAGTATAGGTTAAAGATTCGTCTCCGAAAACCACGGCAATAGGGTCGGGGGCGGACTCCACCTGCGCCTCGAACAAATCGACGAGGGTTTGGTCTTGCGGATAATCGGTCGCGGTGTCGTTCCAGGCTTGCAGTTGTCGAATCTCGTCCCCGGTCAGCATCGAAACCCGCCCGATGGGCTGTGCGGGATCATCGGCAAAAGCCAGCAGTAAACCGCTCAGGTGTCCCCACAGGCTCTCAATGCTCTGACGGCTGATCCGTTGCTGGTCATAGGTTATTTTAAAGTCTAAGCTTTCCCCCGGTATCACCGCCAGCGTCAGCGGGTAGTGGGTGTATTCAATCGCCTCGAAGCGCTCGATTTGATAGCAATCCTGGGCCGGGTCCAGCGCGTCGCCCAAGGGATAGTTTTCAAACACCAGCAGGTTGTCAAACATCGCCGTGCCGTTGGGCACGTTGCTCGCCGCCTGGATTTCAACCAGCGGACTGTGGGCATATCGGTTGTCTTCCTGGTGCCCGGCTTGTACCTGTTGCAGGTAGTCTTTAACGCTTTGCTTGGGGTCGATGTTGATGCGCAGCGGCAGGGTGTTGATGAACAGGCCGAGCATTTGTTCGATGCCGGCCAGCGGCGCATTGCGGCCCGACACGGTCACGCCAAAGCAAACCTCTTGCTCACGGCTGTAGCGGCTTAACAGCAAGCCCCACGCCGCCTGGACCAGGGTGTTGAGCGTCACCCGCTGCTTTTGGCTGAACGCTTGCAGTCGTCCGGCTGCGCTTGATTCCAAGCTGCGGCTTAACTCTTGGTAATCGGGTGTTTCGGTCTTATGGGCGATGACCGGTAGCGAGGTCGGCGCGTAAAAGTCTGCCAGCCGTTGCTGCCAATAGTTTTTGGCGGCTTGTTTATCCTGTTTTTGCAGCCAGGCAAGATAGTCCCGGAAAGGGCGCACCGCCGGTAAATCCGGTGTTTGGCCGTGGTGGAAGGCCAGGTAGCTGTCGCGCAGTTCGGCAAACACAATCGGCAAACACCAGCCGTCCATGAGCACATGGTGGAAATGCTGGATAAACTCGTATCGCTGCCCGTCAATGCGGATCAGGTCAAAACGCATCAAGGGGGCCAGGCCCAAGTCAAAACCTTGGGCTCTTTCCTGCGTCAACAGGGCGTTAATCTGCGCATGGCGAGTTTCTTCGGCCAGGTTGCGCCAGTCGTGCTCGCGCCAGAGCAAGGGGGCTTCCGCCTGCACGATCTGCAACATCGGTTCGTGGTCAGTGATGAAGGCGGTTCTTAGGATCGGATGGCGTTCTAATAGATAGTGCCAGGCGTTTTTAAAGGCAAGCGGGTCGAGATGGCTCAGGGTGAGTTGCATCTGTTCAAAGTAAACGCCGGTTTCAGGCTCGTACAGGGCGTGGAACAGCATGCCTTGTTGCATCGGGCTGAGCGGGTAAACATCCTGTAGACTTGGGTAGGCTCGGAATAGCGTGTCCACCGTGCTTTGCTTAAGCGCCACCAAGGGGAAATCCGATGGGGTCGCGCCCTGCCGTCCTGTTTGGCAATGGGTTATCAGTGCTCTTAGCTGGGTTTGATAGGTGTTTGCCAGTTGAATTATGGTGTTCTGTTGGTGACACTCGGCGCTGTAGCTCCAATTGAGTCTGAGTTGCCCTTGGGCAACGGCGCCATTGATTTCAATCAGGTAGTCGCGTGGTCCGACCAGACTGATGTCGCTGCCGGTGGCTTCATCCGCCAGGCGGAACAGGCCGATATCCACCCCCTGGTCAAACTGGCCCAGGTAGTTGAACAGGATGTCGGCCTTGGGAAGTGTGTGTCCTGTCAGTTCGGTCAACAGTCCGTAGCCTATGCCCTCATCGGGCGCTAGACGCAATTGCTCCTTGATGGCTTTCAGGGCTGCGCCCAGGTCGCCAGTGTGGGCGGGCAAGCCCAGCAGCACCGGATGAATCGTCGTGAACCAACCGACGGTGCGCGACAAGTCGATGTCCTCAAACAAGGGCACGCGGCCATGCCCTTCCAGACTTATTAGTTGTCTGGGGTTTCCCGTCCATGTCGCCAATGCCAGCGACAGCGCGGTCAGCAGCACGTCATTGATGCGGGTGTTGTAGGCGATGGGGACTTCACGCAGCAGCGCGGCGGTTTCATCAGAGCTGAAATGGATGGCGATGCCTTGCTGGTGTTCCAGGCGGTTTGCCCCGGCCGGATTATCAATGGGCAAGGGCAAATGGGGAAGGGACTGCCAGACGGGAAGCTGTGCCTGCAAGGTTCCACTGTGGGCATGGCTTGCAAGACGCTCCGCCCAGGCTTTAAAGCTACTGGTTTTCGCTGGGAGACGAATGGCTAGGCCTGCCAATTGCTGCTGGTAGGCGGTGTGCAGGTCTTCCAGCAAAATCCGCCAGGACACGCCGTCCACCGCCAAATGATGGA
>CAIZPP010000025.1 GCA_903934875.1 uncultured Methylococcaceae bacterium
GATTATGCGGCGGCAGCATCTGGGCAATGATCTTGGCTTTGAATTCTTCTGGATAGGTCGTCATCGTTTTCCTCATTTCGTCCCCTATAGGCTAACAAAGTCTCCTTGAAGGAGGCGACATCTATCCTGACACAGGGGGAAAGCGGAACAGGCTTGGGCTTTGTGGAAAAAGGCTTTACCGGCTAGTTCCGACTTCCCTTATCTGCATCGCAAGGGGGTGGGTGCGTATGGCCTACGCTACCTGAAAACATGGCGGCGGCACATCTATCAGGAGGGCATTTACGTCGAAACCGTCAAGATTGACGGCGTACTGCTCGTACCGATGAAGGATGCAAGCGGCAAACTATGGAACATCCAAGTCATTTTTTCCGAGGTCTGCCCTGCCTTGGAACGTGAGGGGGATTTTCTGCCCGGTGCGCGGGTAAGTGGTTTGTTTCATTGGGTCGGCGAAAGGACGCAAACGGTATGCATTGCCGAGGGCTACGCGACGGCGGCCACACTCTACGAATCGACCGGCTACCGCTGCTTTGTCGCCTTCTCTGCGGGCAACCTTGCCCATGTCGCCTTGGCAGTGAGGAAGGCTCTACCGGATGCGCGGATTGTGGTTTGTGGCGACAACGACTTACCCGACCAACGAGGACGGCGGGCCGGTATCGAAAAAGCAGAGGAAGCGGCGACTTTGGTAGATGGGTATGTCGCCCTGCCACCGGTTGAGGGTGCGGATTTTAACGATTGGGCGAACGAATTACGGAGTCATGGCAATGACTGACGAAAGCAAAGAAAACAAAGTACCGCCTAAGCTTAAGCTTGCGGTAGACAATGCCCAAAAACCCGGCATGAAGGGCGAAAAGACAGGTACGGTTGAACTAATTGAACACAGAGAACCTGTTTCGTTGACACCGAACCCACTGGCGGACTTGCCTAAATTCCCCATCGACGCATTACCGCCCATCTTGCAATCAGCGGCCAGTGAAGTTGCGCGGTTCTGCAAGGTTCCCATCGAATCGGCGGCGACGATTGCACTGTCTATGGCGGCGACCGCCATAGGCAAGAAGGCCAGAATTGCCGAACGCCAAGGCTTGAACCACTGGCCAGCCTTGTTTTTTTCCTTGATCGCCAAATCCGGCGAGCGCAAAAGCCCGCCGTTCAAATATCTGCAACGCCCATTCACCTCATTCATCACCGACGAAGAGGTTGCTTACCAAGAAGCCAAGGCATTGCACGAATCCAGCAAGCGAGTGATAGCGGGGCGGCGGAACAAGCTGGCAAAGGATGCCGAAAACGCCAATTCAGCGGAAGTACGGCGGCGGCTGACCGATGAAATGGCTCAACTGGCACGGGAACAGGAGCCACCGCCTAGGCCATTGCGGCGTTTTACCAGCGACTTCACCGAACCCTCTTTGTACCGCATGATGGACGATAACGGCGGCGAATTTGCCATACAGTCGGGCGAGGGGCGGACGGTTTATGATGTGATACTCGGCAAGCACTCTGGCGAAGGACGGACAGGGGACGGCATAATATTGGCCGGAATTAGCGGCGACACGATAACCCGCGACCGTATTGGTAGCCCTGAATCCGGCGGCGAGGAGCGGCGGGAAATTCTCAACCCGTGCCTGAATGTCTGCGTTATGATCCAGCAAGACAAGCATTTGCAGCTTGCCATGCATCCCGGCTTGCGCACTGGCGGAACCATTGCAAGAATTTTCCCGGTGTGGTTGCCTTCACTGGTAGGCACACGGTTTGAGCAAGAGGGCGAGGAAGGTTTGAACGAGGACGAGTTAGCCAGGTACGAAGATACGCTAAAGTTCCTGTTGAATGCCAAGATAAAGGTTCCCCATTTTGTCAACCTAACAGGCGAGGCGAAGGAAGCACGGAGGGCGCTGCACAATGATATTGAGGGGCGGATGGCGGATGGTGCGGCATTTGAAGACGTGCGCGATATTGCCAGTAAGTTTTGCAGCCAGACGGTAAAGCTTGCCTTAGTTCTGCACATGCTGAAGAGAACTGAAGTGATTGCGGATAGTGAATCCAGCTTGGATGCCGCAACATGGCTAAAATGGCTAAAGCGGCTAAATATTGCCGGTTTTTAGCCAAATTAGCCAGTTTTGCCATAGCCACCTTAGCGGGAGGAGTAGCATACTAGCAGAATAGGTTTATGGATTGACCGGTAGCAGGCTGGCTGTGGATGTGACAGACCTTGTAAAAAAAGTGTCGAATTACAAGGGGGGGCTTGCGCGTCTTGGGTGCGAAGTTTGGGAATAAATGTCCAAGCGCGTGTCCGTTACACGTTTGGACTATGGCGTAGAATGCGAAAACTCGGGAGGGGGGGGTATGCGGCGGACAATGGGAAATATTAAGAATGCGAAGTTTAGGTAAAAAATTTGCGTAGTGGATTGGCAATAACTTTAGCTCCAATCCCCCAATTTAGGAGCTTGAGGGGTTTCCTTGCGTGAGTTGACTATGGGTCAAGCCGCAAATGTAGAGATTTAAGCTAGGGGGTATGATCGAAGCCACGGGTGGACGGACCCTTGGAAGGCCCACCGGTCCTGCCATCCTGCCCTATGCTGCCTCAAATTCAACGGCTAAACAGGCGCAATGCAGGGATGATTGTGCTGAAACCCGGGGGGTGTTTCGGGTATCATTGTCTAAATATCCTAGTCAATTCACAGATTTTGTAATTATTTATTGACCCTATTAAACATCCAAAGCCAGAACCAAATGCTTTGGATAGTCCCATTCCAACCCAAACGGACGGCAGACGATGGCAAGCATCGACGACTACCTTGAAAAAGCCTTGCGCGAAGGCCATGTGCAAATCATCCTTAAAGGCAAGACCGAGCGCATACTCTATGTCGCTTCGGGGCATACTGAGAAATGGAGCGACCCGGAAGAAAAAGTGCGTGCTGCCTTCTATGCCGAATTGATCTACAAATACGGCTACAAGCCCCAACGCATTGGCGTTGAGGTCACTGTGCCGCGTCGCACACCCTCCGACAGCGCCGATTTAGTGGTGTATGAGGATGACGGTTTGACCAAGCCGTTTATCGTCATCGAAAACAAAAAAGACGGGGTTTCCGACAGCGAATTCAACCAAGCCATTGAGCAAGCCTGTGGCAACCGCGCTAGTCTTGGGGCGATATACTCCGGTATCGTGGCGGGCAGCACCCGGCGCTTTCTCAACTTCACCGGCACGGGCGCACAGGAACGCAAGCGCAACATCGTTGCGGATTTGCCCGTGAACTATGGCAAACCGCCCGCCTACCGTTACTACAAGGGCGAAACCGGCAAAGACATTGCCGCCGTGTCGCGTGAAGAACTCCGCTCCGCCATCCGCAAATGCCACCAAACCCTATGGGAAGGCGGCAAGCGCAGCCCGATAGTCGCCTTTGGCGAGTTTTGCAAGATTGTCTTTGTGAAAATCCGTGACGAAACCGACCGCACCCGGCTTAAGGGCAAGCCTTATGCTTTCCAACGCGGCACGGATGATACCGACGAAGACCTAGCCACCCGTATTCAACAACTGTACGACGAGGAAAAAAAGCGCGAACCGGATGTGTTCACCGACAAGCTCAACGTCGAAGCCAGCGTACTCGCCCGCGTGGTGGAACATTTAGAAAGCATTTGTCTGTCACGCACCGACCTCGATACCAAGGGCGTGGCCTTTGAGGAATTCATGGGCGGATTTTTCAAGGGGGATTTCGGCCAGTATTTCACCCCGCGTGAACTGATCGCGTTCTGTGTGCAAATGCTAGACCCTAGCCCGGACGAGTGGATTATTGACCCGGCGTGTGGGTCCGGCGGTTTCTTGCTGTACGCCCTCGACCATATCCGCACCCAGGCCGATGCCGCTTACCCCCACCATGCCAGCGACCCGCATGAAGCGCGGGAGCATTTCCGTTACTGGCATGATTTCGCCGAAAAAAACCTCTATGGCTTGGAAATCAACGACGAACTAACCCGTGTCGCCAAGATGAACATGATTATCCATGACGATGGACATACCAATGTGATCGGCCATGACGCCTTGGATTTTATGAGCGCCATTAGCGGCAAAAAAAGGGAACTCAAGCCCAATGCGTTCGACATGGTACTGACCAACCCGCCGTTTGGTTCCGTGGTCAAGGAAGCGGAAAAAGGCAACAACTATCTCGACCAATACGACTTGCGCCGTTATCTGGGCAAAGCGACGACCGGCACTGAACCCGACGAAGAAAGCATGAGCGAACAAGATGCCAAACGCGGGGCGAAAACCGTCAAGGCCCGCGCCAGTGTCAAAACGGAAATTCTATTTCTGGAACGGGTGTGGCACTTCCTCAAACCCGGTACGGGCCGTGTCGCCATCGTGCTGCCCGACGGCATCCTGACCAATTCCAGCTTGCAAGGGGTACGCGACTGGTTGCTGGAAAAATTCCAATTGCTGGCCGTGGTGTCCCTGCCACAATTCGCCTTCAGCCATTACGATGCCGGGGTCAAGGCCAGCATCGTGTTCCTGCGTAAGCTCAATGACAGCGAAACCGTAGCCGACGACACGCCGATTTTCATGGCCTTGGCGGAAAATATCGGCTACGACGCGACCGGACGAAAAACCTTTGCAATCAATGTCGAAGCGGAAACCCCGGAAAAGGAGAAGATCGAGCGGCAAGCCAGCGACTTGTTCGAGTATCGTGTTTATTACGAATGGAGTACCGCGAACCCGAAGAAACCCGGCTGGAGCGAATACCGCCGTGAAGTGCTACCCGGCACCGGGCTAGTGGCCGAGTATCGGGCGTTTTGTAAGGAGCCAGAGCGTTTTTTCGTCTAAGCCCTCACGCCATTGCCCACTCTTTAGGTGAGTGGGCCGGAGTGAGGGCGATATGCTGTTTTGGTGTGTGTCTAAGAGAATATGAAGGAAGGTTGGATTGCCAGTTTTACTTGCCGGAACATCGTTTGCTTGAAGTGCGTATGCATAATTCGGGCTACCCAACCTATCCGATAGGTAATAGCCATATCAGTGTAAGAGTCGTCGACGGCCCTTTTGGCTCTGACTTGAAAGTTGATGAATATAAGGAAAAAGGAATTCCTCTAGTTCGTGTTGGAAACTGTCGGACTGGTGAAATTCTTGTCGATGATGAATTGGTATTTATCTCTCCAGAAAAACACTCTGAACTTATACGGAGTGAGGTACTTCCGGGCGATGTGGTTTTAACTAAGGCGGGTCATATTCTTGGATATGCAGCGGTTTTTCCAGAAAAACTTGAACGAGGCAATATCACCTCACACTTGGCTGCGATAAGGCCATCAAAAGAGATAAATCCGCGCTATTTGGCCGAATTTTTAACAAGCGATATTGGAACAGATCAAATTTACCGATGGGGTAATAAATCAACTCGGCCAGAACTGAATACCGACGAGGTTCGACGGTTGCTTGTCGTTCTTCCTGACAGCAAAACTCAACATATTCTTGTTATCCAAATGGATTCCGCCCGCGAATTGCGCAATGCGAAGCTGGCCGAGGCTGACGCACTACAGACGGGAATGGATGGATATTTGTTGGAAAGCTTGAAATTGAGCCTACCCACGGAGAATAAGCGGCGGGTTTTTGCGATCAAGCATGGCAGGATACCTCCACGTTTCGACCCGCATTTTCATGCGCCTAGTTTCTCGGGAATTGTTAAATCTTTGGAACAGATAAATTCCCCCTGTTTGGCGGAACTCGTCTCATTTTCGTTAGATACTTGGAAACTTGCAGATACCACCGAATCAACATTCCGCTATATTGAAATCAGCAATGTAAGCCCATACACAGGAGAAGCGCGTTTTGACAACGTTCTAGTAACTGAAGCACCAAGCCGCGCTCGCATGATAACGCGAGAGGGTGACATTATCGTGAGCTTAACACGCCCTCATCATGGCTCAATTGCCCAAATCACACCTGAGCTTGACGGCTGTATCGCTTCAACCGGCTTTGCAGTTATCCGACCCAAGAATGCAGGGCGTGTGGATTTAGACTATCTTTGGTGCGTATTGCGTAGCTCAATGTGCCGCCAGCAAATGCTTCAACGTGCTAGTGGTGGCAATTACCCGGCAATCACTGAGCAAGAACTAGGTAAAATTCTTGTGCCAACGCCTTCATTGGTGAATCAGAAAATCATAGCCGCCGAAGCCCGCCGCCGCCGCGACGAAGCCCGCAAACTCCGCGCCGAGGCGGAACAGGGCTGGCGTGAGGCCAAGGCACAATTCGAGGCGGCTTTGTTGGGCGAACCCAACGCATAACCCCCAGCATTGTTAATATAGAGGTGAATCACCCATGCAAACCGAAAGCCTGAAAACCGCACATAGCCTGTACGCCCTGTACGAAACCCTGCCAAGTGAAATCCAACAGGCATTCTTGCAAGAGTTATTGCAAAAGCAGCAGGAAACACTGGAAGACTTAGGCTTCTATCTAGCTTGCCAGCAAGCCAAGGATGACAATAGTTTTTTGAGCGAAGAAGAAAGCCAAGCATTCATTGCCAGTTTGCCGCAATGAAAATATTGATAAGCAAGCGTTTTGAGAAGGATGTTCTCAAAATTGCCGACACAAGAATCTTGGCGAAAATTAGGCAAGTATTGGAGCAGGCCAAGACCGCCAACGCGATTTCGGATATTACCGGAATTGAAGGAATGGCCGGACATCCGAACTTTTACCGCATTAAATTCGATTACCGTTACCGCATAGGCATTTATTTGGAACATGATACCTTGCAATTTCTCCGTGTCGGAGGTCGTGGGGACTTTTATAAGATATTCCCATGAACAAAACAGAAGTTAAAAATGCGGGCAAAAGAAAACCCCTAAGCAGTCTTTCCTAAAAAAATCAGGAAAAAAAACCGTCAAAAGTGACCAATAGTTTGAAAAAACGTAGCACCCGCGTAGCACCAATAAAAAAGGCTTACCGTCTAATGACTGTAAGCCTTTGATTTACTTGGTGGGCCATGTAGGGGTCGAACCTACGACAAACGGATTAAGAGTCCGCTGCTCTACCAACTGAGCTAATGGCCCAAATGTTTGGGGTGACCGATGGGGCTCGAACCCACGACAACAGGAATCACAATCCTGGACTCTACCAACTGAGCTACGATCACCATAAAACTTTTTGGCGCGCTTGGCAGGACTCGAACCTGCGACCCTCGGCTTAGAAGGCCGATGCTCTATCCGGCTGAGCTACAAGCGCTTCTATATGTTTGGTCGGGGTAGAGAGATTCGAACTCCCGACATTCTGCTCCCAAAGCAGACGCGCTACCAGACTGCGCTATACCCCGGTTCAATTGCCTTGATGTTTCAGGAACGGCCAACTGACTTGTCTGGGAATTATAGCGAGTTTTTTTTACTGGGTCAAACTTCCTCTATCGCTTGGGTGCGATTAAACGTCATGCGGGAGTGCAAGTCCTGCCTTGCGAGGCATCTAAAGGCAAGGCAGGCCTTGCTCTCCCGGTATAAATTCAAAGACTGCCCGGTTCGTCTGCAGCATTTTTTTTCGTACCCTTATTTTACACTACAAATACCGGTTCGTAGTCCCTGTCGTAGTCGGGTTTTTCCAGCTTTTTCCGTCTGAAGGCGGCGCTACGAACAAGCCGGGTCGGCCTAAAATCGACGCGACTCGATGCACCGGGTCTATAATAAGGCAAAACAAGGGCTGAGGCGCTTCGGTCGTGATTCATTGCCCTAGCCTAAAACCATACCATCTACTTCCCGTACCCATGCAATGCGTAAGAAAAAACCGAGGGTAAAGATACGCCCAACCCCACAATTGGCTAACAGAACTTCCGCCGGGCAAAGTCTAGGCATCGTTTCAGTGAGCCTGGGTTGGATGGCGTGGGGGGTGTTGTATAGCTATGGGGGAGTATTACACACACTGCATCAGCAGTCGCTGATCATTGGCTTGGGTGCGGGAATTTTCGTCTTGATGCTGGGCTGTGTGCTCTCCGTGGTTCGCAATGCCGACCACTTGGCCGACTTGTTGCCGGAGCCATACGGAACCCTGGTGTTGACGCTGGCTTCGACCACTATTGAAGTTAGTTTGATGTTGCAAATGATGTTAGATGGCAAGGAAAACCCCACTCTATTACGCGATACCCTGTTTGCGATACTAATGATATCCATGAATGGCATGGTCGGCATGGCGATAACCAGTGGTGGCTGGAGGTATCGGGAGCAAGGGTTCAATTTGCGAGGCGCATTGTCGTTTATGCAATTGATCACACCGCTATCAATGCTGCTGCTCGTCCTGCCGAACTATACGACTTCAACCAAAGGACCTACCCTAGACGTGCGCCAGGAAATCTACTTGGGTGTGCTGTCAGTGGTCGTCTACCTGCTTTTTCTGATGATCCAAACTGGGCGGCATCGCTCCTATTTTGACCATTTGGACGAGGCGGTTGAGGCTGACAGCAACAGGCCATATACCCCAAGCATCTTGAATAGGAATTGGAGCTCTGTGTTTAAGTTTGCCTTGGGCTTGGTCATTGCCTTATTTCCCGTAGTTTTGTTGTCTGAATATTTGGGGGAGTCCGTCAATTACGGTATCCACGAACTTAACGCACCAACCGCCTTGGGCGGTTTGATTATCGCCAGCCTAGGCCTGACTCCCGAAGGCATGGGCGCGGTCCGCGCTGCCTTGGTCAACCGGATGCAGCGCGCCGTGAACATTTGCCTAGGTTCTGCGCTCTCGACTATCGGTCTCACCGTGCCCATCATCATGATTGCGGCATCGTTTCACGGCATGGAGTTGGTATTGGGGCTGGGTGGAACCAATACAACTTTGTTGATGGCCACGTTGTTGATTGCTTTGATGACGTTTGTCAGTGGCGGGGCGAATATTTTGCAGGGCATTGTCCATCTGATGCTGTTCCTTGGTTATTTCATTTTTATTTTGTTTCCTTAAAGACTGTGCAAAACGAAAACTTAAGCGAACTATTGCGTGAACGGGTGCTGAAGGCCATAGCCGAGGGGTCGCCTTTGCTTATACTAGGGGGCGGCAGCAAGTCGTTCTATGGCCGAACGGCGGTCGGTGAAGTGCTTGATATGGCCGGCCACAGCGGCATCATCGCCTATGAGCCGACGGAGTTGGTGTTGACCGCCCGCACCGGCACCGCGCTTTCCACGATAGAGTCAGTGCTGGACGGGCAAGGCCAAATGCTGGCTTTCGAGCCTCCTCATTTTGGCCTAGCCACCCTAGGCGGAACGGTTGCCTGCGGACTGTCCGGTCCTAGAAGGGCGTATGCCGGGTCGGTGCGCGATAGCGTTTTGGGGGTAAAGCTGATTAATGGCAAGGGTGAAATCCTCTCGTTTGGCGGGCAGGTGATGAAGAATGTCGCCGGGTTCGATCTCTCGCGCCTGATGGTCGGCGCATTGGGAACGCTAGGGGTGTTGCTGGAGGTTTCTTTGAAGCTTGTGCCGAAACCCGAAGTCGAGGAGACCAGGTGTTTTGACATGGGAGCGGACGCGGCGCTAACTGCGATGAGCCTATGGTCCGGCCAAGCCTGGCCGTTGTCTGCCGCCTGCCATGACGGCGAGCGCGTCTATATCCGTTTAAGCGGGGCGGAGTCGGCAATCCGGGCCAGCGCTAAGCAATTGGGCGGGGAGCGGTTGCCCGATGGATGCGCATTCTGGGCCGGTCTGCGCGAGCAGAACTTGCCTTTTTTCCGACAGATGGATAATTCCCAGGCCAGCTTGCTTGATGCAAATCTCGCCGTCCCCTCTTTGCCAAGGGAGGCAGGCGCAGCAGCAATCGCGGAGTCATTATGGCGAATTTCACTGCCACCAGCCGCGCCCATGCTGTCTTTGCAAGGCGCTTGCTTTATTGACTGGGGCGGGGCTTTGCGTTGGCTGAAGACTGACGCTGACGCAGCAGCGGTATTTGCCTTGGCCCAGCAAACCGGTGGCCATGCCAGCTTGTTCCGCTCCATCGACAGGTCGGGACTAGTGTTCCAAGCGCTGCCGGACCCGCTCAAGGCGCTGCACATGCGCTTGAAGCAGGCTTTTGACCCCTTGGGCATTTTTAACCCCGGTCGCCTGTATCAGGAATGGTGAGTCATGCAAACCCAGTTGGCTGATTTTATCAAGCATACTCCCGAAGGACTGGAAGCGGATGCCATTCTGCGCAGTTGCGTCCATTGCGGTCTATGCACGGCAACTTGCCCGACTTACCAGTTGCTAGGCGACGAACGTGATGGGCCACGCGGGCGGATTTATTTGATCAAGCAAATGCTGGAAGGGCAGTCGGTATCAGCCAAAACCCAACTCCATCTGGATCGTTGCCTGACCTGCCGTGCCTGCGAAACGGTCTGTCCTTCCGGGGTGCGTTACGGACGCTTGCTGGACATAGGCAGGGATGTGTTGGAAAAAAAAGTGCCCAGGGCTTGGCTGGACTGGCTGCAACGCAAGGGTTTACGGATGATTCTGCCTTACCCCAAACGCTTCGCGTTGCTGTTGCATGTAGGCAGATGGCTCAAGCCGGTTTTGCCGGGGTACTGGGCTAACAAAATCCCCAAATCTCCAAAAAAAACCGACTCGGTCTCTAAGACCGAGTCGGTTTCCTTGACCGATTCGGTTTCAATCTGGCCCGAAATTCGCCACGCCCGCCAAATGCTCGTGTTGGAAGGCTGCGTCCAGTCCACGCTGGCACCGTCCATCAATACGGCTGCCGCCAGGGTGCTGGACCGTTTGGGGATTAGCTTGATCCGTGCGCCGGCGGCGGGTTGTTGCGGGGCGCTCAGCTACCATCTTTCCGCCCGCGAAGAAGGCTTGGGGTTTATGCGCCGTAATATTGACGCGTGGATGCCTTACTTGGAACAGGGGGTGGAGGCCATCGTCATGACCGCTTCGGGTTGTGGGGTGATGGTGAAGGACTATGCCGCTGCGCTGCAACACGACCCGGCTTATGCCGAAAAAGCCGCCCGTGTTTCTGCGCTGACCCTGGACTTTGCGGAGGTGCTGGCGCGGGAAGATTTAAGCTTGTTGCCGACGGGGCAGGGCAGGCGTATCGCCATTCAGTCGCCCTGTACTTTGCAGCACGGGCAGCAACTGCCGGGGCTGGTGGAGGGGATATTGGCTGGCCAAGGTTTTGCTCTGGCCCCGGTCGCCAACCCGCATTTGTGTTGCGGTTCGGCGGGAACCTATTCCATCCTGCAACCCGACCTGTCCCTCAGGCTGTTGCACGGCAAGTTGGCGGCACTGGAAGCGGGCAAGCCAGAATGCATCGCCACTGCTAACATCGGTTGCCTGACACATCTGCAGAGCGGGACAAATCTGCCGGTGGTGCATTGGCTGGAGTTGCTTGATTTTCGATGTTAACCAAGTATGATACGCAGGTTCGAGGGTAGATTTATCCAGGGCAGTTGTTCAAAAAGATGGCGTTTCCGCTAAGGAAGATAGCTTTCTTGCCCGTCTGGCCATACTCGCTAGTTGATAACGGCCGGTAAATGGTCGTCTGCAATACCCTGAATTGATCTACCAGTCTTCGTCTTCACCCCCTTGTGCATGGGTCTCTGCGTTCCATGCACGAGGAGTCACTGCCATTAAGTTAAGGATTTTCCGTTCGCCCTGAGTCCTGAGCTTGTCGAAGGGTCGAAGGGTGAACAGAAAATCCTACAACATTGATCGTTAAACCGTTCATGGTTCGACAGGCTCACCACCAACGGCTTAACTTAATGGCAGTGTGCACGAGGAGTGGGTTCTTAATTGATGTTACGCAAAATGATATATAACCCAACAAGTAACTCTTCGATATTAATTAGTGTCTGAACGAAAACCCCGTTTTTTGAAATAATCGGCACTTTTCCCGGCATCGTCGGTGCGTTTTTTCGAGGTATGGCCTTGCAAAACCTCCTTGCACGTCGATTTGTTGGGA
>CAIZPP010000026.1 GCA_903934875.1 uncultured Methylococcaceae bacterium
GCCAGCGTCAGCGGGTAATTGGTGTATTCGATCCCCTCGAAGTGTTCAATTTGATAGCTGTCTTTGGCCGGTTCCAGCGCATCGCCCAGCGGGTAATTTTCAAACACCAGCAGGCTGTCGAACAGGGCGGTGCCGTTGGGCACGTCGCTGAGGCTCTGGATTTCGTACAGCGGGCTGTGCGCATGGCGGTTGTCTTCCTGATGCCCTGCCTGTACTTGTTGCAGGTAATCTTTAACGCTTTGCTTGGGGCCGATGTTGATGCGTAGCGGCAGGGTGTTAATGAACAGGCCGACCATCTGTTCGATGCCGGTCAGCGGCGCATTGCGGCCTGACACGGTCACACCAAAACAAACATCGTCCTCACGGCTGTAGCGGCTTAACAGCAAGCCCCACGCGGCTTGGACCAGGGTGTTGAGCGTCACCCGCTGTTTCTGGCTGAACGCTTGCAGCCGCTTGGCCGTGCTTAAATCCAAGGTGTGGCTTAGTTCATGGTAGTCGGGTGCCTCGGTTTTATGGACGATGACCGGCAGCGAGGTCGGCGCGTAAAAGCCTGCCAGCCGTTGCTGCCAATAGTTTTTGGCGGCTTGTTTATCCTGTTTTTGCAGCCAGGCAAGATAGTCTCGAAACGGGCGCACCGCCGGTAACACGGGTGTTTGCCCGTGTTGGAAGGCCAGGTAGCTGTCGCGCAGTTCGGCAAACAAAATGGGCAAGCACCAGCCGTCCATGAGCACATGGTGGTGGTGGTGAATGAACGCATAACGTTGCTCATCCAGGCGTATCAGGTCAAAGCGCATCAAGGGGGCTTGGCCCAAGTCAAAGCCTTGGGCCCTTTCCTGTGTCAACAGGGCGTTAATCTGCGCTTGGCGGGTTTCTTCGGACAAGCCGCGCCAGTCGTGTTCCCGCCAAGGCAAGGGGGCTTCCGCCTGCACGATCTGCAACATCGGTTCGTGGTCACTGATGAAGGCGGTCCTTAAAATCGGATGCCGCTCCAGCAGAAACTGCCATGCCTGTTTAAAGGCAACCGGGTCGAGATGGCTCAGGGTGAGTTGCATCTGTTCAAAGTAAACGCCCGTTTCAGGCTCGTAAAGGGCGTGGAACAGCATGCCTTGCTGCATCGGGCTGAGCGGGTAAACATCTTGTAAGCCCGGGTAGGCTCGGAATAGCGTGTCCACCGTGCTTTGCTTCACCGCCGCCAAGGGGAAATCCGACGGGGTTGCGCCCTGCCTTCCTGTTTGGCAGTGCGTTATCAGTGCTCTAAGCTGGGTTTGATAGCTGTCCGCCAACTCGGCTATTGTGCTTTGTCGGTAACACTCGGCGCTGTAGCTCCAGTTGAGGCTGAGTTGCCCCTGGGCAACGGCACCATTGATTTCAATCAGGTAGTCGCGTTGTCCGATGAGGCTGATGTCGCTTCCGGTGGCCTCATTCGCCATGCGGAACAAGCCGATGTCCACCCCCTGGTCAAACTGGCCCAGGTAATTGAACAGGATGTCGGCCTTGGGAAGTGTGTGTCCAACAAGCTCGGTCAATAGCCCGTAGCCTATGCCCTCATCGGGCGCTAGACGCAATTGCTCCTTGATGGCTTTCAGGGCTACACCCAGGTCGTTTGTGTTGGCGGGCAAGCTCAGCAACACCGGGTGAACCGTGGTGAACCAGCCGACGGTGCGCGACAAGTCGATGTCCTCAAACAAAGGCACGCGCCCGTGCCCTTCCAGCGCGACCAACTGCTTGGAATTTCCTGTCCATTTTGCCAATGCAAACGCCAGCGCGGTCAGCAGCACATCGTTGATACGGGTGTTGTAGGCGAGCGGGACTTCACGCAGCAGCGCGGCGGTTTCATCAGAGCTGAAATGGATGGCGATGCCTTGCTGGTGTTCCAGGCGGTTTTCCCCGGTCGGATTGTCGACGGGCAGCGGCACAGGGGGGAGCGCCTGCCAGATGGGTAGCTGCGCGTTCAGGGTTTCACTGTGGGCGTGGCTTTCAAGACGCTCCGCCCAGGCTTTAAAGCTACTGGTTTTCGCTGGGAGACGAATGGCTAGGCCTGCCAATTGCTGCTGGTAGGCGGTGTGCAGGTCTTCCAGCAAAATCCGCCAGGACACGCCGTCCACCGCCAAATGATGGA
>CAIZPP010000027.1 GCA_903934875.1 uncultured Methylococcaceae bacterium
CACTGATGTTACGCATGGAGTGGCAAAGCTCGCTTTGCCTGTCAAGGCGGGCCTTGACAGTCCAAAACGAATCGCCGTAAGCCGGCAATCCTTTGCCGATAACAGCGCAGGGGCCTGTGCGTAACGTCAATTATTTATTGCGTGATGGCATAACTGGCCGTGGCTATCGACCAGCGCGCAGCCCGGTTCTTGCCGTCTTGCTGATGGATGATGGCGTTCAGCCGAACACGCAAATCCTGCATCCATTGCCCGCCGTTGGCTTGTTCGCTCAGACCTTGGGCTTGCTGGCCTTTACTGTCGCCAGGCCGGGACAACTCGCGTTGAAGGGCGATCAAATCCTCGGTATCAACCTCCGCATCTTCAATCAGCACCGCCACGACCTTGCCAGGGCCAGTGGGTTCTTGCGCAGTGAGTCGCATTCCCATGCAATTGTCAGGTAGGTTCAGCCCTTTATTGGCAGGCACCCAGTCGGCTAATTTTAAGGATTTTTGGCACTCAGGCGGTGCGCCGTCGGGGACGGGATAGGGGAAAAGCTGGGTCAGCTTGCCCGTGGCATCGACATCGAAAATCACCAGCCTACCGGCATGGTCGGTACTGAAACGATAACTGACGGTTTTGCCTAGTTGCACCGTGCCGCCTTCCGGCAAGGTCTCGCCCGAAACCTGCATGGTCAAACTGAGTGTCGCGTCCCCCTGATGGGCCAAGGCATCGGTGGCATTGGCGGGGGCGGCAAAATTGACGGCGGAAGATTGGCCGAATTCAAGAAAATTAGTGGATAGTAGAGAGCTATCCATTTCAAACATGGGCGATGGATTGTTCGCACAGGCTTTTGAGTTTTTATGGTTCTTGCAATACTCGCTGGTGCGGATGCGGGTAAATTCAAGCAACTCGTTGTAAGACAGAATTTTGTCACCATCAAGGTTGGCTGCGCCTTTGGCGCCTGTGACCAAGGCTTCGGTGAACACGCTGTGGACTGGCTCAGCCCTGTCATCAATGGCTTCTTGATTTGGGGCCACGGCAAACAGAGCGATGACATTGCCGCCTCCGTCAATGAAACCACCTTCCTGTTGATGGGCTTTGTCCAATATCGGTTCAGCCGCCGAACGGGTGGCGCCCCAGTTGGGCCGTTTGGCATCATCGTAGTCGAAAGCCCCACGGGTCACGGTGCCGGAATGACAGGAGTCGAACACAGCCAGCACTTTGCGGTCTGCAAGTTGGGCGACGCGCTGACTGATTTCGTCGTCGCGCACCCAGTTTGTTTGGTCTTTGGGGTTTTCCGCCGTGTCGTAAGGGAGTAGAGCCTCGTCCTTGCCGTCGATTTCGTCGTTGTTGTCGTCAGGCATTTGCTCGCCGTGGCCGCTGTAATACAGCACAACCCGGTCACCCTTGCCAGTTGCTTTTACCAGATAATCCAAGGCTGCGAGTATGCCGACTTTGGTGGCCTCGCTGTCCTGTAAAATCTTGATTTGGCTGTCCTTGAACATCAGCTTGTCTTTCAACAGGGTTTTGAAGGTCTGCGCATCGTTGTGCGGCCCTTGCAACGCAAAGCGTGGCACTTGATAGTCCGCGATACTGATCAACAACGCCCGGTCCTCGCCCCAAGCCAAAGCGGGCAGGCAGCAGGCGGATAGCCATAAAATAGGCCAGAGGCGGTTCGGCTTGGTTCGTGAAAGACTCATAGTGTAGCTTCCTCGTTGATTTAATAGTTTGTTGACAAGTCCCAGTAAATTAAAAAACGCCGTCATTTCGGCAGGGATGCCGAAATCCAGGCCACGGACGGTAACCAGCCAAGTGTCAGAGACCTGTCATTTCGGCAGGGATACCGAAATCCAGGCCAAGGACGGTAACCAGCCAAGTGTCAGAGACCCGTCATTTCGGCAGGGATGCCGAAATCCAAGCCACGGACGGTAACCAGCCAGCGCTCATTAGCCTGATTTCAGCCCAGCAAATCCCCCCACAAATCCCGCCATGCAGGATTACTTTTTTCGATCAAGGTAATTTTGGCATGGCGTTGCCATTTCTTAACTTCCTTTTCCCGAAGAATGGCACTTTCCATATTTTCATGCTGTTCATACCATACTAGGGTATGGACTTTATAACGCTGGGTGAATCCTTCCACCAGATCGTTGCGATGTTGATATATCCGTTTAATTAGGTTGGAAGTGACTCCCACATAGAGGGTTCCGAGGCGGCGGCTGGCGAGGATGTAGACGCAAGGCTGTTTCTCCATGGGTTTGTTTTAGTCTATTGAGTGTTATTTGCAATCAGCGTTACCATCCTTGGCCTGGTTTTCGGCATCCCTGCCGAAATGACGGCACTTCGGGCATTACCATCCTTGGCCCGGATTTCGGCATCCTTGCCAAAGACAGCTTTTTTCCTCAATTCTGGCCTTGGCTCAGGTTGACCACTTCCACCCGGCGGTTGGCAAGGCTGGTGGGGTTTTGCGGATCGGCCAGGCGCAACGAGCCGAAGCCCTGCGAGGAGATGCGCTCCGGCGGCACCCCTTGTTCGAGCAGGAAATCCCGCACCGAGTCGGCGCGGCGGTTGGAGAGCCTGAGGTTGTAGTGGAAGTCGCCGACTACATCGGTGTGGCCATCCACCCGGTACGCTTGGCCTGCGCTAACTTGATCGCTCATCACTTTGGCGACATGCGCCAATATCACGGTGGAATCCGCAGTCAGGCGGGCGGAGTTACTATGGAAGTTGACACTTCCCAACACGCCGGGCTGAGGCGTAATCTTGATAATGCTTTTGCTGTCATCCTTGCAACGGTCTGGCACCGCCTCGCCGTTGAGAGTGCGGAACAGGGTGCATTCGTCGGTTTGTTCGTTGATGATGACGCGCTCGCCGTCGGCTAGGGCCAAACCGGGTGCGAACAGGGCAAGCAGGACGAAAAGGCGGATGGGCGGGTTCATGGCGTTTCCTCGTTTGGGTTAAGTGTTTATGTCTTGATCGTGTCATTCTGGATAAAACAAGTGGGGTGTTACCGCGTTTTGCGGAAGCAAAGCGGCTTTTGATGTGCTCACCCCAACATCCCTGTCAACTGGATGCCAGTAGTTCATGCTGGCATGGATGGCAAACTGGTTGATTATGATCAGCTTAAATCCGTTGGCTTGTTACCGTCCTTGGCCTAGATTTCGGCATCCCTGCCGAAATGACGGGGCTTTGAGCCAAACTGAGAATTGCTGCTTCCGCAGGGAGAGGGGGTTGAATGTTGCTTTGCTTCCGCAGCCCTCTATACTGTTCATTGATGTTACGCAACCGTGTAGGCTGTAGCCCGGATGCTGTGGAGTGCGGCGACTCGTCGCCGCCTTTTGCGTCCAGCGGCGACGAGTCGCCGCACTCCACAAGTTGCCATCCTCTAGCGATGACTGCGTAACATCAGCTGTTCATAAACGCAACGCGCACACTTGCGCATCCTCGGGCACACCGTCCAGATGCGCCGGCTGCAAGGCTTGTCCGTCTTCTGGCAAGGGTGCTTGCACAAAGGTGGCACCTTTGGAATCATCGTCTTTGGAAGTTATGCGATAGGTGGCCAGATTGCCTAGCTCGCGATGGGAAGCAATGAAGTATAACCAGCCTTCCCGCACCGGCACGGCATGGCCGGTTTCGACCGGGGGCAAGACTTGCGGGCTGTTTTGGCCGTTGGCGACCGCCAGCGCATAATAATGACCATCGGACC
This sequence comes from uncultured Methylococcaceae bacterium, assembly GCA_903934875.1. Lineage (GTDB taxonomy): Bacteria > Pseudomonadota > Gammaproteobacteria > Methylococcales > Methylococcaceae > Methylumidiphilus. Next base: position 3,683 of record CAIZPP010000027.1, read on the forward strand.
AAGCAGGCAGATGTAGAAAACTCACCACCGCTTGCTCCGGGTGACTGTCCAGGCTGGCCTGCGGGCAGGTGAAGCGGTCTTCGGCTAGGGAAAGTCCGGCGAAAAACCGCCAGAAAACCGCCAAGGCCAGCACCACCAAGCTTAGGCAGGCCAGTGCTGGAAAATCCCCCCTAATCCCCTTTTTGCAAAGGGGGGGACTGGGCGAATCCCCACTTAACTCCTTCTTGCAGTAGGGTGAAGCGGGCAAATAATTGTTTGGATTCACCTTATTCGTTTGAGTAGGTGCCACAGGCTACGCCCTCCTTACGGCTTGCAAAAATGAATTTCAAGCCGCCATCGGCTTGGCTTAAAAAATATTGCTCGACGGCGGCGAAGTTCCGTTGTTCCGCCTGGCTTTTTAACTGTTCGTTAAAGCCCTTGCGCAATGCCCCCACATCGAACGCCCCGGAGCGCCGGGCCAGCAACAGCAGCAGGTTTTCCTCCTCGGTTTGGTCCAGCACCCAGTGGTGCTTCCAAGTTTCACCGGGGTTTAGTCGCAATTCGTCATTGCCCTGTGTGCTTCTCGGCACCCACAGCGAATTGTCCCCCAGACCGCTTTGGCGGCCCACCATCACCAAAGCCACATGATAACCCTGATAACCCACGGTGTGCAGTAGGCGGTAAGGCCATTGCAGGGCTTCATCCGACTGGCCGACTTGGACGCGCCAAGCCAAATCGGCGCCGGTCGGGACTTCGGGGATTTGTTGGAGGTTGCGCGGGATGGCGGCGTAGAAGGGCTTGTTATTTCCCGAACCCGGAGTCAATATAGTTGAACTTCCCCCCTTTGTAACAGGAGGGTTAGTGAGGATTTCTGCTGGACACACTAAAAAAGGCTCCGGGTTCAGTCCAGCTTGGGCGCGTTCCCATTGCAATTCAATCTTGCCGCTCAGCGCGTAAACCAGCACGGCGGCGAATACTAGCGCCACCACGGCCAGCACACGCAACACTATCCCGGTTATACTCATTTTGTCGATACTGATATCCACGCCCGCTTCCCGCGCCGCCTCGGCCAAACTGTTGACCGGACAGACGCGGATGCCCAGTTCGCGCAATTCGCCCACTTCCGGCAAGTTTTTCACTAGCTCAGACACTGGGCAAGCCGGTTCGCCGATCCAAAGGATGTGCTGCATGGGGGTGATGACCAGCTTGAGTTCATCGGCCAGTTGACCGGATTTTTTTTGCTCAATGAGCAAACGCAGCTTGGCCTGCACACCGCTGACCGGCTTGACCGACAGGTCGCGGGCTTCTTTGCTTTCTTCGGCCAGTTCGCCGGTGGCGGCCAATATCTTCATCCGGCTCTGGGTGGCATCCATCAGCAGACACAGCGCCAGACCTAAATCCGAGCTATTGCCGGTGATTTTGCCGACACACGCCAGGCTGCCGCTGCGCAAACGCCGGTTGTCCAGTGCGAATTCCAGACGCTTGCGGCGGCTGAGGCTGGAAGCCTGCCGCCAATTCCAGAAGATGCGTTTGATGCGGCCCGGCAAGCCACGGGCAGGCTGGGGAGTGGTGTCGATCACGGCCTGTTCCGTGGCGAGCAGACGGCGGACGGCCAGATAAGCCCGCAAGCCGCTTTCGTAACGCCCCAAAGGCCGCAGTCCCGCCACCGTGGAGACAATGTTTTTTTCCAAGTGTTTGTCTACGCTCTCGTGGTCCTTGGCATCCGCCGGTCCGCAATATGCTTCCCACAGCAGCGCGGACCCCTCGCCAGTGGAAAGGTCCGCGTCCACGATGGGGATGAATACTCTATGTAAGGCCATCAGGTCTCCTGTTACAGCGTTTTCAATATCAAATTACTGACGTTACGCGCAGGCACCTAGGCGGTTCATCGGCAAAGGCCGGCCTACGTCGATTCGTTTTGGAGTGTCAAGGCCTGCCTTGACAGGCAAAGCGAGCTTTGCCACTCCATGCGTAACATTAGTTACACACTCAAACGGCCTGTGCAGGCTTCCAGCGCCTCCGCCAAGTCCGCCACCGGGCGCACGGCGATGTTGAGCGCAGCCAGTTGGCCGCAGCGTTCGGCCAGCGTTTCATCCAAGGCGCAACGCGGCAAGATAAACAGCACAGGCTCCGGCTGGTAGCCCAAGGCGCACACGGCTTCCAGGCTGTGGCGCAGGTGTCCGCTGTCGATGATGCGGGCCGGGGCGGCCGGAGTTACTTCAACGGCCAAGCCCCCAGTGACGATATGGCCCGAATACGGAAACGCCGGATCTAGCAAATACGAACACAAAGCCAAGCCCAAAGCCGTGCTATTGGACTGGACCAAATTCAGGCCAGGTGTCATCAGTCGCGTGGCGGCAGGCCGTAGCGGTGCCGGCAAACCGGCCAGGGCTTGCCGGGCGGTCGCCACGGCTGCTTGCAAAGGCCCGAACGCCAGGCTTTGCAAACCGTCCGCGCCGTATTGAGCCGATTCCACCCATAGTTCCAGAAAGCTGCCCCGTCCAGGCTTGGCCAAATCCACTAAGGGAATCAATAGGGTTTTGCGCATTCTACACATCGCCCGCATCAATCAAGCATACCACCGGCTTGACGCACAGCACCTTGCGCGTCTGTTCGTTGTCGTCCACCACGGCCACACCCTCGCCTTCACCGTCTAATTGCACCGCCACGACCAGCGTGTCGGGGTCGGTGCTGGCGGCAATGCCTATGTATTGTCCGGCGTAGCGGTCAATGGCCAGCCCCAAGGCTTCGATGAAGACGCGCAAACCGTCTGCCGCTGGGCTGATGCTCAAGCGGAAGGCTTGGTCCGGCGTTTCCACCGGCTGGGCAGGCAGGGCGTACAATTCTCCCGCCGCCGCCTTCAGGCGGATTTCCGCCAATGCCCTCAGGCGTGGCCGCGTGAATGGCAACACCACGCCGCGCCGGATGGTTGGCTCTGGCCGCTGCGCCCGATGCAGCCAGTCGCTTAAGGTTTCGTCGGCCCTTCGTTCGGGCAGGCCGGTGAGAACCTGCCGCACCTCTTCCTCAGTCGGCAAGGGATCGAAACGCACCGCGTTCAGTCCGCGCCAGAGTGTCAGCCAGCGGGTTCTTTTGTCATATTGGGTTACAGGGTTCATGCAGGTATTACCGTGGTTATGATTGAAACAAGCGACTTATTGCCCGGTGAATAAGCTTTCCAACAGGCTCAAAGCTGCGTCGTTAAGTGCCTCGGCCAGTGCTTCCGGGGCCAAATCAACCCAGCGGGCTTCACCTGCCAGCAGGGTTTTGAACGATTTACGATTGAACAGGCCATCCTTGCCGCGCAAGGGCTTGCCGTCCAGCACGGCCCAGCGCATATACTCGGCCAGCAGCGGGGAGACCGGAGTGTCTAGGGTTTCCAGCAAGACCTCAATCACCAAGCCCCGCGCATCGGCTTGCAAGCGCTCACCCAAGGCTTCCCTCTCCAAACTGGCGTAGCGCGGATGCTGGCTTAGCAAGGCTTGAAATTGCGGCTCCGCGCACAACGCATCAAAAGCCAGCCCGTTGATGAATATAGCTTGGAAAAAAACCCGCAACACGGGGTTTTCGGTCAGGCGCGGGCCTGCGTCCGCCAAAATTTCCTCCAGCGTGATGCTCAGTGCCACCGCATCCGCCGGGTCGGAGCCGAGATCGGGCAGATCGGCATCAAACGATTCGGTACCGTCGTCATACAATAAATCCGCCAGCCGCGCCTGCGGATTGTGCGACCTGGCCAGCATAGCGTAGCCTTCCTCGCTGTCCAGCCAAGCCGGGTCGGGATCGTCAAACTCCCCGGACAGCATGTGCGCCCGTGAAGACCTCTCTTGCCGCACATCCTCGTTCAAGGAACGCTCAAAGCGGGAGAAGCCGGCGATGGGCTGACCTTGCCTTGCGTCTAGCATTGCCTCGAACGCCAGTTTGAATGCCACCGTGTAGCGGCCTTCTTTCCAGGCATCCGTCCCCACCGCGTGTTTGCGCAGTTTGGCCAAATCTTTTAATTGGTTGATCGAGGGGGAGTCAAGCTCCAGCCATTTTTCCGGCAACAGCCCGCAACTGCGCAGCAGCCGGTAGCGGGTGTTCAGCGCACCCACGACCGAGCGCAGTCCGGCGGCGACTTCCCGGTCAACGCTGAAACCTTGGCGCAAGGGTTTGGGGACAATGTCCACCACATCGCGCAAAGCCAACTCCTCGCCGACTTCCCCGGCGCAGTCCCCGGCCAGCAACCAGTAAGGCCCGGACTTCTCGCGGCGGTTGCGGGAGGTGGCGCTGATCTTGCCGCCTTGGCGTTTGAGTTGCTCCCGCAATGCCAGGGCCGTTTTGCGAAACCAAGTCGCATCCAGGCCATTGGCTTGACGGCGGCGGAGGATTGCCGTTTCCGCCCAATCGCCCAAGGCCGCACTCAGGCGGCACAGCCGTTGCAGCAGCAAGTGCAGGTTAGTCGGCTCGTCGCCTTTGACCCGCGCCAGTTCCAATGGGCGCAACAGCAACACCTCGTCCACATACCTCAACGCCTCGGCATGGATGCGCACCCGCCCGAATTCGGGGAAATGCAATTCCTGATACTGCGAGCCGGGGTCGGCCTGGTAATCTTGGAACAGCAGGTTCCGCAAATACGGGTTGCCATGACGGAAAGCGGCCACCTGTTCTTTCAGGGCGGCAAAGGCGGAGAGCTTGGACGATGAGGAAGTCACGGCTCCCTCCTTTCGCCCTCTGAGAGGGCTGGGCTGGGGGCAATCGAAGCTCACATCGCTTCCCCAACCATCCTTATTTTCCGCCCCGTCCTCGCCACTGTATTCTTCCAAATCATCTGCTTCCTGCTCGTCAGCGTAGTGTTTCTGCTTGTCTTTCTTTCCTGCTTCCCTGCGCCAGCCGATCAACAGCAACAAG
>CAIZPP010000028.1 GCA_903934875.1 uncultured Methylococcaceae bacterium
ACATTGGCGAAGGTATTGCCACTTATTAACTGATGTTACGCAGTCATCGCTAGAGGATGGCAACTTGTGGAGTGCGGCGACTCGTCGCCGCTGGACACAAAAGGCGGCGACGAGTCGCCGCACTCCACAGCATCCGGGCTACAGCCTACACGGTTGCGTAACATCAGTTATTAATCAGCACTTTTATTTTACCGGATGCCTTGAGCAATGATACACTCTATAAAATTACCATTAAATGTTAAACACGCTGTAAGGTATTGAAAACGCTGTAATGAAAACCTTCATTCATCCTACTGCCTACATTGCGACTGGCGCAAAACTCGGTAACGGCATCAACGTCGGGCCTTTTGCCGTCATTGAAGATCGCGTTGAAATTGGCGATGGCTGCCACATTGGTGCCCATGCCGTTATCCAGCCCGGTGTGCGTATGGGGCGGGACAACATCGTCCATCCCAATGCTGTGCTGGGCGGCCTGCCCCAGGATTTGGCTTTTAACCCGGAAACCGAGACATGGCTGGATATTGGCGACGGCAATGTCTTTCGCGAAGGTGTGACAATTAGCCGGGCGACCAAGGCTTCAGGCTCCACACGCATAGGCAACGGCTGTTATTTGATGAACAATGTCCACATCGGCCACGATTGCCAAATCGGCAACCGCAACATCCTCGCCAGCAATGTTGCCTTGGGTGGTCATGTGGGTATTGGTAATCGCATATTTTTTGGTGGCGGCGCAGTGGTGCATCAATTTTGCCGCATCGGCAGTTTTGCGATGTTGCAAGGACTGGCCGGGATTAACAAAGACGTGCTGCCATACATGATGGTGGGTGGCCGCCCTGGGGTGCACTATCGCCTCAACCTCGTCGGTATGCGCCGCTCAGGCATTGACGGCGAGCGCCTTAAAGCGGTTTCCTTGGCGATGCGCCGTTTGCGCAACAAAATCCCCATTGATGACTTGCCAACTACACCCGAAATTGAATATCTTAGTGCGTGGCTAGCGGCGGTATCGAAGCGGGGAGTGTCGGGATTTTTTGGGTTGGCAGGAGAATAACGCAGCGTCCATGTGAGCGACAGGTAGTAAAGTACAGCATTTTCAACATCAAATGTGCCATTTTTTCCACCGCTAGGAGTCCCGATTTGCATTCCTGTACAGCCTTTTTTCTTAACCAAAGAATAATAATAACTGATGTTACGCATTGGAGTGGCAAAGCTAGCTTTGCCTGTCAAGGCAAGCCTTGACACTCCAAAACGAATTCGCACATCGGCAATCCTTTGCAGATAACAGCACAGGGGCCTGTGCGTAACATCAGATAATAATGGACATTCAATCAAACCATCTTGTGTGTCTGTGCTTTGCAAAATGATATAGCTCAACAATTAACTCTTCGATATTAAAAACGCTGTAACTATGAAGCCCTTACGTTGTGCCGTCATCGGCGTCGGTTACCTAGGTAAATTCCATGCGCAAAAATACGCCGTGCTGCCAGATTGCGACTTGGTCGCAGTGGTAGACAGCAATCCCGGCAACGCCTCGGCCATTGCCGGACAACACCATACCCGCGCACTCACCGACTATCATGAACTGCTGGGCCAAGTGGATGCGGTCAGCATCGTCACCCCAACGACCCTGCATTTTGCAGTTGCCCGCGACTTTCTCCAAGCCGGTGCGCATGTGCTGGTGGAAAAGCCCATCACGGTGACGGTGGAACAAGCCGACGAACTGATCCGCATCGCGGAGGAAAAAAACTTGCGTTTGATGGTCGGCCATCTGGAACGCTTCAACGCCGCCATCCTTGGGCTGGACCTCACCCAGGACAAGCCGCTGTTCATCGAATCCCACCGTCTGGCCCCATTCAACCCCCGCGCCAACGATGTCAGCGTAGTGCTGGACTTGATGATCCACGACATCGATATCATCTTAGATATTGTCGATTCTGAAGTGGAGCGCATCGACGCCAAGGGTGTCACCGTGCTGACCCACGACACCGATATCGCTAACGCCCGGATTACCTTCAAAAGCGGCACTGTCGCAAACGTCACAGCCAGCCGCGCCAGCTTGAAAGTCGAGCGCAAGATGCGGATGTTCATGCCAAATTGCTACATTTCGGTGGATTTCCAAAATCGTGTGTTGGCCCGTTACCGCAAGGGTGAGAAGGAAATGTTTCCCGGCGTGCCGGAAATCATCGGCGAGGAATCCACCTTTGAAAATGGCGATGCCTTGCTGGAAGAGATTAAGCATTTTGTCGATTGCATCCGGCAGCTGCGCGAACCCCTATGTTCCGGCAAGGCGGGTCGGCGGGCGTTGGCGACGGCGATTGAGATTACACGCTTGTTAAAAGCATAAAGAAGCAAATCCCCCTAGCCCTACTTTTCCAAAGGGTGGAACTGGTGGTGCATTTTTGGAATACACCAAAAATCGCCCCCACGCCCTTCAGCCAAGGCTGCCATGTCCGCTGTACCCGCCCAAAATTGTATACCGCCGAGGAATATCTGGCTTTGGAGAGAGGCTCGCTGAAAGGCAAGTGCGAGTTTGTGGGCAGATTTTTGCCATGGTCGGTGCGAGCCGTGAGCATAACTTGATAGGGGTCAACATTACCCGTGAACTGAACAACCAGAAGTATATTGCAGCGTTTTTAGCATACGGCCTAACCTACCTAAGCGTGGCGTATTTCACAGTGACAGCAGCTCATCCAAAGCACGCAGCAATTTCCCCCCATCGCCATGCCATGCGCTGCCGTGCATACAGGCCAACGTTGTCGGTTCGGTGGAAGCCAGTCTTTCAAGCATAGCATGGGCGTTCTTGGTGTGCGAGAAATAATCTGTTTTGCGCCGGAACGCCTCGCTAGGCCCGAGAATGTCCGCTTCCGTGATGGGCGGAAGCTCTGCGCCTCCTTGGGTGAATAAATCACCGCAGAGCAATGTGCGGGTGCTGTCTTCCATCAGAAACCCGCACTCCCAGGCATGAGGCAGATGTGGCGTGTCGAACCACCGTACGCAGTGTTTGCCTAGGGAGAGCGCCTCCCCGTCAGCGAGTGCGCGAGGTGGCCGGTCAGCAAGGTCGCTGATGGATACCAAGGCGGCGACTGCGCCGCACAGAGGCGAGGAGTGAGGAGCTGCGGCAAGCCATTGGTTGAGCGAACCGCACTCATCCGCTTCAACATGGGAAAAAGCGATATGCTGAAGCCGGTCAACCGGTAATATACTCGCCACTGCTTCACGCACAAGCGGAAACATTCTCCGTGGTCCAGTGTGGAAGAGAAGGGGTTCATCGTCCACGATGAGATATTGGTTAAACGAGAACTCGCCTAGCCCGCCTGCGATAAGGACCGGCGTATTAATGCGGTAAATCCCGGCTGCAATTTCATGGACATTCGTTCCCGATTGTTTGTTCGTAATGGTCATGAGTCTCTCTTTGACAGTTGTGCATGATGAAGGATGCTCAATTTAACCACCATAAACCACCAATTGTGTGAAAAAACTCCGCCTTACAATTTTCAAATGCTTACATGAAAAAAGGCTTGCCGATTTATCATCATGCAAGCCTTTTAATTCTTTGGTGCCCAGGGGCGGAATCGAACCACCGACACGGGGATTTTCAGTCCCCTGCTCTACCAACTGAGCTACCTGGGCGTGTGCGTCTAAAGAATACGTATTAAACAAGTTTTACCGGCTTTCGTCAAGCCTGTAATGCTCCGGTCATGTAAAAATAGCGCACAAAATGAAGATTTATCCGCTTCCAGGCCGCTGCCGATTGAATTCGGCTTCGCCATTCCACGGAGCCACCTTGAACAGCAAGAGCATACCGGGGAGGGCTGCGATAAAGCAAAACCAGAAAAACCTCTCCCACCCTAGCCCTACGATATGGAAATGGAAAGCCGGACCTAAGCTAATATCCCCGCCTTCCACCAAAAAGCCGGTAAAGGCGTTGACCAAGGTGCGGGGAGTCGCGGCCAAGCTGGTAAACAAGGCAAATTGGGTCGCGGTGTAGGCCGGGTGGGTGGTGCTTGCCGTGAAGGCGACAAAGGCCGCCGTGCCCAAGCCCACGCCAAAGGCCTCAGCACCGATGACCGCTGCCAGGCTGTACAGGCTGTGGTCGGCGGTGACAAGCCAGGCAAAGCCTAAAATCACCAAGGCTTGCAGCACTCCGAATATCCACAAGGCGCGGGGGATGCCGAGATAAACCATCCATATTCCACCGAGGATTCCACCGATGACGTTCGGCCACAAGCCTGCATGTTTGGCCACCATGCCTATTTCTGTTTTGCTAAAGCCCATGTCCAAATAAAACGGCATCGCCAACGCGGTGGCCATGCTATCGCCCAGTTTGTAGAAAAAAATGAAGGCCAGCACCGCAAGTGCGCTGGCCCATCCGTTCCGCCCCACAAACTCACGGAACGGTTCCACCACTGCGCTATGCAGGGTGAGTGGCGCACGTTTGGAATATTCCGGTTCGCGCACGAAAATGGTCATGATGAGGCCGGGCAGCATGAACAATGCTGTGACCAGATACACTGCGCTCCAAGGTAGGCGCTCGGCTAGGATCAACGACAAGGAACCTGGCACCAAACCGGCAATTTTATAAGCGTTGACATGGACAACGTTGCCTAGGCCCATTTCTTCGTCGCTGAGAATTTCCCGGCGGAAGGCGTCAATGGCGATGTCCTGGGTGGCGGAAAAAAAGGCCACCAGCAATGCCAGCCAGCGGATTTCCGCGAGGTCAGGCTGGGGGGCAAACCAGCCGAAAGCCGGTATGCCGGCCAGCAGGGCAAGTTGTGTCACCGCCATCCAACTGCGCCTGCGGCCCAGCGAAAAACCATAGCGGTCGCACAAGGGTGCCCAGAGGAATTTCCAGATGTAGGGGAATTGGACCAAGGCCATCAAGCCGATGGACTTGAGGTTGACCCCCCCTTCCCGCAGCCAAGCCGGCACTAGGCTGATTAACAGGTAGAGCGGCAGGCCGGAGGAGAAGCCGGTTCCAATACAAATCAGCATACGCCGGTTGCAGAGCGATTTACGCAGGGAGTGGGTAGTCATAGTCAACCGTTAATGGGGCATGGTCGGAAAAGCGTTCGTCTTTGTAAATGGACGCCGCACGGATGGTGTCTTTGATGCTGGTGCTGGCGATTTGGTAGTCAATGCGCCAGCCTACGTTTTTAGCCCAGGCCTGGCCTCGATTGGACCACCAGGTGTATTGGTCAGGCTCCTGATTGACGGCACGGAACGCATCCACCCAGCGACCAGTCCCGAACAGTCCGTCCATCCAAGCCCGCTCTTCCGGCAGGAACCCTGAATTTTTCTGGTTGCCCCGCCAGTTTTTCAAGTCGATGTTGCGGTGGGCAATGTTCCAGTCGCCACAAAAGACATAGTCCCGGCCCGAGTCGGCGCATTGCTCGAGAAAGGGCATAAAACGGTCAAGAAAACTGAATTTGACGGCCTGCCGCTCCTCACTGGAGGAACCGGAAGGCAAGTAGAGGGACACCACGCTCAAATTGCCGAAGCGCGCCTCCAGATAACGCCCTTCCGCATCCATGTCGGGCCAGTTCAAGCCCCGGATGATTGCATCGGGGCGGGCCGTTGAATACAGCGCGACACCGCTGTAGCCTTTTTTTTCCGCATCCAGGTAATGGCAGTGTAGGCCTTCCGGCCAGTAAAGGGGGTCTTCAATCTGTCCGGCCTGCGCTTTGGTTTCTTGCAGGCAGACCACGTCGGCACGTTGTGACGCAAGCCAATCGTAAAAGCCTTTTCGTGCGGCAGAACGTATGCCATTAGCATTAAGGGTGATGATACGCATAGGGAATTAGGAAAATAATATTTATCTTGCCAAGAATGAAAGCGTTGAGTAACATTACCCGTTTAATTTCAACCGATGACTGAGGGGAGAGAACTTCCATGAAGGCGGGTATCCATCCAAAATACGAGGCCATTACTGTGCACTGCAGTTGTGGCAATGTCTTTGAAACAAAATCGACAACTTGCAAGGAACTGCATGTTGAAGTTTGCTCTGCTTGCCACCCATTCTATACGGGCAAGCAACGGCTTGTCGATACTGCAGGCCGTGTGGACAAGTTCCGCAAGAAGTACGGGCGGGCGGCGTAATACCTTATAGGGGTAGGGAAGGCTCACAACCTCCCCTCCCTCCGAACCGTGCTGGCGGTTCTCCCGCACACGGCTCTCCAGTCGGCAGTTTCCACTTCGGGACGGACTAATGAACAACTTCCCAAGGGTGATTCTATCATTCGCGTTACCGCTTCAATCCGCAACTCCCTTACCCATTCGCAGACTTAGGCTGACCAGATGCCAGCTTCTCGGGGTGCAGTACCATAGGTTGACCCCGTGACTTGCCTCACGTCGGATTCGGAAATTCCACCTTCCTACCCCCCTTCCCTATGGACGGTTTTGCTGCCCGTCCGTCACCATCTTCCCCGGTCATGGTTTAGGCTCGTGTTTGTCTTCTCTGTTATCCGGCTGGTTTCCCGCCGGTGCCACGCTATCCTCACCTTGCCATGTCCACTTCCGACTTACGGTACTATGAGGGTTCTGACCCCTGCCCAAGATCACCTTCCGGGGCAGGTATCCCCGCTTATCTCGCACACACTTCCTGACATTCCACCTCCAAACACAAGGATGACCCGAACATCGTTTACCATCGCCAACCCCAACGTGTCCGGTGATTTTCAGGCTTCGCCGTCACTCCGGGGGCTCGCCGTCATTACCCCGCCGAATCGAGTTCGTTATCCTGCGGACTGCCAGTTCGCCTACGGTTGCTCTCCACCCCGCCTCACAGCGACGCAGTTACCTTCGGCTACGGGGTTTATGGCTTGCC
>CAIZPP010000029.1 GCA_903934875.1 uncultured Methylococcaceae bacterium
AGGCCATAAAGAAAGTCTGCAAACCCAGCATGGCAGGCTGATCCAAGGACAGGATGACATTGACCTAGGACATGACTGGAGCCAGCGGCAACTGCGTCCGCACTTGCTTGACCTTAATGGCTGGGTGAGCAACAATTGTTTGCAGTTTACATGGAGCTACAGCGAGAACTTCCACAAACCGGATACCGTTCTCCGGCTCAGCGAAACCTTTATCGCCACGCTGCAAATGTTGATCGCCCACTGCCAGTCGGCCAAAGCAGGCGGGTTCACACCCTCCGATTTCCCATTGTTGACCAGCACTCAGCAGCAACTCGACAAGCTTGTTCAAACCATTATGGAGGCGAACAGGGACATTTCAGCCGTGATTGAATCCATTTATCCGCCCACGCCATCCCAACAGGGTATGTTACTGGAAACATTGGCCGGTACAACAAAGGGTATGCATGTTGAACAGCAGGTGATTCCACTGCAAGGCCTATTGGACGTTGCCGCATTTAAACGCGCTTGGCAGCACCTGCTTGACCGTCATGCCATGTTGAGAAGCGGGTTCGTTTGGATGAACCAATTGCAGCCATTGCAATATACCCTGCAAAAGGTTCCGGTCCCAATGTCTGTTGAAGACTGGCGTGGGGATAATGACAGGCAACAACGGGACAGATTGGCTGATTGGCTGGAAACTGACAGGCAACAAGGCTTTAGACTGGAAAAAGCCCCCTTGCTGCGCATAAGACTTCTGAAAACAGGCGATCATGCGCATCAGTTAGTGCTTACCTTGCACCACGCACTGGTCGATGGTTGGAGTTTATCCAATCTGCGGGAGGAGCTATTTCAGTGTTATGAGGCTGAACAGTCCGGCCACATCCCGAAATTACCGGCGGCTCCCGCATTCTCCGATTTTATTGCCTGGTTGCAACGGCAAGATATGGAGCAAACAGAACGCTTCTGGCGTGAATATCTGCAAGGTTTCACCCATCCTATCCTGCTACGGGGCCAAGCCCTGCCCCAACAGGAACCAGGCTATGGCAAAGCCTCGGCCATGCTGGATTCTTGCACGGCACAAAATCTTCAGGCACTGGTCCGGCAGCAGCAACTCACAACCAGCACACTAATCCAAGGCTGTTGGGCATTGTTACTTAGCCATTACAGCGGACGGGACGATATAGTGTTTGGCGCGACGGTTTCGGGTCGGCCCCCTGGCCTGACTGGAGCGGAGAAAATCATTGGCATGTTTATCAATACCCTGCCGGTCAGGGCAAAAATCCCGAAACACAAGCCATTGTGGTTATGGTTGGCTGAGTTACAGAACCACAAGCAAGAGCAGCAGGCCCACGAATATTGCTCTGCGGGCCAAGTGCATCAATGGAGCGGGATACCCTCCATGTCGGCATTGTACGAGAGCCTCTTGGTTTATGAGAACTACCCGGTCAGTGAAAAGCCGACCGGCCAGCCCACATTAAGCATGGGCGAATCGTACTCACTGGGTGCGCAAACGCATTACCCCCTGACCCTGATGATTACATCAACAGCAATGGGGATGGATATTCAGATGGTTTATTACCAAGCCTATTACACATCCGCCGATGCTGCGCAAATACTCGATGATCTGCTGCATATCCTCCAGGCGATGAGCCAGAGCCAAGCAACAACTGTATTGGCTGATATGCTTGCCAGCCCTGCTATGCAACCAAGCGATAGCTTTTTGGCAATGATTAGCGGCACCACGCTGCCTGTTGCCACCCAAAAACAGCCGCCCCGAGATGCAGTCGAGCAGGAACTGGCCGATATCTGGCAAGAAGTATTTCATCACCCAGTTGGCATTGAGGAAAGTTTCTTCGATCTGGGTGGGCATTCCCTGTTGGCCATCCAGTTGATGACGCGTATCGAACAGGCTTTCCAGCGCAATCTGCCGATTACCCAGTTATTCAAATACCCCACCATTGCCCAACTAGCTGCCATGTTGAAGGCGCAAACGACGATGTCTGTCGCCGAAGACAGCTTCATCAGCATGGGCGGTGAAGGCGATAGAATACCTCTATTTTTATTGCCCGGCGGCGGCTCAGACCCGATTTATTTTTATGAGCTAAGCCGCCATTTGGCCTCAAACCAGCCGGTTTATGGTTTGCGCCCCGCCGGTCTGGATGGCAAATCGACGCCCAGCCGGAGCGTGGAAGAGGCCGCCGCCTACCACATTAAAATCATACGGGAATTGCAAGCCCAAGGGCCATACCAACTGCTGGGGCATTCCAGTGGCGCGCATATTGCATTTGAAATTGCCCAGCAACTCATGCGTCAGGGCGATGAAATAAAATTATTCGCAGCCTTGGACATGCCAGCCCCTATAGCCATTCACTCGCTGATGCAGTTCCCGGAAAAGGATGATTTGCAATATATCCTGGATTATGCAGAAACCATGCAGCCATACACCAGGCAAAAGCTTGATATTTCACGCGAAACGCTGGAACCCCTGACGGAATCAGAACGTATGGCCTTGTTGAAAAATGTCCTGGAAAAAGCGAAATTGTTGCTGCCAGAAACGGACGGTAAATACTTCAAAAACATACTGGAT
>CAIZPP010000030.1 GCA_903934875.1 uncultured Methylococcaceae bacterium
CTGAACTTTGGCAATTCGAAGAAAATCAGTTCGATATCGTCGCGGTATTGGATGAAGCGTTCCTTTTCCAGCAACAGAAACCGGTTGCACACGTCTTCCCCGTCAAACAGCGTGAAGTCAGTCAGCGTCAGGGCGATGAGCGGGTTCAACAAGGCATAGTCCTCGCCTTCCCGCAACTGCCTGGAATAACTCTTCGCGGCGTTGTACAGGATGCGCTGCTCAAAACCCTTGACGTTCAGCACCTGCATTTCGACGATGACCTCCCGCCCGTCGGCCAGCCTGGCCTTGATATCCACATAAGTGTCCTTCATGCCTTGCAGCAAGGGGATTTGATACGGATCGACGATGGTGAGGTCCGTGACCTCCTTGTCCTTAGGAAAGGCAATCAAGGCGTTGAGGAAGCTGATCAGGATAGGCTTGCTCTCGGTGCTGCCGAAAACCTTCTTGAAAGCGTAGTCGGTTTTGACATCTAAAAAGCGCATGGCTAATGCCCTAGGTAATTCCAAGTAAAACGCCGTGTGGTTCCGGTCAGGGTGATCCACAGCCCACCGCCCTGCAAGGCTGCGGAACCCGGCGAGTAGCTTTGCCCGGTGGCGACATCGACCAGCACGGAATGGTCCAGTACGGCTTGCGGTGCCTCCCATTTGAGCAATACTTTGCGCGGTGTGTCGCTACGCACTTCGAAGGTCCACTGGTCGGCTCCGGTGCCAGGTTTCACCGGGCGGAAGTCAGTGACATAGTCGCCCGCTTTCGCACCCCATTCGGGATGCGGAAACGCCACTTGCAAATAAGGCGTTCCGAACGGGGCCATCGCCGACAGATCGTGGTTGTCAGAACCAGTGCCGCTGCCGTCCAACTGGCCGAACACGGCGTTGCGGTCACGCATGGCTTGCGTCGGCTCCTGCGCCACCAGACGCACATACCAATTGTGGCCTTGCTGGATCGCCAAGCCCTCCGCCGCCATCCGCGCTGTGCGGTCATTGACACCGACTGCCGTCACCGGTGCGGCTTCCGCTGCTGGCACTAGCCAATCCAGTGCCTTGGCCAGCCACGGTTGGGCCTGTTTGTGCCCTACAGCCAATGGTGTCGCAGTATCTTGCGCCGGTGCCATGCTGAGTTTGGGGATAGCCGGAACCAGCAACTTGACCGTCTTGCCCGAACTTCCCGGCAGTACTTTGACCCAAATGCTCTGCCAAGGCTGCAACACGCCCAACTTGCCCGGCGTACTGTCGTCAAACGTGTCGTAGCTGGTGCCGTTCCAGATATAGTAGGTTTTTTGTAAATAGCCTGCTGTTTCGGCGGCCGAAGGGGTATAAACCGTGGTGCTGCCGTTTGCCGTCACTTGCACCCGCACATCCCACCAACCCACAGGATAAGGCAGCGGGAAATTCACCAAGTTTGCACGGGCAGTGCTATCGCTGGCGGCAAACAAGGGGATTTCGTAGCAACCCGCCGTGGACGGGCAATTATTGTTGCTGGTGACTAGCGGTGTGGCTGTTGCCCCATTCCACAAGACTATATTGGCCGGACCTTTCAGGGTTTCGAAAAAATACCCCGTGGACTGGTCCAGTGCCGCTGCCGTGTTGGGCAGCACAGCGTAGCTGTTGGCATTGGCATCGCGTTTATACAGTACCCAGTCTTTGTTATAAGCGCCAGCGACCCCGCCAAACACTCCGCCTACTGTCGATACAGCGGGATTGGCCGGCAGGCCGACTTGGAGCCAGCGTTTGTTGGCGAGAGCCAAAACACCCCCCCACGGGTTGGTGCCGGTCATCACCGTGCCGTTAGTGCCAACGACAACCAACTGGCTGCCGGACCACGCGGCACCGGTAAAGCTGCTTGACGTGCCGGCAGGTGGCGCAACCCAGTTAATGCCGTCAGTACTAGTCAATACGGCTCCGTATTGGCCCACAACGACAAATTGGCTACCCGTCCAGATGACGGCATAGAAAACCCTACTTGTGCCAGAAGATTGGGCAGTCCACGTATTGCCGTCAGGACTGGTCACTATCGTGCCATAGTCGCCTACCGCGACAAACTGGCTGCCCGTCCAGGCCACGGCATGGAGCGGGGCAATTCCCGCAGGTTGGACAGTATTAACTGTGCTGCCGTTGACCGTCGTGCCGACCAAGGCCGAACTGCCGCCATTGGAACCCACAGCAACAAAGCGATTGCCCCCCCAAGTCACGCTTTCAAATTGCCCGTAGTTGGCAACTGCCTGAGTCGGTGTCCAACTACTGGGGCTGGCGCTACTGTCATTATTCAGTAGCCAGACTCCGTTGTTGGGGTGGTTGGGGTCATCGCCTACGGCAAAAAAATTGCCGCCACCGGCATTGGCAATGCTCAACAGCCTTGCCGTGCTGGTGTTGTCGGCAAAGCGTTTAGACCAGTTGATGCCGTCCGGGCTGCTCAATACGGTATCCTGGGCACCGACAGCGACAAATTGGTCGCCTAACCAAGCCACGGCGATGAGGTCGGCAATGACTGGGCTGTTTTGGAATATCCAATGGCTGCCGTCCGGGCTGGTCAGAATTATCCCGGCATTGCCTACCGCGACAAACTGGCTGCCCGACCAGACGATGCCGTTGATATTCTCCGAGGTCGCAATGCTGACCGAATTCAAACCTATTCCTACATTAATGTTTAACCAAACGGTAGGCGCGGCGTTGTAACTATTGTTACCCGCCTGATTGGCATAAATGCTACAGGTTCCTGCAACATGGTCTGTCACGACATTTCCCGCCACGCTGCAAATGCTAGGGGAGCTTGAAAAAAGCGTCACCGGATTGCCCGAATTTCCACCAGTAACCGAAATTGTGACAGTGCCGCCCACCGCGAGATACGGTGATCCGTTGAAGCTAATCGCCTGGCTACCCTTGCCGATAGTAAAACTCTGATTGACTTGGTGTGCAGCCATATAATTGCCACCACCCAATTGGTTGGCACCGATAATACACGTCCCTGCGGTGATGCCTGTGACCACACCGTTAGCCGTTACGGTGCAAATTCCAGGGTTTTCCGAGTAAAACACGACTGGATTGCCGGAAGCGCCGCCTGTCGCCGTGACGCTGCCAGTAGCACCCACAGTGATTGTCGGCGCAGTGCCAAAACTGATGGTTTGCGTGAGCAAAACTGCTTGGTAAATGAGCGCATTGTTCTGGATGACATTGGAACCATCGCCGATATATTCAAATATTATTTGATGCTGCGCACTTTGAGTTGCGAGCGACAACGACGAGGTGGTGCAAACCGCACGACCTGCCGTCATGTTGACCATGCCGTTAGTTCCGCAATCAGCAATGGGATTGCCGTCAGATTTGAATAACACCGTGCCGCTAGGATTGATGGACGGGGATAATAGGGCGGTAAACGTCACGGGTGCGCCATAAACCGATGGATTGGCACTTGAACTGACAACTAGGTTGCTTTGATTCCCCAATCGAATCACAGCCGCTTTGGCAGCACTTAATGAGTTGTCTAAATAAGACACATAGGGTGTGCCGTCAGGGGCTAAGGCCAAGGAACCGTAACCGGAAGAAACGTCGTAAACGTTTAACCAAGAATTCCAAACCCCTACTCCCACACTGACCCAAGCCGTTCCGTTGTATTTCATCACCGCTTGCTGATAATTACTTTCGTCCTGATACGTCACGTAAGGGGTTCCATCCGCGCCTATAAGCAAATCAGTGTAAGCGGCGGCACCCACTGAAAAGCCGGCAATCCCCACGGGAACCCACGCCAGCCCGTTGTACTTCATCACTGTTGCTTTGTGACCATTGCTAAAATCACTGTAGGCCACATAGGGTGTGTTATCCGGGGCAAATGCCAGCGAGGTGTTATAGGCACCCCCGGCAGAAAAACCGGGAGACCCCACTGCAACCCAGGCCGAACCGTTGTATTTCATCACCGTCGCTTTTTGCGGGCTGCTATTGTATTCCGTATACGCAACATAAGGCGTGCCGTCCGAGGCAAACGCCAATGAAGTAAATGCGGTTTGCCCCGCTGAAAATCCAGCAGTACCCACTGCGGTCCAAGCAACACCGTCATATTTCATGACCGTCGCAGCACCCCCTTTAGCACCGTCGCTATATGCCACACAAGGGGTGCCATCCGCTGCAAACGCCAAGGAAATATTAACAGCAGAATCGGCAGAAAAGCCTGTTGTACCCACGGCGGTCCAAGCCGAGCCGTCATATTTCATTACCGTAGCCTTGCTTCCATTCGCTTCGTCCATATATGCCAAATAAAGGGTGCCGTCAGGGGCAAACACTAAGGATGGAAAAGCTGCCCCGCCCGCCGAAAAACCCGTGGCACCCACGGCAACCCACCCCGTGGCGTTCGTGTATTTCATCACAGTCGCTTTATTGCCATTGCCTCCGTCCCCATACTCCATATAAGGGGTGCCGTCAGGGGCGATGGCCAGTGAGTCGAAAAATATTCCGCCAGGAGGTGTAGGCAGGGTGGGAGTGCCGACAAGCCCAAACATAGGGTTGGAATAAACAACCATCTGCTGCGTGGTGAAACTCAGGCTGCTAACAAGAGCTGGCACTCCCCCGTCGGTGAAACAAGCTGTATAGGCAGACTGTTGCAGTAGATTGCGAACGGTGTAATTCCCCGCAATATTGGCACTCAGCGGCAATGAGCCACGGGCTGTTGCCGACTTGCCATTGGCATCCAGCCCCGCTTGAATTTGGGCAACCGTTCCGCAGTTTACACCGAACCCAGACAGCAAGGTAAAGTAGCCTGTGCCGCCTTGAGTGGATGTAATCACAAAGGTAGCCATGTCGGCGCCGACATTTTGGACATTGACACCGACACTCGTCGCACTGCCACCTGCCCAAAGCAGATTACCCGTAAGTAACAGGCTGATAGCAGCGAAAACCGTAGGAAGCAATTTATTTAGACGCATGGCTTTTCTCAAAAATACAGAGTTTTCAACGTCAAAAAAATGGTTGATTCGTAGGATGGGCAAAGGCCACCAGGCCGTGCCCATCAAACCGCGCCCACCAAGAGTGGACGGCCCTAGGGGCTTTTGCCCATCCTGCACGTTGTCCAATTTTATAGTGATTAGGGAGTGAGTCTTATCTCAACTTGCCAGTTATTTTAACGGCCCAGATAGCTCCAAGTAAAATGCCGCACCGAGGTGCTCAGTGTCACCGGGTAGCCCTTCGCCCATTGTGGGTCGGCGGGGTTGATGACCTTGCCGGTTAACAGGTCGGTCAGTTGCGAACGGGCGAGGATGGCCGGGTCGCCCTGCCAAGTCAGCACCACTTGCGAACCCACCGGGTCGGCTTGGAGATCGACGTTCCATACCGTAGCCAAGCCGCTGGCAGAGCGCAGGTCGCTGGCGTAGTTACCAGCCTTGCCGCCGCCCCATTCAGGGTGCGGGAAAACTAAAGTCAGGTAGGGTGAGGCGAACGGGGCCATTTCCACCAAGTCGGTAGCGTCATAGCCGTCTTTCGCGGCAAGCAATTGGCCCAATACGGAGTTGTGGTCCTTCCAGCCGGTCTTGGGGTTGTCCACATTCAGCCGGATAGTCCATTCAACCGGCTGGGTGGCTGCATCGGCTGCGGCGGCCGGGATCACCCAGTCCAGCAGGCGCGAATACCAAGGCGTGGCTGCCAAGACCGACTCGGTTTTTAAAACCGAGCCGGTCTGTTGCGGGTCCAGCAGGCGCAGATGTAGGCCGGAATAAGGTCGCTTAGCAACCGTTTCCGGCATCCGGCTAGCCAGTTCGCCGAAAACACCCGCTGGCGCGGGCCTTTCGACTTTGCTTAAGACAGGCTTATTCCGGCCTGCTGCCGTTGTTATTTCAACCGTATTGGTGGCCAAGAGTCCAAACAGTGACAGATCGGCCTCGCCGACCACGGCCCGTGACGGGATCAGCAACTGCACGGACTTGCCCGCCGCGCCAGGCAGCACGTTGACCCAGAACGAGGAAAAATATTCCAAGTTGCCGTCGGTCGGCGGCGTGTCGGAATAGCTGTCGTAGCCGTTGCCGTTCCAAATCCAGATGGTGTTGGAGATTATGTTCGCCGCCTGCGCCTGGCCGGGCGTGTAAACAGTACCGTTGACCAACACCCGCACCTCCGCCCATGCGACGCTATAGGGGAAAGGGTTGCCGACTAGGTTGTAGCGGTTCTGGCCCGCGACCGTGCCGACTTTTATCGCGTAGCAGCCCAAGCCCGAGGTGCAGCCTGCCAGCCCGCTATCCACCGGGGTGGCGGTGCCGGTGATAGTCAGGTTACCACCGCCGACCGGGGTTGCCAGACTTTTGAGCCAGTAGCCGGTGCCGGGGGCGACTACGTCGCTAATTAGGGACTGGACATAGGTGCCCGAACTGCCTGCCGCCGCCGCATTGCGGGTGTACAGGGTCCAACCATTGGAAGGGCTGGCATAGTGGGTGCCAAGCAAGCTGCCCGTATTGCCGCGGCCGAAGGTGCCTGCGACGGTGGCAGGGCTGTTCGGGGTGCAGGGCGCGGCTAAGGTCTGCCACTGCGGGGCCGGGTTGACAGTTAGGCCCACCCCGTTGCCGCAGGCGGGGGATTGTAACTTCATCATCGTCACTTTGTTATCGTTCCCACTATCCTGATACATCACAGCGGGGGTGCCATCCGGGGCAAACGCCAGTGAGGTAAAACCAGCATCACTGGCAGAGAACCCAACGTTGCCCACAGTGACCCAGTTCGTACCGTCAAATTTCATTACCGTATCATCATAACCGTATCTTGTATCCGCAAACGCCATATAAGGTGTGCCGTTCGGGGCAAAAGCCAATGAAGGGTGATCGATAGCGACAGTGAACCCAGCATCGCCCACGGCAACCCATTTAGTGCCATCAAACTTCATCACCGTCGCCCTGTAGTTGACATTATCCTCATAAGCCACATAGGGGGTGCCGTCCGGGGCAAAGACCAATGAAGTAAAAAAAGCAGATAGGGGAGAAAACCCAGCACTACCCACTGTGACCCAGTTTGCGCCATCAAATTTCATCACTGTCGCCCTGTAGTTGTTCCCTGCATCCTCATACACCACATAAGGTGTTCCGTCCTGGGCAAAGGCCAATGAAGCATAATAAGCAAATCCGGCAGAGAACCCTGCGCTGCCGACCGTGACCCAGTTTGTGCCATCAAACTTCATCACCGTCGCCTTGTCGCTGACGGTTCCATCCTGATAAGCGACATAAGGTGTGCCGTCCGGGGCAAAGGAGAAGGCCAAAGCCCATGGAACGTTAGATGGATTATAACCAATAGATCCGGTAGAGAAACCTGCTCTGCCGACAGTGACCCAGTTCGTGCCATCAAACTTCATCACCGTCGCCTTTTCGCCGTTGGCCTCATCCTTATAAGCGACATAAGGTGTGCCATCCGGGGCAAACGCCAATGAATTATCTCTAGCAGTTCCGGCAGAGAAACCTGCTCTGCCCACAATGACCCAGTGTGTGCCATCAAACTTCATTACCGTCTCAGAGGCGTTGAGTCCTTGATCACGATACGCCACATAAGGTGTGGCGTCCGGCGCGAAGGCGAATGAAATGCTAGAAGCTGAGCCAGCAGTAAACCCGGCACTGCCTACCGTCACCCACTTGTTGCCACTGGCTAAGGGTGCCAGTGTGCTGAAGTTGGCCGTAGAAGGGGTGGTTTGCAGGTTGGAGCCGGTAGGGTTTTCGGCGGTAAAACAAATGGTGTAGGCGGTGCTTTGGGTCAGGTTGCGCACCGTATAATGGCCTAGGGTGTTTGCCACTAGTGGCAGCGAGCCGTGGTAGGGCGCGGTGGTGCCAGCGCTGGTTTGTCCGGCCTTGACTTGCGCACCGCTGCCGCAGGCCGCGTAACTGCCGCTTAGCAATGTGAAATAGCCGGTTCCGCTGCCACTGCTTTGCAGATTCAGCATTGCCATATTAGTCCCGACATGGGACGTGGTCGGAGTGGTGGTGCCGCTAGCTTGGGCGTTTGGGAGCAAACCAACCCCAAGAATAAGCAGCGCAGAAATTAACAAATTCATCATCATTTCCTTGTGTCTTGGCGGTTGGGAAAGAAAATACTTGTGGACAGCCCGTGTCGGGTGTGTTTCTTTGGCGAACGCCGGACGTTCGCTTGTCGGGCAGCGGTAAAGATATTGCCCGACATGGCTGTAAAACCATACAATGTCAACAGACTTGCTCCTGAACCTGTTCATGCTTTCAATACTGCTTTATAATATGGCATTTAAGCCCTACAATAAATAGATAACCTTACGCGATACCACTTGCGGGCTGTTGCAGGGTGGGTTAGGCGCACACACCAGCAATTCTCATTTTGGCGATTATCCGGTAAAGTAGCCGCATTGACCATACTAGAATATGCACAATGAGCAGACCCTTTGGCCTCGTTGCCTTGACCATGGGCGATATCACGAGACTGATACGCGGCACTTTCGATACAGTTGTCGATGCCCGAAAAGGCAAGAGCAAGAGCTACACTCTTGTCGACGCGGGGTTGAGCGCCTTTTCGGTGTTCTTCATGCAAAGCCCCTCGTTTTTGGAGTACCAGAGCACATTGGAACAGGCGCACGGGGAAAACAACGCCAGGACGCTGTTCGGGGTGCATGAAATCCCGTCGGACTGTCGGTTCGCCTCCGGTTGCTCCCCACCCCGCCTCGCGGCGACGCAGTTACCTTCAGCTTCGGAGGTTATGGCCCACTGCCATTAAGTTAAGGGCCGCGACTCGCTATCACAGGGAGTGCAAGGCTTGCCTTGCCAGGATTTACAAGTGGTTGGTAATTCCGCAAGGCAAGCCTTGCACTCCATCCGAGCTTAACTTAATGGCAGTGAGGTTATGGCCTCCTCCGGTGCGGACTTTCACCGCACTGACTGTGCGCCCTCACGGGCGCACGGATTCCTGCATCCCTGCTGGAATGACGGCATTTTGGCTCGGCGCGACTGGTGCCTAACGGTGAGAGTCGCAGCTTGGGAATGCCGTGTGTTAATGCGTCTTTAGACGCTTACTTCAACAGCATTTGGCACAAACTGTCAGTTGTTCAAACCAAACACGGTAAACACCCCACCCAATTTGGAATGCGCTTTCAATCCTTGGTAGGTGCCGCATGCTCCCAGACCACAAGTGGGGTCATTTTCTGGAAGACCCGCTGCCTCACCGATTCCGGCCCATCCGCCCAAGCCCGATAACACGCCCACATATTGCTTGCCTTGGTATTCCCAAGTGCTGACATTGCCGATAATGCCCGACGGGGTTTTGAAACGGTAGAGTTCAGCCCCGCTGTGGGCATCGCGGACTTTCAAATAGCCCTCCAGTGTGCCATAAATCACCACATCGCCTGCGGTTGCCAGCATCCCGCCCCATAGTGAAAACGGTTCGCTGATAGTCCAGGCAATTTTGCCTGTGGTCGGGTCCCAGGCGGTGAACGCACCCATGTCTGGACTTGGAACTTTGTGGCCTTTATCATCCAGTACAATCGCGCCAGTCTTTGCGTCATGCAAATAAACAGGCTCGCCAGTTTTCACATCCTTGGCTGCCGGCATGATATTCAGGGTCGCACCGACATAGGGCTGGCCTGCGGTATAGTCAACCTGGAACGGCTCGTAAGTCATGCAGGTGTGGTTCCCCGGAATGTAAACAAGCTTGGTCCTAGGTGACCAAGCGACCGGCGGCTGATTTTTCGCGCCCATCGCGGATGGGCAGATCAAATCATCGTCGGCTGTGCCAGGCTTGCCGTCGGGACCGCTACCCTGTGCCTTGTCTTCCCCGCCTGCTTGAGTGGAATAACGGGGGTCCACCTGCGGACGGCCTGACTTCAAGTCAACATGGGTGGCCCAGTTGACCGCCTTGTCAAACTTCTCGGCAACCAGCAATTCGCCTGTTTCCCGGTCTAGGGTATAACCAAACCCGTTACGGTCAAAGTGAGTCAACAGCCTAGCGTGTTCTTTGCCATCCCGGTGTTTCAGCGGGGTGTCAACCAGCATCATTTCGCTGACGCCATCGTAATCCCACTCATCATGTGGAGTCATTTGGTAGACCCATCGCGCCTCGCCAGTGTCGGCATCCCTGGCCCAGATCGACATAGACCATTTGTTATCGCCTGGGCGTTGCAGCGGATTCCAAGTGGACGGATTGCCCGTTCCGTAATAAATCAAATTAAGTTTCGGGTCATAGCTATACCAGCCCCAAGCCGTGCCGCCGCCGATTTTCCATTGGTCGCCTTGCCAGCTTTTCAGCGATGAATCCTTGCCGACGGGGGCCATCTTGCCGTCGGTCCACGTCTGAGTCTTGTCCGGGTCGATTTTCATTTCGGCATCCGGCCCGGTGCTATAGGCTTTCCAAGCCGGACTGCCATCCTTTATGCTGTAGGCTGCCAAGAAGCCTCGCACACCATACTCGCCCCCGGAAATCCCGGTTATGACCTTGTCTTTGACGACCAAAGGCGCATTGG
This sequence comes from uncultured Methylococcaceae bacterium, assembly GCA_903934875.1. Taxonomy (GTDB): domain Bacteria; phylum Pseudomonadota; class Gammaproteobacteria; order Methylococcales; family Methylococcaceae; genus Methylumidiphilus. The sequence continues at coordinate 10,426 of CAIZPP010000030.1, forward strand.
TGTTGGTCTGCCCAAGTTTGGTGTCGCCGTTTTGAACTTTCCACGCAATCCGGTTGGCTGGGATAATTTTTGTCCCCTTAGTCTTGGCCAATACAGCATCTGAGCTAAACGCATCCAACGCAACCAAGGTCGCGTCGCCTTGCGACAGGAACAGCTTGCCATCGCCGTAGGCCAAGCCTCGATTGACGATATCGCAGCACATCACACCGATGACTTGGCTGGTATCGACCCCCTTATCTGCAACGTACTGGTATTCCCACAGCACCGTCTGGGTGTCTTGATCCAGCGCGTAAACCCGGTGTGGAAAACCTGAATGGATGAAGATGATGGACTTCTCCTTCTCTTTCACCGAACCGTCCTCATCCAAGTATTTCCACGGGCCTTTCAGCACCAGCGGACCGCCTTCGTGACCGCGCAACATGCCGGTCGAAAAAGTCCAAATCGGTTTTAGCCCCTTCGCAGTGTCTTTGTTGATCTGGCTTAACGGGCTATACCGTGTGCCGGCATAATCGCCACCCCAACTTGCCCAGTTGCTAGTATCTTGCATCAGTTTCTCGAGGTCTGGGTTGGCTAGGGCAGTGCCTATGGTTGCTAATGACACACAAAGGGTCAATACGGATGTTCGCATAAAAGTATCCTCAACTAAGGTGGATGGAATTTATTCAGGAAACACCTGAAACGGATTGGGTAAAACCACTTTCCTGCATTGCTGGAAAAAAAATGGCGCGGTGTTTTCACCGCGCCCATAGGGATAGGCGGGAGCCCATATGCTCATTATCGTGTTGGACCCTCCCGAAAACCATTCGGGAAATTACTGAAAATCATTGGGTAAAACTACCGAGTGTGGCACCAACGGAGCTTGGTTAAGATATTACAGCGTATTCAACATCAGAGAGTTACTTGATAATGGGTAGGATAGCGCAGGAAATTCTGTTAACTTTAGGGTTAAATGAAGAACAGTTATTTATTCCCTTATCACTACAAAATTGGAGCACTCTTAGAGTTTCGGCATCCATGCATCTACCCATCCTACCGATCAGCCATTCTTAGAGTGACATGAGTAGTTATTTTTTAAAGATGAAAACGCTGTAACACCATGCCAAAAAACTTTATCCGATTCTCCCAAGCGCTACTGGTGTTTGGCTTGCTGCTGTCGCTGGTCGCAGGCTACGCGATGGACCGTTTTTGGCACGACAGGCAGTTAAGCGAATTCAAGCTAAAGGCCGATGCTTTAATGGAATTGACCGAGCAGCGAATGACCAACATTCAGACCAGAATAAAAATTGCTTTCAACCAATACGAGACTGGCCAGATACCTAATTTCAAAGGATACCTCAAGGATTTACAGGCGATGGGTGTGGAGCAAATCGATCTGATCAAAAAAATGCCACCCAACCCGACGGATCAGCCTTTCGCACCGGACTGGAGCCGGTTGTTGGTGTCTAAGCAAGCGAATGGCACCAGTCAAATGCTATTGACTTGGCATGTGGTTCTCTATCCATTGGGATCGGACAATGACAACCCTGTCGAAGCAGTTGAAGCGTGTTTTAATTTGGGGAAATTATTTGACTCTACTTTCAACAAGATAAATCTGGGTGAATTCAAGGTAAAAATCTATATCGAAGGCCCTTACATTAACGAGCGATTCAGCCACTTCGAACCGATCTATGCCACGGTGACCGCCGGGCAAGCCGAAACCAGTGAATTTACAAGGGACAATCAAAATAATAAGCCCATCGAAATCAAACTAGCCGACAATGATTTGCATGTAATCCTCTACGCCGCGCCTTCAGCTTGGGAGTCGCATTGGCCGGCTCTCGCCGTCTTCGCATTGGCGAGTCTAGTCACATGGTTTTTATTCCGCATCCAACAAAGTCTCTATACGCGACTGTTGCAAGCCCACGAACGCACCTTGGCTTTATACGAGCGCGGCGAAGCGGTCGCATTCATCGCCCATGAACTCCCTCAGCCTCTGACCGGAATCATAGGTTGCCTGGAAAGTTCATTGTCGCGCCTACGGGACGGCAACGCGGCAGAGGGAATTCTATTGCGGGATTTGGAGCAGGCACACGCCAGCGCAAAGCGCACCGCCATTTTTCTAAAGGATATTAAGACCCATATCCAGCAAGACCAATCGTCTGACACAATGGAACCTGTGGCTATCGCTAGCCTATTGCAAAGCACGGTGGCATTGGCTGAACTTGACCCCCGTTTGCAAGGCATCAAATTGCATATACTGGCGGATGTGTCCGGTGTGCAGGTGATGGCCTGCCCCATTGCCTTGGAAATGGTTCTACTCAATCTGCTGCGCAATTCTGCGGAGGCAATACGCGATACCGGGCAAGGCGATTCGATTACCCTTGAGGCGGGAACGGATGGGGAGAATGTGATGCTGCGCGTCACCGATGATGGGCCGGGGATAAGCCGCCCGGAAGACTTGTTCCAACCATTTAAAAGCACCAAGCCCTATGGTTCGGGTTTGGGCTTAGTCTATTGTGAACGGCAGGTGGTGAAACGTTTCGGTGGCAAAATCCGGGATCAAAACCGTCTGCCCCCCGAGCACGGCGCTTGCTTTACCATTACGCTCCCACGTTGGCGGAGTTGATTGGCATTGATCGGACATTCATTCCGATTTGCTTGTTGCCTCGATTAACTCAAGTAATATATCGCGCAGTTTCAGCGTCGCCGCCCGCACATCAGATTCTTTCAATTGAAGTTTGTCTTTAAGACTGTTGTAATGCGTTTCGATGGTCCTGTCCGACAAATGCAACTCCTTGCCAATTTTTTTATTGGTGAGTCCGCGTGCGGCAATCTTGGCAAACACCTGCACTTCACGAAGCTCCAGTGACATCAACTGCCTCACAATTTCCGGCGAAAGCTTTTCCTGCGCTTGATCAATCAACCGGCACCATTCCTCCAAGCTGGTAAATGACTCAACCCGGTCAAACAATCTTTGCCGACCTACCGATTGCGGCTCTTTTTCCGTTGGCTCGGACTTTGGCAAAAGCTGCATTGGCTTTTCCTTCGCCTGCTTCAGTAATTCACTCAATTGCGAAGTGAGGATGGGTTTAGGTAGATAAGCCATCACACCTAGCTTGGCGGATTGAAAGGAGGATGGAATATCGGCAAATTCAGTCATCATCACCACTGACGTAGCTCGGCTGACATCTGGATTTTCTTTGAGATACTCCAGACCATTGGCGCGGTTTCTTCCTAGCAAGTAGTCTAAAAAGATGCAAATAAAATCTTTAGGGTCAGCAGAGCCAAGGAAATCCTCTGTCGAATAGAAAAGTTCCACATCATAGCCCTGCTCCTCCAGCATGGCCCTCATGCCATAAAGGACATCGTCTTTATTGTCAATGACGGCAACCCTAAACGGGCTTGCTGGATGAGATGAAGTCATGCCACCGCTCCTGTTGTTCCAATTCAGCCGACGATAGCGCGGCGGTGTTGGCTAGCGCGAACGCCTCGCGGATCGGTTCCTCGTCCAACGCTTTCGGCACGATGTTCAAACGCCTTGCGTTCTTGACGAAGTATAGCCATCTGCATCTGGCAATAACCAACGTTGCAGCATTTTCGAGAGATCATCCAGCAGTAGGGGTTTAGGCAGATAGTCGTCCATGCCAGCTTCAACGCACTTTTCCCGGTCCCCTTCCAGGGCGTTCGCCGTCAAGGCAATCACCGGTGTCCGCTTGAGCGACCCGCTGCGTTCGCGCTCGCGCAAAGCCTGCACGGCAGCGTAACCGTCCATCTCCGGCATGTGGCAGTCCATCAACACTAGGTCGAAGGTTTCGCGTTCCAAGGCTTCCAAAGCCTCCCTCCCATTGTCGACCAAAAAGGTATCCACACCCAAGTTTTCCAACATTTTCAATGCCACTTTTTGGTTGACCGGATTGTCCTCCGCCACCAAAACCCTGTGTCCCGCCAAGCTTGGCATAGTTACGGAGGGAGGTGCCACGCCCGCCTGGACTCTGCGTCTTCCGCCAGAGAGGCTGGAAACCGCCGCATCAAATAATAGAGACTGGCGCACAGGCTTGGTCAGGGAGTGGTGTATGCCTGCTTTGGCGCGCTCACTTTCAGTCACGACACCGCCCGAACTCAATAAGATGCGCGGTATATTGCTAAGTCCCTTTTCCTCCATCATCGCTTGGGCAAGCATCAAGCCATCCATGTCCGGCATGTTCATGTCCATGACCACAAGCTCATAAGGTTTGTCTTCCCCTAGAGCTTCCCTAAGCCTGTCGAGTGCCTGTGGGGAGCTTTCCGCCATGCCCACCACGGCATCCCAGTCTTGGAACAGGCGTTCGAGTATGGTCCGGTTGGTCGCATTGTCATCCACAATCAACACTCGGCGATGTGCCAGAGTCTTTGGCAAAGCCGTCGCACCCGATTTGTCGGGTTTTTCGAATGAAATGACAAACCAGAAGGACGACCCGCTACCCGGTGCGCTATCAATTTGTATCTTGCTGCCTCCCATGCGGCTTATCAGGCTCTTGCATATGCTTAAGCCCAAGCCGGTGCCGCCAAAACGCCGGGTGGTGGCACCGTCAGCCTGCTCAAAAGGATTGAACAAGCGGTGCTGGTCTCCCGGCAAGATGCCTATGCCTGTGTCGGTGACCGTGAAGCGCAAAGTAGCCTGCTGCGCGTCTTCAGACAGGCAGACCACATCTACGGAAACCTCACCTTGGTGGGTGAATTTAATGGCATTTCCGATGATATTGGTTAAGATTTGACGCAAACGGGTCGGATCGCCGCGCAATTCTCCAGGCAACCTAGGCTCGACGAAGCAGTTGAACTCCAAGCCCTTGGCAAAAGCCTGGGATGCCAACAAGGCGCACACTTCCTCGACCAAGACCCGCAGATTGAAATAGACGCTGTCCAGTTCGAGTTTGCCGGCTTCGATTTTGGAAAAATCGAGGATGCTGTTGATGATGGCCAACAGCGCCTCAGCCGAGCCAGCCGCAGTATTGGCAAACTCCAACTGTTCTTCATCTAGCGGGGTCCGCCGCAACAGTTCGAGCATACCCAAAATGCCATTCATCGGTGTGCGGATTTCATGGCTCATATTGGCGAGAAACTCGCTTTTCTGGCGGGAGGCATCCAATGCGGCATCGCGGGCTTGCTCGACCATTTTACGCGTCTGCTCCCTCATCAAAGCTAGGCCCATTGCCTCGCCGATCTGCTTGAGTATACCGATACGCTCAGGGGTTTGTAGCGGATGCGGATCGGTGTAAAGGAACATCACGCCCAGTGTGTCCTCTCCCGAAACGAGCGGGACGATGTAGTGGCCGTGGACGGTCATGCCTGCAAACCGATGTTCGTGGCGGGGATCGCAGAAGCAATCGTTAGAGACCAACACCTCGCCGGAAACCGCCACCCGCCCGCACAAACACGCACCCAACGGAACTTTACGTTCGCAACGGAGAAACTCGTCAGTGAATTTGCCTTGATGGACGAACATTTCCAAGCCATCCGTATCGCTGCCGCGAAGAAAAACCCCGCCCTTATTTTGCAAATTGAAATAAGGCAATTCAAACAGCCTGTCCAGAACCTTGGCGAAACGCTCCTTCAGCGGTGACGATTGGTTGAGAATTTCCACAACCGCCAACCTGGCTTCCGTATCCAAACGAACGAGTGTGAAGCGCCCTTCCCGATCGACCTCTTCGCTGATATCGCGCTGGATGGACACATAGCCTATATGCATGCCCGCTTCGTCGTGTATCGGGGTGATCGTCACGTCGGCCCAATACAGTAGGTTGTCGGGTTGGGTGGACGTGGACGGGAGAGGGTCATCCTTGCGGCGCTGCGGAAAGCTGCCCTGCCAAACCGGGTCAGCTGCTGTCGCATTTGAAGGATTGGGCGATACAGCTTTGCGGCGGTTAAGCAGACGCCCCCGCCAGGACTCACCCCGATTCAGCGTTTCCCATAGGCTCTGGTAAACCGCCGGCGGGGTTCTGCCACTTTTCAGAATGTCGACCGCCGTCTTCCCCGGCAATTCGGCGGCATTCCAGCCAGTGAAGCGGCAGAACGCGGGGTTGGCGTATTCGATCCGCCCCAAGGTGTCGGTCAAAAAAATCATGTCGGCGCTGGCCTCGGCTGCCATTCGCAGCCGCAGTCGCTCGTGTCCGGCCTCGGACAATTGCAGATAAAGCCTTTTGGCCGAGACGAACCAGAACAGTGAGGTGGCGGTGACCGAGATGGCTGAGGTAATCAACACCGTCTCCATCCAAAACGGCAAATCCAACCCAAACCGCCCGGCCAAATGCAACCATAGGATAATCGCCACGCCCATTAGGCCGGTTGCCGCCGTGATGCCTAGCAAACTCATCATCACGGCGCGATAGCCCGTGTTGGCTGACATAGCGCGGCTACCGGATTGGGAAGATGTTCATCAGTGCCGGTTGATGGCATCACAGCGCACTGATTTTCTCAATCTGTTCCTTCAATTGGCACAGGCCCGAACGCATTTCTGCCAGTTTGGCCTGTTCCTTTTCCACAACCTGTGGAGGTGCCTTGCCGATAAAGGAGGGATCGTGAAGCTTGCCCTCCACACGCGGCAGATCTTTTTCAATGCGCTGTATCTCTTTTGCAAGGCGGGCCAATTCGGCATCCTTGTCGATCAAGCCCCGCATTGGGATTAGTATGCGCAGATCACCGAGCAATGCAATCGCCGATTCGGGCGCTACGTCTGCCCCCTCCAGCCAGACGATGTCTTCAAGCCTGCCCAATTTGACTAGCAAATCGCGGTTATTCTCCAGCCGTTGCAGGTCTAGTGCCGATCCGTTTTGCAGCAACACAGGCAGAGACTTGCCAGGGGGGATATTCATTTCGCCCCGAATGCGGCGTACGCCGAGGATGAAATTCATCACCCATTCCATCTCGCACACGGCATCCCGGTCTATCCGACCGGCTTCCGCTTCCGGGTAGGGCTGGTTCATGATAGTTGGACCTGCCTTGCCCGCGAGAGGCGCGGCGCGTTGCCAGATTTCTTCGGTGATAAAAGGCATCAGCGGATGGGCCAAACGCAGCACACCCTCCAGAATCCGCACCAAGGTCTGCCGGGTGCCGCGTTGGCTGGCCGGATCGTCACTTTGCAGGCTGACCTTTGCCGCTTCAAGGTACCAGTCGCAATATTCGTTCCAAACGAACTCGTAGATTGACTGGGCTGCCAAATCAAGGCGGTAGGATTCAATGGATTCGCGGACTGACCGTATAGTGTCATGCATCCGGCTTTGAATCCAACGGTCGGGCAAGCTATAAACGCGGGGCGAACCATTAAGCCCAGTGTCTTGACCCTCTGTGTTCATCAGCACATAACGGGCGGCATTCCATAGCTTGTTACAGAAATTGCGGTAGCCTTCGACCCGCCCCATGTCAAACTTGATGTCACGGCCGGTGGAAGCCAAAGAGGCGAAGGTGAAGCGCAGGGCATCGCAACCGTAGGCGCTGATCCCATTGGGAAACTCCTTGCGGGTACGCGCTTCGATCTTTTGCGCCATTTGCGGCTGCATCAGACCGGCGGTGCGCTTGGCGACCAAACTTTCCAAACTGATGCCGTCTATGATATCCAAGGGGTCTAGCACATTACCCTTGGACTTTGACATTTTCTGGCCTTCCGCGTCGCGGACCAGGCCATGCACATAGACCGTCTTGAACGGAACTTGCGGACTTCCATCGGGGTGCTTCAGCAAGTGCATGGTCATCATGACCATCCGCGCCACCCAGAAGAAAATAATGTCAAAACCTGTGACCAGCAGGTTGGTGGGGTGGAAGGCCTTCAGTTCCGGCGTTTCCTCAGGCCAGCCCAAGGTGGAAAACGTCCACAGCCCGGATGAAAACCAAGTGTCCAATACGTCTTCGTCTTGGCAAAGTTCCTCGCCAGCCCCCAAACTGTATTTTTCGCGGACCTCGGCTTCGTTGCGGCCCACATACACATTGCCGTGGGCATCATACCAAGCCGGTATCCTATGGCCCCACCACAATTGGCGGGAGATGCACCAGTCCTGGATATCACGCATCCAAGAGTAATACAGATTCTCGTACTGTTGCGGCACAAAACGGATACGCCCGTCCTCCACCGCCGCAATGGCTGGTTTGGCCAAGACCTTGGCGTTGACATACCACTGGTCGGTGAGCCAAGGTTCGACGATTACGCCGGATCGGTCGCCACGGGGAATTTTCAATGTGTGCGGTTCGGTTTTTTCCAGCAAGCCCAGACTTTCCAATTCAGCAACGATTTGCTTGCGCGCCTCGAACCGATCCAAACCGGCGTAGGACTGCGGTGCCACTTCGCCGTGTGCCGCGGCGTAACCTGCAAAGGTCAACACGGTGAATTCGGACAAGATGCGGGCATCGCGGTCCAGCACATTGATCAACGGCAAATTGTGGCGCTTGCCCACTTCATAGTCGTTGAAATCATGGGCCGGGGTGATTTTCACACAGCCTGTGCCAAACTCCGGGTCCACATAGTCGTCGGCGATGATGGGAATTTGCCGGCCTGTGACGGGCAAGTCCACCGTTTTGCCGAGCAGATGTTGGTACCGGACATCCTCCGGGTGCACCGCCACGGCGGTGTCACCTAGCATGGTCTCCGGGCGGGTGGTGGCGACGACCAGATAGCCCGACCCGTCGGACAGTGGGTAACGAAGATGCCAAAGCGAGCCTTTTTCCTCTTCGCTAGCCACCTCCAGATCGGAAATGGCGGTGTGCAATTTTGGGTCCCAATTCACCAGACGCTTGCCACGGTAAATCAGCCCGTCGTCGTAAAGGCGCACAAACGCCTCCTGCACGGCGCGGGACAAGCCTTCGTCCATGGTGAAGCGCTCCCTCTTCCAATCAACAGACGACCCTAAGCGACGCAATTGCCGGGTGATGGTTCCGCCTGACTCGTCCTTCCATTCCCAGACTTTTTCCAGAAACTTCTCCCGTCCAAGATCGTGGCGGGTGATCTGTTGTGTAGCCAGACGGCGTTCGACCACCATTTGCGTAGCAATGCCCGCGTGGTCCGTACCCACCTGCCATAAGGTGTTGCGTCCGTTCATCCGCTGATAGCGGACCAAGGCATCCATGACGGTGTTGTTGAAACCGTGGCCCATATGCAGGCTGCCAGTCACATTGGGCGGCGGGATCATAATGCAATAAGCCGGACCTTGCCCCGCCGGGGCAAACCAACCCTCGCCTTCCCATGCCTGATAAATGCGCTGTTCTATCGCTTGGGGATCGTAAGTTTTTTCCATTCGTCAATTGTCCCCTGTTTTCCTTACCAGTAAGCAAGGAGCGGGCATATCTCTGGAAACCCGCTTGTTGCGAGTGTTGCTCTGCCACCAATATCCCCCAACCAAAAAGCCGACAAATCCGCAAGAGGCGATACTGAGGTAGAGGAGACGCTTCATTTGGGAGACTTCATAGAGTAGATCGCCACTTGAAGAGGTGTTTTGAGTGCCGGGTGTGATTTGAAAGCGTGGGTGGTCAAGGCGGGAGGAGTCTGTCAATTTGCCTCCCTTGCCGTGGGAGTAGTTTTCTAGCAGCTTCACCTCGCCCTTTAATTCTTCAAGGATTTTGATTTCCTGTGCGCCAACGCTGCCGTCCGTTACATTCCTCTCCAAGCTTTTCAATTTGGTTTCCACAGAATCGGCGACAAAAACCGTCATGCGATCTTGCAAATTTTCAAGCTTTTGGTTGTATTGGCGAATCCTGATGGTGTCGCTATCCTCCACCTGAGCCAATCTGACTTGGATGCGCCCGAGTATCTGACTGGTGCTGAGTAAAAGATAAAGGCTCAGTGTTATCATTAAGGCAACTAGCGCCAATGCCCAATAACGCAATCGCTGCGGCGGCATGTCAGGCATTAGCTGTTCGGGCAACCGTCCACGCAGGATCAGATCCACAGCGGGTCGATTGTAGTTGTTATGGTCTTGCATTCTTTTCCCCACTGGCAAAATCCGGTTCCTGAGTGCTATTTATTCAAATTCAACCACACTAAGTTGATAGCCGAAAAGGCCGGGTGGAAATGATACCCATCCCAGCCTATCATAGTCAATTATAAGCGATCCCGCAGTGGTGATGAATTTATATCCCGGACCGCGCCGCCAACATGGCCGCCTTCAAATCGGCCACCGCCCGTTCCAACCCTACAAACACAGCGCGGGCAATAATTGCGTGGCCGATGTTCAGTTCACGCACCATCGGTAGACGGCAAACCGGGCCAACATTGTGATAATGCAGCCCGTGACCAGCGTTGACCCTCAGGCCCAGAGCATCCGCTTGCTCCCCCGCCTGCCGCAGGCGGCCTAGCTCGATTTCCCGCGCCGTTACGCTGTCAGCATCCGCATAATGTCCGGTATGCAATTCGATCACAGGGGAGCCGGTTTTCGCCGCCGCTTCGATCTGCCTGTGATCGGCATCGATAAACAAGGACACTTCGATTCCCGCCTCGCCCAAGGTCTGGCTGGCGGCACGAATGCGCTCAAAATTCCCGGCCACATCCAATCCACCTTCGGTGGTCAACTCCTCCCGGCGTTCCGGTACCAGGCAACAGGCACCCGGACGCACCCGGCAGGCAATCGCGACCATTTCGTCGGTAACTGCCATTTCCAAGTTCAACCGGGTATTGATCATCGCCTGCAGCAGGTCAATGTCACGGTCTTGGATATGCCGACGGTCTTCGCGCAAGTGCGCGGTGATCCCGTCCGCGCCCGCCTGTTCGGCAAGCAGTGCGGCCTGAACCACTTCCGGGTAGCGGGTTCCACGCGCTTGGCGCAAAGTGGCTACATGATCAATGTTCACGCCCAACAATATGGCCTGTTTTTCTGTCATATCGATCTTCTCAAGACACTCAATTACAGCGTTTTCATGTTTAAAAACTACCTAAAAATGAATGTTCAAACAATCTTGGATTGAAAAAAATATCTAGCACGACCATACGCCCTATCAAGTAACTATTCGATGTTGAAAACGCTGTAGGTGCTGTATTTAAACAAATCTCGGCTTTTCAGCGGCCTGCCCCCTAGATAATGCTGGATTACCCGCCGCATTAGACGCTTGGCTGCGAGGATTTCCTCATGCCCGGTCAGAAAGCCATTGCGCAGCCCTAGCAACACGGAGCCGCGGACGGCACTGCCACCCGCTCCGCATTCCACCGGGCCTTGCTCGATCCCATAGGCATAATAACGCTCTGCTTGGATTTCGGCACCGCTTTCGGCGTCATAATCCAGCAACAAGCCGTAACCAAGTTCCTCCAGCAAGGCCAACTCGAAAAACCGCAAAGTTTCGTCCAAGCGCCCGCCAGTCTGCAAGCGTTGCAAGGACTGGCCGTAACAGGCGAAAATCCGCTCATGCGGGTCATGCGGCGGCAACAGCCTGACTAGAAGCTCGTTGAGGTAAAAGCCGCAAAATAGATTTTTACCGGAGAGTTCAAAAATATTGCCCCTTGCTTCTGCGGCAGTCAAAACCGCCGGCTCCCCACGCGATGTCCATGCCAAGCTCAAAGGCAAAAACGGCTGCAATACACCACTACGCCCTCCCCTGCCCCTCAACGCGCCTTTGGCAATTAGCCTGAAGATTCCGTGGTCGCGGGAGAAAATATCAAGCAACAGGCTGGTCTCACGGAAGTTTCTGCGATGCAGCACAAAAGCTTCCTTCAGGCTGTAACGGTCAGGCTGCATCATTTGTCTAATTAAAAAAGGCAGAGTTACAGCGTTTTTAATATCGAAAAGTTACTTGTTGGGTTATAGCATTTTGCAAATCAGTTCACACACAGGGTGGTTTGATTGAGTGTCCGTTATTATTTTTCTTTGTTAACAAAAAACGCTGTAGCTGTAAGAGGAGACTTTTCCATGATTGACGATTTCCACGAACCCCCGCAACCTGTGGCCGGCGGCGGACTGCTAGATAGACGCTTGTTTTTGC
>CAIZPP010000031.1 GCA_903934875.1 uncultured Methylococcaceae bacterium
GCCCATCGGCGCGCCCGGGTGGCCCGAGTTGGCTTTCTGGACGGCGTCCATGCTCAAGGCGCGGATGGCATTGGCTAATTCACGGCGTGAAGGCATGTTCTGCTCCTGTTGTGTGTTGTTATGGGGTGTGAGTGTAAAACGATAAATTTTATCAGCGAAATTGCTTTTGTCACGGAATTCCGCTACGCAGACGCAATAAATTCAGAACTCTTGCTGCCTGGTGCGATTAAAAGTGATGCAGACGAAGCTGGCAGTCTTGAAATTTATACTGGAGTGCAAGGCCTGCCTTGCCTTTAGATGTCCTCGCAAGGCAGGCCTTGCACTCCCGCATCACTTTTAATCGCACCCCTTGCTGCCCGGTTGATTGACAATCCGCCCCTGACTATGTATTTTCCATAAGTCCAAGGGGTAAAAACCTTCCTCCACTCGCTTATATCTTTCCCAAGCTCTTAATTGTAGTCATATTCTGATGAAGATCATTCGTTACATCGATTTGCAGGGTAATAGCGGCCATGCCGCGCAACAGCCGGACGGCACCGCGCTGGCAATTGAAGGTGATCTGTTTGGTGGGTATCAGGTGACAGACCGCCGGGTCGGGGTGTCAAAGCTGCTCGCTCCGATCCAGCCGACGGCGATTGTGTGCATAGGCTTGAACTACCGGTTTCATGCGGAGGAAACGAAAGCGGCGATTCCGCAGCATCCTGTGGTATTCATGAAACTGCCGAACGCCGTCCAGCATCCGGGGGAGCCTATCTTGTTGCCCAGGCATTTAAGGAGCGACAAGGTCGACTACGAGTGCGAACTGGCGGTGGTCATTGGCAAGAAGGCCAAAAACGTGGCTAGGGAGGATGCCCTCGCCCATGTGCTAGGCTACACCTGCGCCAATGATGTGAGCGCCCGCGACTGGCAGAAGTCCGGCGGTGGTGGCCAGTGGTGCCGGGGCAAGACCTTCGACACGTTCTGCCCGCTAGGCCCGGTGCTGGTCACCGCCGATGAGATTCCCAATCCGAACCATCTGCGCATCAAGACCGTTCTGAATGGCCAGACCATGCAGGATTGGCATACGGACGATATGATTTTCGACGTGCCTGCGCTAATTGCCTTTTTGAGCGGCAGCACGACGCTGCTGCCGGGCACCGTGATTCTAACCGGTACGCCCCACGGTGTCGGCATGGCGCGTAACCCACCCGTTTGGCTGCGGGATGGTGATACGGTGGATGTGGAGATCGAACATATCGGCAGGCTAAGCAATCCGGTCATGAATGAGCCGAGTTACAGCGTTTAAATGATTGGTTGGCATACATTCATGAAAAATGGTAAGTATTAAGCATGGCAATATCTTTATGTACAGCGTTTTCATCTTTAACATAAAACTAAAAAATGACATTCAGTATTCCTTACATTTAAACGTGTATCTAGCACCACCCACTCGCTATCAAGTAACTCTCTGATTTTGAAAACGCTGTATGTGACATGAAAATACTAGAATACACCGGCATAGACACCTCCCAGCACAAGGCCGCCTACAAAAAAACCATAGATGCCATCCTGCGGGATGATTTCCGCACGGCGGATGTGAAAAAACTCGCCAATATAGGCCACGGCCGGTTGTACCGGGCCAAACTGGATTATGCCAACCGCTTGCTGTTTTCCATCGTCAAGCATGATGGCGAAGTGTATGCGCTGATGTTGGAAATTATCGAGAACCACGCCTACGATAAATCCAGATTCTTGCTCGGCGCGGAGGTCGATGACGACAAATTGCATGCAGTGGAAGCCGCGCAAGCGACCAAGGATGCCGAGCCAGTGCGCTATATCCACCCTGGCCGCAGTGAAATCCATCTGCTCGACAAAGTCATTTCCTTCGACGATGCCCAAGAGACAGTCTACCGCCTGCCGCCACCGTTGATTGTGGTGGGTTCGGCTGGCAGCGGCAAGACCGCGCTGACCTTGGAAAAGCTCAAGCACACCGAAGGCGAGGTGCTGTATGTCACCCATTCCGCCTATCTCGCACAAAGCGCCCGTGACTTGTATTACTCCAACGGCTTCGAGAAGGAGGGCCAGGATGCCACGTTCTTCTCGTTCCGCGAATTTCTCGAAAGCATCCGTGTGCCGAAAGGCCGCGAAGCCCAGTGGCGGGATTTTGCCGGCTGGTTCGGGCGGATGCGGCAGCAGTTCAAAACCATTGATGCCCATCAGGCGTTTGAGGAAATCCGTGGTGTGGTCGCGGCCTCTGCCGAGGGTGTGCTGTCATTGGAGGCCTACCGTGAACTGGGTGTGCGCCAATCCATCTTCCCGGCCAGTGAGCGTGACAAATTATATGATTTGTTTGAGAAATACCGCGCTTGGCTGGCCGAGGCCCATCTCTACGACCTCAATCTGCTCTCGCATGACTGGCGCGCCGAGGCTGCGCCGCGCTACGATTTCGTCGTCGTCGATGAAGTGCAAGACTTGACCAACGCGCAACTCGCGTTGATCCTCAAGACTCTGAAAAAACCCGGCCACTTCCTGCTCTGCGGGGACTCCAACCAGATCGTCCACCCCAACTTCTTCTCTTGGAGCAGGGTCAAGTCGCTGTTCTGGCGCGACCCGGATTTGGCGGCGCGGCAGGAACTCAAGGTGCTGCGCGCCAATTTCCGCAATAGCCAAGAGGCTACGCGAGTCGCCAACACTTTGCTCAAAATCAAGCACAAACGCTTCGGTTCCATCGATCGCGAGAGCAATTTCCTAGTGGATGCAGTCGCAGGCGATGCCGGTTCGGTGACGGTGCTGAACGACAGGGACGCGGTGAAAAAAGACCTCAACCAAAAGACTAAAGGCTCAACCCAGTTTGCCGTGCTGGTGATGCGCGACGAGGACAAGGCCTGTGCGCGGAAATTTTTCCAGACCCCGCTGATCTTCTCCATACACGAGGCCAAGGGGCTGGAATACGAGAACATCGTCATCTATCGCTTCCTCTCCGACCACCGTGCCGAGTTTGCCGAACTCGCCGACGGCGTCACGCCCGCCGACCTGGCCGGCGATGACCTGGAATACCGCCGCGCCAAGGACAAGGCAGATAAATCGCTGGAAGTTTACAAGTTTTATGTCAACGCCTTGTATGTCGCACTGACGCGGGCGATTAAGAACGTTTACCTGATCGAATCCGACACCCGCCATGCCTTGCTTAATCTGCTGGATTTGCGGGCAGGCAGCGACAAAGTGGACGTGGCGGCGAAGAATTCGACCCTGGACGATTGGCAAAAGGAAGCCCGCAAGCTGGAATTGCAGGGCAAGCAAGAACAAGCCGATGCGATCCGCAAGCATATCCTGAAAGAAACCCCGGTGCCTTGGCCGGTGTTCGACGAGCCGCGCCTGCGCGATACCTTGGTCAAGGTGTTCAGGGAGCAAGTGCCGGGTTCCAAATTCAAGCAGCAACTCTACGATTACGCCACCAGCCAGGGCGAGGAGGTCTTGGCCTATTACCTGATTGAAGAAGCCCAATACGAACCGGCCAGAGCCTACCACAAGCAACTCCAAACCTTGGGCTACAAGCATCTGGCACCGTATTGCGCAAAAAGCTTCAAGGATATTTTAAAGCTCTGCGAAAAACACGGCGTGGACCACCGCACACCGATGAACCTGACACCGTTGATGGCAGCGGCAGCCGTCGGCAATGTCGAGTTGCTCGAAGCGCTGCTGGAACGCGGGGCCAATCTGAACCTCACGGACCACTTGGGCCGCAACGCCCTGCACTGGGCGATGCGCGAGGCCTTCCGCGAACCCAAATTTGCCAAGACCGTGTTTGCGGCAATTTATGAGCGCATCGCACCGTCCAGCATCGACATCATGGCAGGGGACAGGCTGGTGCGCATCGACAAACACCTGACCGAATACTTCCTGTTCCAAACCCTATGGGTGTTGTTTGGCACCCGTTTCCATACCCATGACCAAGGCGATTGGGCGGCCTTCGACACCGGCACGATCTTGGCGGCATGGCAACACCTGCCGGCCAACGTGGTAAAACCCGAGCGCAACAAACGCGCCCACCTTTCCAATGTGCTATCGCGCAACGAAGTGGACCGGGATTATGCCTACAACCGGCGGTTGTTTTGGCGTTTCAAGCAAGGCTGGTATCAATTCAACCCAGGCTTGTGCATACGCGGCAAAACTGCCGAAGGGGAAACGTGGCTATCGGTTTACGAAGCGCTGAACCTCAGGCTGGTGAAGGAGCTCGCCCAGCCGCCACGCTGGGGCATTATCGACCAACTGCTGGCAAAGGCCAAATTGGAACCGACCGGTATGCCTGTCGCGGCGGAACGCAGACAACAACGCAGGCAAGCCGAACGCGAGGCGGAGGAGGCCGCCGCCCGCGAATTGGAGAAGAGGCGGAGGGATGCGGTATTCCGTCAGTTGCTTGAGTCCGGGCGGAAGAAAAGATGATGGACATACAGCGTTTTCAACATCAAAGAGTTACCTGATCAAAAGCTCACGTGGAAGCAAAAAATATAAGCCCGGTTTTCCTCAGTTCCACCGCACGGGACCTTCATGCCTATCGCGAGAAACTGGCCGAAGTGATCAATCGGCTGGACGGCTTCAAATGTGTCCGCATGGAGGATTTTGGGGCGCGTGTGTCCCAGGCGGATGAGTTTTGCCGAACAACAATAAAACAATGCGATGTTGCGGTATTTATCATCGGGCTTTGTCATGGCAGCAGCCCCGAGCAAACAGAGGATTCTTATACGGCCCGCGAATACCAAGAGGCGGTCAATGCAGGTGTTGCGCGTTTGGTATTCCTGTCGGAAGAAGACGTTTTTTATTCCGGCTATTACCGGGAATCCGACGAACAGTGGCAACGCCAACAAACCTTCAGAAAGCGGCTCAGTCAGGAACTGATCCGCGACACCTTCAGTACGCCTGAAGAATTAGCATCTAAGCTTGCCACGGCCTTGGGCAATTTGGCGATAGAGCAGGCGAGACCTGCATCCGCCATCGGTCAGGCTGTTGCAGCCGTTTTGTCGGGTTCCGCTTCCATAGTTCAAGGCAATCAGGCCGTGGATGAAGAGCTGGCACGGTACTTTCGTCATCTGGCGATGGAGTGTGGCCGGTTGCCGTTGGAAGTCATTGACTCCAAACTCTTGGAAGGAAAGGGAGTGCGCCTGCCCGATATTTACGTCCCGCTGCATGCTTTGCGGCGCGGTGGCGGGCGGGAAGAACCGCAGGCCGGCCAACAGGAAGACAAGCGTTTGGCGGTGTTGGATGCGTTGGCCATAGAGCGCCGCGCCGTGCTGTTGGGCGAACCGGGTTCGGGCAAGACGGTGCTGGTCAATTATGTGGCGGGTTGCTTGGCGGAAGCGGCGGCGGGCGGCAAATTGGGCGATGACATTCCCGGTGTCATCAAACCCCTGTTGCCTATCCGGCTAATCTTGCGCGAGGTCGCTGCCGCCCATTTTCCGCACTCGGTCAAAGCGGCGGACAGCTTGCTTTGGGCGGCGGTGCGGGATGATTTGTGCAAACGCTTAAGTGTCACCCAGGCTGACGAGGTGTTCAATCGGCTGCGAACCCGCATCCAACAAACGGGCGCGTTGTTTTTATTGGACGGGCTGGACGAAGTGCCGGAAAGCGGCGGGCGTCGCAAGGCGCTGCTGGGGTCGGTGCGGCAATTGGTGGACATCGGTAAAAACTGCCGGTTTCTGGTCACAGCGCGGCCCTACGCCTACGCCCAGCCGGTTAACCGGCTGCCCGGTTTCCCGGTGTTGGACTTGGCTGCGTTCGATGCAAGCCAGCGCGATGCCTTCATCGGCGGCTGGTATCGGGCCATGCAAGGCCACGTCAACTTGAGCGAGGCCACAGCGGACTACATGGCGGAGTCCTTGCGGAAGGCGGTGCGCCGCCCCAATTTGGCAGACTTGGCCGCCCGCCCGTTGCTGCTGACCCTGATGGCGACGCTGCACACCAGCCGCCGGGGAATCCTGCCGAACGACCGCGCCAAACTCTATAATGACAGCGTGGAATTGCTACTGGGGCATTGGCAACGTGAACGCCGGGTACGTGGCCCGGACGGGCAGTGGGTGGCGGAGGAAGCCATGATGCAGGTATTGGACAGCGATTTGGCCGGTATCCGCAAGGCGATGGAAGACTTGGCTTTTCGGGTGCATGAGCGGCAGCGCAACGTGGGTGGGGAGGATGTGGCCAACATCGGCAAAGCCGAGGTGCTGGAGGCATTTGACCCGTTGCTGAACCGTGCCGACATTCAATATAAATCCAAGGCATTGCTGGATTATCTGGACAATCAGGCAGGCTTGTTGATCGCTCGCGCCGAGGCTGGGCCTTATGCCTTCCCGCACCGTTCCTTCCAAGAATACCTGGCGGCTTGCCATGTCGGACGGCGCAGCGGGTTTGCCAGGCGCTTCCGCGAGTTGGCCGTGATTGATCCGCAATGGTGGCGGGAAGTGGTTTTATTGGGCGTGGGCGAAAAAGGCGAGGGAAGTTTGGCGGATTTAGCGAACGCGCTCGTGCCATGCGCGACGAAGAGCGTTGGCGAACCCAGTGACACCCATTGGCGGCTGGCGGTGTTGGCAGGCTTGGCATTGGCGGAGCAACAGGCGAAAGAAAAACTGGCTGACGATGCCATCTTGCAAGCTGTCTACGAACGGGTGCAAGCTTGGCTAGTCCGTTTCCTCAGTGAAGGCCGTTTGCAAGCGGCGGAACGGGCCGAGGCGGGGACGGTGTTAGGGCAGTTGGGCGACCCGCGCTTCGACCCGGCGCTGTGGCATCTGCCCGCCGAGCCTTTATTGGGTTTCCGACCTATTCCCGCCGGCGTGTTTACGATGGGCAGTGACCAAGCCCAAGACGACATGGCTGATGATGATGAATCGCCGCATTCGGTGAAATTGCCGGAATTTTTCATGGCCCGCTGGCCGGTCACGGTGGCCCAGTTTGCCGCTTTTGTCCAAACCAGTGCTTACGAGCCCACCGATCCCGAGTGCTTGCAAGGCGTGGCTAACCATCCCGTGGTCTATGTCACTTGGCATGATGCCATCGCCTATTGCCAGTGGTTGAACGGGCGTTTGCGGGAGATTGCACCGCAATGCTTGGCCCAGCTTTCCGACCCATCTCCCCCGCAAGCGGGAGAGGGGAGTGAAAAGCCCCTCCCCCCATTGGGGGTAGGGGTTGGGGAGAGGGGAAATGGGCAGGCTGGCAACATCGCTACACTTCAACACCGTTTTTGGCAAGGCTTGGCCGATGGCACGTTAACCGTCACCCTCCCCTCGGAGGCGGAATGGGAAGTTGCCGCTAGGGGTTCTGACGGTAGTCGCTACCCTTGGGGCAAGGAACCCGACCCAGCAAAGGCAAACTATGGTGACACCGGTTTGCTTGAGACTTCGGCAGTAGGTTGTTTCCCCGCTGGCATTAGCCATTTTGGAATTGAAGACCTATCCGGCAATGTTTGGGAATGGACCCGCAGTATTTTTAAAGACTATCCTTACCCGGAACAGGGGGAAAAACGCCAGCAGCGGGATGACTTAAAAGCTGGGGGGCAGCGGGTGTTGCGCGGCGGCGCGTTCGACCTCAATCAGTCCAGCGTCCGCTGTGCCTACCGCGGCTACGTCGTACCCGGCAACCGCCGCGACAGCTTCGGGTTTCGTATTGTGTTGTCCCCATTCTTGTAGTCTCTGTCCTCTGGCTCTTCTCTGATCTCTGTTTTTTGCTCTGCTCTTCTCTGCTTTTTTGCTCGTTCCCAAGCGCCTGCTCTCATCGTACACAAGTCCAGCCAGACCAGGAAGGCCGTCATTTCGGCATCCCTGCCAAAATGACGAGCTTCCTACATTTGTGTATAACAATTAGTGCCGGAGCTTGGGAACCCGCCAGACTGCTCACGAGAAGTTGTTTTTTTTATTAGCAGCCCGCCTTGCCCGTCCAAGCGCTTATGGAACCCTCGTCTTGCAGCAAACCATTCGAGCCTTTGAAATAGACATGGTTGTCTGCCGAGGAAAAGCCCACATAAGAATTGGTGGCGGGGTAGTAGCGATAGGTGTAGGGCGATGCAACCTGTGTCGTTGCGCTGCCTGCTGGAGAGAACAAGCCGGGATAGGCGGTCTCGGCCCAGTCTAAGATGCAAGCTTGTTGGTTGAAGAGGAATGGCAGCACTTGTGTGCCCTCTTTGGTCACCGCTTGGAGCTGGTTCGGATTAATGCCCAGCGCTTGGAGTATTGATGCGGCAACCTGTGAGGTGGCCACCGGGGTGGAGACGGTTTGGCTCTGAATGACCGGATTGGACACGAGCAGTCCAACGTTCGTGTCACTATAGCTGAATCCGCCGTGTTCTGCGTTTTTCGCGCTCGAAGTGGTGTAGATCGTGCCGAAATTGGGCTGCACAATGATATCGGGCACACGGCTGTCAGTCAGCGGGCTGTTGAATTTCAAGGTCAGTTCGCTGCCGGCCATCACTTCGTCAATGAATAGCGCCTTCGCATTGGCGTTCAGGTAATTGGCGACGCTTTGGGCCTGGGTCTGGTCCTGCAACCAGATCAGGGCTATGTCGTCGTCTTGCACGAATCCGCAAGAACCGGTGGAGCAGGCGTTGGCGTTGGCGATGGCGATGGCCGCCGGGTTGGTCTTGCCATCGGGAAGGGCCGCGACGAGATCGGCAAAATGGCCCGGCTTGTTGACCTTGGCCGGGTTGATCGGCGACTGCCCGTGCTTGGCACTGACGATGAACAGGGTCGAATCATAGATGCCCTGGTTCTTCAGTGCGGTGACCATCGAACCCAATGCGGTGTCAACAGACTTCAACGCATAGGATAGCACGGGGGTCGGTGTCCCGGAGCCATCCACATAGCCCCCCGGCTGTTTGTTGATGGTTGGATCGGTGTCTGTGGTGCACAGGCCCGCCTTGTTGTTCACGGCGATCTTCTGACCCACGCTGACCGCCTGGAAGTTCATGCCGAAGATCATCGGCACGCCCGGCCCGGACTTGCCGTCGTGCGTCAAGCCGCTGATTTCATTTATGATGCCATTGACTTTCAGATAATCGTTTTGCGCGGTGCAAACCACGCTAACGGTATTGTCGAAGCCACCGGCGTTGGTGATTTCAGGAGTATAGAGGTCGTCAACACCAGTGCCCGAGGGTCCGTTGAGCCACTCATAGGCGGGATGCTTGTCCGCCCAGGCGGTATGGCCACCGTTGGCCTTCGCCACCTCGAAAATTGTATTTGTGTGGATCGCGTTGTGCGGGTACAGCGGCGAGCATGTGCCGCTGGCATCCTTGTAACGCGGCAGTGCCGCAGGGCTGATGACATTGAGGGACACATTGTTCGCGTTGTAGGCGTCAATCGTCTCGTCAAAGACCATGGTGTTGCCCGGTTGCCCGGAACAGGACGTATTGGCCGGGTCATAAATGTCCCGCGAGTAGCTCACATCGTAGAACAGCCCTGTGCTGTTGGGGGAACCGCCTGTGGTCAGTGCCATCAGACCCGGAAACGAATCCGAGTTGGCAGGCGTTTTCGCATTCGAATAGGTGATAGCGTGGCTGCTCAATTGGGCCAGCGCCGAGTTTTTGTTGGCCGCCACATAATTGGCCACATCCAGCGCGTGCAGGCCATCCACGCTGATCAGTAGAACATATTTGACTCTGCCAAGATCATTGGCATGAGCGGGAACCAGGGCTGCGGCTCCCAGTAGGCCGAGCGACACGGCAACGGCCAGAGATTTCTTCAACATGTGCGTCTCTCCACAATAATATTGAAATACAATAGGAATTTCAATAGGCTTTCCTGCCCATTTCAATGCTAGGATAAGCCAATCAGGTTACAAATGGATTAATTGCCGGTCTGGCTTTTAAGTATCCCTTAAGTTTCAGGTGCCATAATTTATTGCAATGGCACATTGCTTGCCCTCGAAACAAGAATGCGTAGCGAACGGCAAGCCATGCACAAGGTCAAACAGGTATATCCCAAAAAGGGTTAAATCATGTCCAAACAGGGCTTTAAATGGCATTTTATCCGCACCATCAACGCGCTTGTTGCCAGCGTTAGCCTGTTTTTGGCCGCGTCTTATGGACAAGCCGAAAATGGCGGACCACCCTCAAGCCCGGCAAGTATCCAGGCCGGCAACAGCCTGCCACCAGTAGAGCAGGCGCTAGTTCCTGAAGGCGTTTTTGCCGTGCAACTCGCCGAGGCATTAAAACCAGGCCCGGCACAGGATGAGGCCAAAGCGGAGGAACTGTTGAGCGGTCTGGGCATAGAACCCAAAAATGGATGGATTACCGAATACCCTGTGACCCCGAATGTGCTAGGCGATATTGAAAAAGGCGTTGCCACGGCTAGCGACCAGGGGAAAATCGCTTTGCCGAAGGAGCAGGCGCTAAAGCTGTTCGGCGATGTGAAGGCCAAACTTGGACTTCAGCTTAACTTTTCCCCCAGCGCTCCCGTCGGGGTGACCGTAAAGCCGGGCAACACGACGATTTACATCTACACCGACCAACAAGGGGTAACCCACTACACTGACGCGTTTGATTCCATTCCGAAAGAATACCGGGACAATGTGAAAATCATCCAGAAATCGTCAACGCCGGACTCTTCCATAGTGGTGGAAGACGGCATGGCGCAATCCCCCGGGCCGCAGTATATGCCAACGCCAAACCCCGAGGCCATCAATGACTATTATTATGATGAAGGCCCGCCTGTGGTGACCTATTATTCGCCGCCGGACCCTTACTATTATCTCTACTCTTGGGTTCCTTACCCTTTCTGGTACACCAGTTATTATTTTCCAGGGTTCTTTGTGTTGAATAATTTCCGTCGACACGTTGTCGTCAATCAACAGGCGTATTTTGTCACCCACCATAACGGTACCCTCGCCTATAGCCGTCCTCTAGGCGGTGGCCCGGTTGCCGGTGGCTTGCCGGGGAACCCGGTGCAACACCTAGGGGTATCTAGCGCTTGGTTTGCCACATCCAAGGCCCAAACTGGCGCACGGGCCATCGTCGCGCTCAACCGGAACAGCTTTGGCCAGACGAACCGGGCAGTTGCATCTCAAGTAGGGACAGGGAGGCAGCAATTCCCGGCGGCGGGAAACTCCCGAAACATGGGTAATGCACCGGTGTTTCAAAACGGTCAGGCGATGGCCCCCAGTAACTACTTTCGGTCTGTGCCGCATTATGGCGGCGGATATGTTAACCGGCCAATTATCAACCAGCGGGCTTTTCTGCCGAACGCGCCCAGAATGCATTCCCCGCCCGCGCAAAACCGGACGTTCAGCCCGCCTGCCTCGTTCATGGGTGGGGCATCAGGAGGCTACGGTGGAGGAATATCGTTTGGGGGAGGGCACGGCGGCGGAATGCCTATGGGGCATGGCGGGGCCGGATCCGGGGGTTCAAGAGGCGGCGGGCACCGCTAAGGAGATTGACGGAAGCAATAAAAACGACGAAACAAAGCAATATAGTTTAGAAACACCACCGACACACACAGGTTGTCTAATCGCCATTGAGTGGCATTGCGCCATTAAGCATGTGATTCACAACTACCTATTTTTCAGGAGACGAGAATGAAACACCTATCCAAAATTGCTATTCTGACGCTTTCCATCGCAAGCCTGCTGGCGGGTGGGCAGGTTTTGGCCGAACCGGCGGATGCAGCCGCTGACCCCGGCAAACAAGCGCCCGCCAGCGGGGAGCCGAAAAAGTGTGACCGCTGGGAGGGCAAGGAAAACCGTCTGGAAACACTCAAATCCGATCTTAAGCTCACCGCAAGCCAAGAGGCTGCCTGGGCCGAATGGGTAGGCAAGATCAAGGGCGACCGCAAGGGCTGGGAAGAGAAGCGCAAGGAGCACGAGTCGTGGGAGAACTTGCCCGCGCCCGACCGCCTAGAAAAAATGCTGGCATTTTCCAAAGAACACATCGCCAAGCAGGAAGCGGTCCTCGCCGCCACGAAGACTTTCTATGCCACGCTGTCGCCCGAGCAGCGGCAGGTATTCGACAAAGGTTTCCGATTTGGGCATAGCGGTGGCCCCGGCAAGGGCTGGAAGCGGTAAAGCGGCTCGTTGCCCGGCATCTCTAGGGATGGCATCACCATTTACATAAGGAAAGTGATCCGTCCCGCTGCTAGGCGCTTATGTACATGGATAGAATTATTGAGAAATCCCGCCGGTGCGGGATGGAGACTCCTATGAAACAGATCACAGTGGCAGCCTTGGTCATCGCGCTAGCCGGGGCGATAAGTAGCGGCCCGCTATGGGCGCACGGAGGCGGCGGCGGAGGTGGGCACGGAGGTGGTTTCGGTGGTGGTGGCGGATTCGGCGGTGGTGGCGGTCACTATGGTGGCGGTGGTTATGGCGGCGGACACTATGGCGGTGGTTATAGTGGAGGCGGCTATGGCGGCGGACACTATGGCGGTGGTTATAGTGGAGGCGGTTATGGCGGCGGACACTATGGCGGTGGCTGGGGGGGCTATGGTCGCGGAGGCTACTATGGATGGGGCTATGGTCGTGGGGGCTATTATGGTGGCTACTATGGCGGAATTGGCTTAGGGATTTATGGCCTGGGCATCGGTTACGGCCTAGGCTATTATGGCTGGCCTTACTATTCTCCCTATTATGGCGGCTACGGCGGCTATGGTTATGGCTATCCGGGCGCTGCCGTTGCGCCTGCGGCACCGCCCGTGTACATCCAACAGAACAACCCGCAGCCATCGTCCCAGCCTCAGGCCAATTATTGGTACTATTGCCGCGAATCGGAGGCTTATTACCCCTATGTCAAGGAATGCCCAGGCGGCTGGCAACCGGTTGCCCCCCAGCCGGCACAACGTTAATCGAGGATCAGCGCCATGTTTAGAAAGCTTAAATTCCCTGTCTTGCTGGCGATGCCATTGCTGGCTGGCTGCGTGAGTATGCCGACTGGCCCCAGCATGTTGGTGCTGCCCGGCACAGGCAAGAACTTTGATCAATTTCGTAACGACGACTACAATTGCCGCCAATATGCCTATGAGCAAGTGGGCGGGGTGACACCCAACCAAGCCGCAGTGACCAGTGGCGTGGCAAGCGCCGCCATCGGCACGGCACTTGGAGCAGCGGCAGGCGCTGCGATTGGCGGAGGGCAGGGGGCCGCTATCGGTGCGGGTGCCGGACTGTTGGCGGGCGGATTGGCTGGCAGCAGCAATGCCCGGACTTCGGGTTACGCCGCCCAAGAGCGTTACGATATGAGTTACGTGCAGTGTATGTATGCCAGCGGCCATAAAGTCCCGGTGGCTGGCCAAATCAGAGAAGACTATCCAGTCAGTGGCTATCCAGGGAGCAGCAGTTATCCAGGGAGTGGCAGCTACCCAGGGAATAGCAGCTATCCATCGAGTGGCAGTATTCCTCCTCCCCCGCCCGGCACCCCGCCGCCACCGCCGCCACGCTGAACCTTATTACAGCGTTTTCAACATCAAAGAGTTACTTGTTAGTTGGTATGTAAGCGCAGGTTATTCGGTTAACCTGAAGGGTTAATGGAATGTCTGTTTTAGGTATATTTTTAACTGATGTTACGCAGTCATCGCTAGAGGATGGCAACTTGTGGAGTGCGGCGAC
>CAIZPP010000032.1 GCA_903934875.1 uncultured Methylococcaceae bacterium
CATAACGAACTGATATCCATTTTGTGCATTTCTCGCTGGCGAGGGTTGTCAAGAAGAATGGTGATTTTTTCAGGCGTGTATTCATATTTCATGATGTTTCCTGTTTGGAAATTGGGGCTATAGTGGACCCCAATTTTCGTACAATCATTTAAGATGGTAGCCTTCGGGAAAACGGGGGTTGTTATGAGCGAGAAGAAGCGCAAGGTTTTCAGTGGCGAGTTCAAGGCAAAGGTCGCGCTTGAGGCGATCAGGAACATCAAGACGGTCAACGAAATTGCCCAAGAGTTCGGTGTGCATCCGACGCAAGTTGGGCAGTGGAAGAGGGAGTTGCAAGAACAGGCGGCGGGCCTGTTTGATGTCAAACGCGGTGTCCGGCCCGCTGAGCCATCCGCCAGCCCTGACCGGCTGTATTCCGAGATTGGGCGGCTGAAGATGGAGTTGGACTGGTTGAAAAAAAAGTCAGGGGTCAGCCCCTAGCCGAGCGTAAACACTGGGTCGATGCGGGTGGGCCGTTGCCGCTGGCCTGTCAATGTGAGCTTGCGGGGGTTGCCCGTTCCACAGCCTACGCGCCCCGCCGGATGGCGGAACCTGACACCGTCGAACTGGAATTGCTGGCTCTGATTGATGCCGAATATACACGGCATCCGTTCTACGGTAGCCGTAAAATGGTGGTCTATCTGGGGCAATTGGGCCATCGGGTCAACCGCAAGCGGGTCCAGCGGCTGATGGGTGTGCTGGGGTTGGCGGGCATGGCACCGGGGCCGGACACTAGCCGCCCACACCCCCAGCACAAGGTCTATCCCTACTTGCTGCGGGGGATGGAGATTGACCGTCCAAACCAAGTCTGGAGCACCGACATCACCTACATCCGGCTGGCGCGGGGGTTCGTGTACCTGGTGGCGGTGATCGACTGGTACTCGCGCAAGGTGCTGGCCTGGCGGGTCTCGAACACGCTGGACAGCGGGTTCTGCGTGGATTGCCTGTGGCAGGCATTGCAGGCTTATGGCAACCCGGAAATCTTCAACAGCGACCAGGGCAGCCAGTTCACCTCGGAGGCGTTTACGGAGGTACTCAAGGGGCTGGGCATCGACATCAGCATGGACGGGAGAGGGCGGGCCTTGGACAACATCTTCGTGGAACGCCTCTGGCGCAGCGTCAAATACGAGGACGTGTATCTGAAAGGCTATGCCAGTGTGCCTGAGTTACTGCTGGGTTTGGCGGACTACTTCGAGTTCTACAACTCGGAAAGGTTTCACCAGTCCTTGGATTACTTGACACCAGACGAGGTTTACCGGACAGCCAGCGGCGGGGGAGCCAAGATCGTGGACAAATTCAGCGAGAAGGAAACCTCTCCACGGAAACAGAAGTCGAATCGGGGCAGCGCCGTTCCGCTGCAAGTGATACGGTTACCCTCTTAAATTAGGCAGTAAACTGTCTTGACATAAGGGTCCACTGTACAGTTAGTGCATCTACTGAACCTACAAAAGCAGCAGTTATTGAATATGGGAAATCTTTTACTTCA
>CAIZPP010000033.1 GCA_903934875.1 uncultured Methylococcaceae bacterium
AATTTGCCCAATGGCTAAGGGATGTCGCTTCGGGAGTGAACCCGAAGAAATACAAGAAACATGGGCGC
The DNA here is from genome assembly GCA_903934875.1 of uncultured Methylococcaceae bacterium. Classification (GTDB taxonomy): domain Bacteria; phylum Pseudomonadota; class Gammaproteobacteria; order Methylococcales; family Methylococcaceae; genus Methylumidiphilus. Next base: position 69 of record CAIZPP010000033.1, read on the forward strand.
GGACCCAAGAAGCCCCAACAGAAGACACCCTACGACCCGAAACATCCACATGTGTCGACAAAGCGACTGCTCCAGGGGAAAAGCAAAAAAACGGATGTCCACCCGGCTACCCCACCTTGAAAGGGCTGGTTCATGGCCATGTCAGGATTGTTGTTCGTTTTCGACTGCTTCGCAGCTTCGCAATGGTTAAAACTGATAGCGCAGATTGAATTGGACGTTATGGGTAAAGATGTTGGCACCGGGCGTGTTGACGACATACTGGCCCAAATAGCCCAAATCAGCGCCAAGCTGCTTGGTGAATTGAAACCCAAAGCCACCGAATGCCCGGTTTTCGCTAAACCCCTGCTTTCCAAAATTATTCTGGTTCATGTACGCTAAAACCTCGTCACCGACATACACGCTCAGACCATTGTGGATGAAACGCAGGGGATAATTGAGTTGCAACATTTCGCGGGCGCGCACGCCCGTGTTGCCGGTGGTTTGGTTGATCCGCTCTTCAAGACGGGTCCGGCTGGTGAATTTCAAATCAGCCATGAGGAAGGATGCCCATAAGAAGTCTTCGTAAGGCCTGCTCTCCTGGTAAGAAAGTTTGTCGAGGGGGTGAATCCAGTCATGGACGTAACCCAGCCAGACGCTGGCATTCGGATTGATGTCATAGCCAAGTTGCGCAAACAGCAGATTCTCCGAAGTCCGGAAGCCATTCGGGCTGTCATCCCGCTGCCGGTTCTGATCCATGACCAGCCAGCGGAAACCGTTTAAGGCCGGGGCGAGGTCGCCGAGATTGCCCGACAAGGTGATGGAGTCCCAGTTGCCAGCCATATTGTTGGTGGGGGGCTGGGCGGCCAAACTGAGTGGCCCATAGGCAAGTGTCATAAGCGACAAGCATTTCAAGGCGTTGGCCAATTTGGAGTTCATGTGGCACCTATGGTCAAAAAACGGGCCATTAGTGCGTCTAATGGCATTCTATGCGCGAAAAAATATTGATGCAAACAATATTTGCACAAATATATAAAGCATATAAGATGCCAAATAAAAAAATATATTTTTACAATGGCTTATGAGTAACCTTGTGATTGCTACTGCGATAATATGGTTTAATTGAACCACTGTGCGCCAGCACATGCCACTTCCAGACATCCCTAGCGCCAAGGCTTTCGGCGGCTTTGCAGGAGACCGGCCTGCTTTGGCAAGCAAGCCATTGCGAGGCAAAATAGGAATTTATAGAATCATCGAACTATGGGCATCAACATGAGATGGGCAAAAGAGCCAAAGACTAATACCGAAGCGTCGAATCCGTCCTGCCTGGATAGGCGATATGAGGTACTCAAGCGTTTCCGGGTTATTTTCAAGGCCGTCCAACAACACGAGCAATCGGTGGAAACCCGTTGCGGACTAAGCAATGGGCAACTCTGGGTAGTTTGGGAAATCTCACAAAATCCTGGAATGAGGGTGACCGAGCTAGCCGAAGCCATGTCGATTCACCAAACCACAGCAAGCAATTTGCTGGACAAACTCGGCAGGAAGGGCTTGGTCAGACGGGAGCGGATCAGCGAAGATCAGCGGGTTGTCAGTCTGTTTTTAACGGACGCCGGCCAGGAAATGTTGGCTCAGGCACCCAAGCCGCCCCGTGGCATTTTGCAAAACGCACTGTTCAATTTGCCTGACGGCACACTCACTTTGCTGGAAAGCAGTCTTGATGAATTAATCGAGATGATGGATGTGCAGGATGAAAACGCGGCGATGCAGCCACTTGAATTATCAAATAAATATTCATAAAAATAGGGCGGTTAGATTTTTATGGAAATATCGGCCCGATCTGATCCATGGGATTAAAACTCCCTCAGAATTCACTTTTGAAGGAGTGGCGTGGCGTTCATGGGACGCCCCGGTCATATCTGACACATTAGAGCATGTTTACAAGCGGCCCATCTACGCATATGCGAATCATAAATTCTGGGTTCATAGCCAAGGCCGCGTGTCCCATGAGATACCTATTTTGGCGACAGCAGCCTCGATTTCGAGCTTGTGGTTTGGGTGAAACCCGCAGCGGTCAAAAGCCGCATCTGACGGTTAATCGGTTGGTGTTGTGACGGTCTAGTAGCGCACAGAGTTCTTTCCATGCTCTTTGGCATCGTACATCAACCGATCCAAACGGTGCATGAGTTCGTCGATGGGCGGTGCCGACCCCATACAAGTGACCACGGCCACCGAGTTGGAAAGTACATCGAAAATCTTCATGCGTAGCCTCCAAGCCAAATCGCCATCCAGTTTGACAACTGATATGGATGTGGGGTAAGGTTATATTATATTTGTACGAATATATTATGCATCCATGCAGAGCCTGTCGCCTATGACAAGTCCATCCATCAAGCTTCAAGAAAAGATTCCCCGTGCGGATCGAGTCCTGCTGTTCGGCGAATTGCTGATTGACGACTTTGTTTATCAGCGCTTGGCTGACGGTGCGCCGTTCAATGTCGCCCGCCATTTGCGGGCTTTTGGCTTGCATCCATCGTTGATCAGCCGGGTCGGCGACGACACGGATGGCGATGAACTCATGGCGGCCTTGGATGGGTTTGGCATTGACATTGCTTGGATCCAGATCGATTCTAATTTCCAGACAGGAAATGTCCGTATACATATGCAGGGGAATGGGCATACGTTTGAGATATTCATTATCAGGCATATGACTTCATTTTAACCGATGGTCTAGCTGCTCCATATTAACCCATTTTACATTACCATTGATGCACTTGACCCATATGCTTAACTCGTTGATCAGCTACATAGTCATAATAATTTCTTTCATGACTACATTAACCGCTTATTCTCAGGATTCACAAACGTATGATAAAACAGAGAAAAATATATTCTATCGAGTGAATTCGAGTACACATGTTAATACCATGAATCATGAACTTGAAATAAGTGGTATACCTAGAGAATTGGATCGGAGCTTGCAGATAGTCGCACCATACACCCGTTGGAACAGAACCTTCAATACAGGTAACCAGATGGGGGGTACTGCAAAAATCGCCCACATGCTTAACCTCAAGATGGCGTTAGGCGTTTGGCAGGGTCATGGACATAATGCTGCCTGGCACAATCGGCCAACGAACAGTCAATTCCCCAACTGATTGCCTTGTAACCGTGATTCCGCACCCCTTTTGTTACAATTGCGCTTTTGCAATCGAATTGAACCATGGCATCCACCAACCTTCCTTCCGTACCCGATGAGAACCCCTACGCGAGCCACACGCTCGACCATCACGGTCTGGTGGCGGGCATGGTCGATGAATTGGGCCTTGTCGAGAAAATCGACGCCATGATTCCGCAGGACCTTGAGCAGCGCAACGTCTCCGTGGGGATGGCTGTCAAGGCGATGATCTTGATTGGCCTTGGCTTTGTGCAGCGGGCCTTGTACCTGACGCCCGATTTTTTCAGGGGCAAGCCGGTGGGGCGGCTGCTGGGTCCGGGCATCACTGCCGAAATGTTGAATGATGACGTGATGGGGCGCGCACTGGATGCCGTAAGCGGTTGATCTTTGGCGAACAAAAAACATAGCGCGATTGCCCTGTTACGGTGCTACGGATCATCCTACACATGCAGACCGCCTTCATGCTTGAAATTCGCCGCCGTCCGGTCGATTTGACATAACCTAGCGTTGTGCGCAATTGAAAATGAAATGACATGGCGTGAAATGCATCGTCATGAAGTGTAAGCATGACATGGCGTGGACACGGACGTCATGACATACCATGACAAACAAATAACAATCAATCATCGCCCTGCCACCCCTCTCAAGTGTCAGATTGGGGTACGCTTCAATTTGAAACACCGGTTCGCTAAGCCCAGTGAAGTATCGGTAAATCGGAGAACGGCTGCATCTGAGTGATGCATCCTTAAGATTCATGTATTTCGCGACCGATAAAGATTGCGGCATGCCTTGCAATCCGTTCAAACCAAAACCGGCCTGCGTTGGCGTACCGTTTGGTGCAATAGGTCACGCTTACCCGATCCGAACACTTGCCCGGTTCAATCGTGACGCCCTCACGTAGTGGCAGCCCGTTTTCCCCTTCGAAAAATCGGCTCCAGCCTTCTTCTCGGCTTCCTTCGACATCGGCTTCACCGGATAAGGCCTGGCACAGTGCTTTCCAGTCTTTAACTCGATAGTGATCGGTGGTCAGCAGTCGGGGGCACCCGTGCATATGATCGAAAAGTTGTGATATCTCGAAAGGGGTTACAACCAACTTTAGCCAGTGACAGGGAATGATGACGCTTGTGATTTCTTTGGCGAAAATAGATTCGGGTTTGACGCCCTCCAGTTCGCGGCGGAGTTCCGCAGTCAAATCCTTGCTTTGATGACGGGGAAACAAATACAAGGCACCAGACAGTTCATGGTGTCCGTCAACCGGCAAAACCCTTGCCGCCAACAGATCGAATCTGGCCGCTTGTCGTGATCCCGCCTTTTCCTGGACAATAACCGGGGGGAGTGCGGGAAGCAAGAAGTCTTGCAAGCACATATTTCTTCCCTGCCCCACCTCCACCACTTCATAGAGCCTAAGCGGCTTGGACACCAGCAGTTCGATCCATTGCCGTTGTTCTGCGGACAACAAGGGGCCACCCCGTGCGAGTAGCAGTTCGGCTGTTTTTACCCAACCCCTCGAAAAGGTAAAATTAGCCTAATTCTCCCCCGGATCCTTTCGCACGACCTTGTTCCACAAGGCCGGATCACCGCAACTGGCGGCCAAAGCATCAATGTCCACTTTCGGCTCTGATGTGCTGAATTCGATCTTCCCAATCAGATTGACATGCTGCCAAGCCACTGGCGAAACACCCTTGAGGACAGCTATCGCCTCCTGGTCGCCAGCCGCCAGTTTTTGCTCATATACGCGCGATAGCAGTAGCGTGTTGTAATAAATGATCGCATTGGTAATGAGCCGCGAACACTCGTTCCATATCTGTTGTTCCTCCTCGGTTTTAACGCGGAACTTCCCGCCGTTGACATAGGCCACGGCGCGGCGCAACCGGTGGTAGGCCTCGCCACGGTTTAGCGCCTTTTGCACACGCTGCCGCAACGTCACATCGTCAATGAAGTCGAGGATGTAAATTGTCCGGCAGATGTTCTCCAATTCCCACAAGGCCTTCTTGGTTTGGTTCTGTCGCGTGTAGCTGCTCAGCTTGCGGACGATGGTGGCTTGCGTCGTGTCCTTTTCCGCCAACGATGCCATGATCCGCTGAACGGTGGGCCATTCCGTTTCAACCAACTCGCCATTGGCTTTACGCGATGGCTTGATGAGGAAACCCTCATACTGGCTAGGTTGCTGGAACCCGACCAGGGTGTCCATTTTCTTGTGCAGGTCGCGGTAGCGTGGCGCGAATTGATAACCGAACACATACAAACTCCAATAATTGACTTGGTTGGTGCCGTGCGTGTCGGTCGAATGCCGTTCCGGCTTGATGTCCGTGGTATTGTTGTACAGCAGGTCGAACACGTAATGGCTCTCGTGCTCGTGGGTGCCGATGACCTTGGCATTGATCGGCACATGATTGGCCACCAGCGTACAACTGCTCACGCCTTTTTGCAGGCCGAAGTACTTGGGCGAGTGCCGCGCATTGACCGTGTCGATCTGCGTTTCGATGCGCTGGCCGTCGCTGCTGGAGTGCACGGCATCCCCGATGTCGTAGAGGTGGAATGCCGGTAGCGCCGAAATCGCGTTGGCGATTGCGTCGTTGGCATCGCGCACGGTTTCCAGGCGCATGTAATTGCGCGATGCGCCCAACAAGGATTGATGGTCAAGGGCAGACACCTCCGCCATTTTCCACAACCCCATGTTGGTGCCCATCGCCACGATGCAGGCCAGTATCTCGCGCGGTTCCGGTTCCTGCTTCACGTAACGGTCGAGCACATGGGTGAATGCCCCCATGAACCCGGTCTTCGACGCGACAAACCACAGCAGGTCGGCGATGCCGATCCCCTGCAGCCGGTCATAGAAGGGGCTGTCCACCGGTTCCTCCTCGCTCGGATAGGCCAGCGTCCAGCGCTGCTTGTCCCCCTTGCCGGTGATTTTGATGTGCGGGTTGAGGCCATCCTTGATGCGCTGGTTGACGGATTTGAATTTGGCTTCCAGTATGGCCTCGAAGTTTGCCAGCGTGTCTTTGATCGGCGCCAGCAGGACGGGCGAGCCGATTTCGCGCAGGACTGCATCCTTTTCCAGCCACCGGGCATCGCTGATCAGATCGTCCTCGAAACGCCTGAACTCCGTGCTGTCGTGGACGAACACATCCCCGGATTCCAACGCATGGTGCAGCAGGCGGTAGACCAGGAACTCGTAGCGGTCCGCGTCCAGGCGCTTTTCGCCATCCGCCTGGGCAGTAAACAGGTATTGTTGCAGGCCTTTCGGGATGACGGCAACCGGAAAGCTTGCCGGATTGGTTTGGCGCGGCGACTTACCCTGCCGGAGCAGTTCCTGCAGGAAAGTGACCGCTTCCAGCAGCGGCGCGTCGTCCACCCGTCCGGCAAACTCAAGGTCGGTGAACAAGTGCCGCAGGTTTCGCTTGAAGGCATGCGACAGCGTGGAGTAGTAAGCCCATTCGAAGCCCGCCTTGTCGAAGGAAACCTTGCGCATGTAGTCTGACACGCGGGAGAAATGACCGGGTTCGAGCAAGGAAAAAGCCTTCTCCTTCACCGCATCGAACGGCGTGTCGCCTGGTATTGACGCATCGACGAACAAACCGAGCACTTCCCCAGCGGCATGGAGGTTTTCCGCCGCCTCGCCGATGGCCTTGTGCATCGCCGCCTCTGCGGCCAGCTTGGCCCGTTGCCTGTATTGGTCGACCAGGTGCAGGAACGCCTCGACCAAATTGTCGTTGATTTGGCGAAAGCGATGGTACGCAAAACACAATAGATATAGCCGCGCCGTCGCTTCCGGCATGCGCTGCAGCTTGTAGACAGTGTAGAATTTAAGCAACGACGCGTAATACTTGCCGCTTTCCTGGGATATCCCCGCCGAGGCCAGGAAAGTTTTGGCAAAGGCGTGCAGCGGCTGGAAGAATTTCCGGCGGTCGACCTCTTGGCGGAGTTCCTTGTAAGTGAAGTCCCTGGGTTCGCGCTTGAGTGCGCCGATGCGGTAGGCGCTATCGTCGGCCTGCAACACCCTGTCCATCTGCTGTTTGACCTCAGGCGTCATGGCGCTGTCCAGCTTTTGCGTAAGCCGGTTCCGTTCCTTCACCACGGCGCGGGAAACCATGTCTTGCAGCGAGGTGTAGCCCGGCGCCACGCAGCGCCGGTTGTCAAGGTAATGCAACAGTTCCCGCAAGATATAGGCGGGGTGCGTCGATATCATCGCGGTCCGTTCCGCCTTGTTTTCCAACTCAAGCCTGATGGCGCTGTCGCAGAGCCTATAGTCGAACAGTTTGAGGATGACCCCTTGCTGCTCAAGGCGCGTGGGTTTGGACAGCGGCTTGACTGATGCCAAGCCCTTGTCCGGGAAATAACGCCCAACGATGTACCCCAAGTCTTCTAATACGGTTTGGTTTTCGTAAACGAAAAATTGGCGCTTGGCCTTAAAGTAGCCAAGCTGTAAAATCAAATGCACGGCAACCGAAGCCGTGTGGACAGAACCCACCGCATCGGACTCCTTGGCACTCAGATCGAAATACAGACCCCGCTCGTCCGGGGTGAAATTCGGCAAGCCGTACAGGTCATCGACCTCGGCGGCGGACAAGATGGACAAACGGCGCGAATTGGCTGCCATGGTCATGGTTGCGTTGGTTGTCGATTAGGGTTGGTTGACGCGGTAAAAACGGGTATGGGTTGTCCGAAACGGACAGGTTTCGTCCATACCCCACAGATAGTGTACTACTCCCTTATCACTCTAAAAATGGTTGATTGGTAGGATGGGCAAAGGCCGCTAGGCCGTGCCCATCAAACTGCGCCGACCAAGATGGGCACGGCCCTTTGGGGGCCTTTGCCCATCCTACACTTTGTCCAATTTTGTAGTGATTAGGGAGTAAAGTAGGAAAAACGCATTTAGGTGCGTTTGCACAAACGGTAAAAACTCTCATAGGATGCCGAAATAGTCAGGTTCCATGAGGGTTTGCGCTGAATTTGAACCGCTCGGTTTAAACCCGTTTCCCGTGGCGGTTTTCCTTGGGACTTCGCTGTTCGGCGGGCCGCTTCCGGTCATTGGCATGAGTCTATGACTGATGCGCGTCCCCTGACGGGCGCGGAGGGCCAGACAAGCTTGCTTGTCTGGCGCTGCCGCCCACGGGAAGTTTTCCAAGCACGGCGGCAAGGATGCTTGTCATCGTTGACGAATTCTCGCGTTATTGCGGTTTTCTGCTAATTTTACCTTTTCGAGGGGTTGGGTAAAAACAGCC
>CAIZPP010000034.1 GCA_903934875.1 uncultured Methylococcaceae bacterium
ACACTCATTCAAACAATCCTGTGTGAGAATTGCCTTGTAAAATGATATAACCTAACAAGTAATCATTTGATATTAAAAACGCTGTAATACCGATAGTGATACCACCCCATGCCTAGCATTTCATGCAAAGCCCAATAGCTTATTTGCACCGCTGTTGCGCTAGGCAAAAAATCCCGGAAGCCGGTTTTCTGGTCTGTGACTAGATATCCGGTCGGTGCGGGGACGACCCGCATTCCCGCTTTCTCAAATGCCTCGACCGCCCTAGGCATGTGCCATGCCTGGGTAACCAGTATGATTTCGCCTATGCCCACCCCTTTGAGGATTTGGCTAGAAAACAGCGCATTCTCGAAGGTGTTTTGGCTTCTGCCTTCCTGCCAACGGGCCTCCACGCCGAATTCCTGCAAGGCCGTGCCCATCAATTCGGCCTCAGGAATCACATCTTTGGAAGTGGCACATCCGCCACTGGTCAAAATCGGCAAACCGGATATTTTCCCCAGCCTTGCCGCATAACGCAGCCTTTCCAGGCCCAAACTGGCAATGCTATCGCCGCCGTATTCCGGGGCAGCACGGTGTCGGTCCGCACCCAGCACCACGATGGCCTCGGCGGCGGTCTTCTCCAATGACACCAGGGGGAAAACCCTCTCCAACCGGCCAATTAACCAATTGGCTGTGGCGGGAATGCTGGTCAGATATAAAAGGCCTAATCCAAGCACTAAGAAAAACCTGCGCGGCTTGGGGCGGCGGGACAGTAGGGCAAGAATAAGAAAGGCGATCGGCAAACCGGGGGGCAGCGCGAAAGCCTGTAAGATAGCGGGCAACCCATCTTGGCTAGGCATGGTGAGACTCGGAGTTAATCTATAGCAATGAGGAAGTCAATCGAAATCCGCTTTATGTTCCAATAAGGAACATCCCATCCAAAGGCCAAGGACGGTAACAAAACAACGGATTTAAGCCTATCATATAGATGACTGCGTTAGTAAAGCTACATTCGATTTGCCCTCACCCCAACCCTCTCCCGGAGGGAGAGGGAGTGTAATGTTGCTTTACTACCGCAGTGCCCTATAATCACACGCTTGCCATCCATGGTCGCTGGATTTCGGCATCCCTGCCGAAATGACGGGGTTATATTTATCGTTTCTGGCCCAAACTGAGCATTGCGGCTATGCTTCTGAAAGTAGCCGTTCAATCATGGTTTCGGCTTGGGCAAGATAGCCAGCACCGAAAAGGTTCAGATGATTGATGATGTGATAGAGGTTGTAAAGGTTTTTACGGGTGCGATATCCCGCATCAAGTGGATAGGCATCCGCATAAGCTGGCTGAAAGTCACGGCCAAACCCGCCAAAAAGCTCCGTCATGGCAATGTCGGCCTCGCGGTCGCCATAATAACAAGCCGGGTCGAATATCACGGGCTGTCCAGCATCATCTCCAGCATAGTTGCCCCCCCATAAGTCGCCATGCAGCAGGGAGGGTTGCGGCTGGTAGGACACAAAAAATGCCGGCAGGCGCTCCATTAACTTTTCGCCTTGCCGTTGCAACTTTCCCCCAAACCCTTGAGTTTCAGCCAGTTTGAGCTGGAAACCCAAGCGCTGTTGGGTAAAAAACTTAACCCAATCCGAGTGCCGGTTGTTGGGCTGCGGGTTGGAGCCTATGGTGTTGTCACTGTGCCAGCCGCAAAAAGGCTGGACAACCCGGTGCATGGCAGCGAGTCGCTGCCCTAGCAAACGGTCACAGGCGGCCCCGGCAGGGCGTAATTCCAGACATTCCAATACCAGATACGACTGCTCACCGACCAGCCCATGACAGACAGGCCGGGGCACGCACACCGTCGCGGTGGCGGCAAGCTCGTCCAAGCCACGGGCTTCGGCTGCGAACATGGGCAGCCGGTCCTTCCGGTTAAGTTTGACAAAAAAAGCACCGACATCGCCTTGCAGACGGTAAGCGGAATTAATGCAGCCACCGCCGACAGATGCCGCCTGGCGCAGCACAAACGGCTTGCCGGTGGATGCTTGAATATGCTGTGCAATGGTCTTGAAAAGATCGCCGCTGGGCATACAGTGTTTTTAATATCAGATGGTTACTTGATAAGGCATATGGTGGTGCTACTCCCGAATCAATCTGAAAATGGTTGACTGGTAGAAGGATGGGCAAAGGTCGCTAGGCCGTGCACATCAAACCGCTTCTACCAAGATGGGCACGGCCTAGCGGCCTTTGCCCATCCTTCACTTTGCCCTCACCCCTGCCGGCTTCGCCTCCTTGCTTCGCTCACCCCGCAAGCGGGCGAGGGGAGCAATATCATCAATTACTATGCCACCAGCATCACCCGAATGGCATCCAGCCGCAATTGTGCGGATTGCAAATGGCCGTGCAATTCTAGCGTGTTGGATTTGATTTGGTCCAATTCTTCCTGCCGCACATACGGGTTTACTTTTCTCAACGCGGAAAGCCGCTTCAACTCGCCTGTCGCATATTCCAGCATCTGGGTGTTGGCGACACTGATTATGCCAGGCAAGCGCATAACTGCGACCTGTCCGGCCTGTTTGAGCATGCGCTCGATGGCTTTGCGCTGGCTGCGCAGCAGGTTGGCAACCTCTTCCCGGTCAAACGGAGCCTGGATAACTTCCAGGCTAGCGAAAGGCAGCACACTGATATCCTGTAATTCGGCATCCAGTAGAATACGGATCAATGTTTGCGGCAGATAGCGGCCTGCGCCGAGTCGCTTAGGTGCCGAACATTCAACCAAGAAGATGGCCTCCAGCAATAATTGGCCAATATCCATATCTTTCTGGTGGACCAGTGCAAAAGCGGCGTTGCCATTGGCGTTGTTGAGGATAAGGTCCATAGCACCGCGCACCATGGGATGTTCCCAGGTCAGAAACAGCATATCTTCGCGGGCAAGGCCAATATTCCGCTGCAAGGTGACAGTGGCACCGTCTTCGGGCAGTTCTGGAAAATTGGGCACACGCATATGGTCACCGGGCAGCAGAATATGGCAATGCTCGGAATGCTCCTCCACGTTAATCCCATATACTTCGAAGACATCCTCCAGATAGGGCCATAAATCCTCTTTGCCCTCTTCCCGTTGAATCAGTCCGGCCAAGCTATCGGCTTCCTTGTTGCGGCAGGAGTTTAGTTCCAGCAAGCGGTCGCGCCCTTGATGCAATTCCGCCAAAATCTCGCTGTTCAATCGTTTGGCCGAAGCGATCAGCTTGCTGCTCCGCCTTTTGTCAGGTTCCCGCAAAAGCAGCTCAAGTTCGCCGCGCAAACGCGCGAACACCGCAGAGCCAGCAGGGTTGGTCTGGCTGAAAGCATTCAAGCCTTGGCTGTACCATTCAAACAGAACGGCCTGTGCGCTATCTTCCAGCCAGGACGCATGAATCTGTATGGTCTCTCTCTGTCCTATGCGGTCAAGGCGACCAATGCGCTGGTCCAATTGGTCGGGATATAGCGGCAGGTCAAAGAGAATCAAATGATGCGCAAACTGGAAGTTGCGGCCTTCACTGCCAATCTCCGAACAGACTAAGACCTGCGCCCCACCCTCTTCGTCGGCAAACCAAGCCGCCGCACGGTCCCGGGCAATGATCGTCAGTCCTTCATGGAAAGCCGCCGCACAAATGCCGCCTAGAACGCGGATGGCTTCTTCCAAGTCAACGGCGGTTTGGGCCTTGGCACAGATCACCAAGGCCTTGGCTGGCTTGATCTGGCTGAGTATGTCCAGCAACCAGCGGATTCGCGGGTCAAAACGCCACCATACCGGGCTGGACCCAGACTGGCGATGGCGGATTTCAGGGAAAATCAGTTCCTCCAGACTTCCGCCCTCGCCTTGCGCCGATGCATACTGCGGCGGATTAGGAAGCGCCTGGACATGGACACGCCGTTCGGGAAACCCTTTGACCGTGGCGCGGGTATTGCGGAATAAGATACGCCCGGTGCCATGCCGGTCAAGCAGCAAGCGGATAAGACCGTCTTTTGCATGTTCCGCAGTCGCAGGGTCGGACAGTTGGCCCAATAAGCCCTCGACCCTGTCATTGGCGAGCAATGC
>CAIZPP010000035.1 GCA_903934875.1 uncultured Methylococcaceae bacterium
CGCATTGGAGTGGCAAAGCTCGCTTTGCCTGTCAAGGCAAGCCTTGACGCTCCAAAACGAATTCGCACATCGGCAATCCTTTGCAGACAACAGCACAGGGGCCTGTGCGTAACATCAGTAAATAATCCACTATGCAGAATCGGCCCAAGCAATCGCGGGCATGGCCAGCTCTACGAACTAAACACAGTAATCAATTGACATTAAAAATGCTGTATCTAAAATTCGTTATTTGCCTAATCGTGCTTTGCAGTCTTTGTGGCTGTGCGGCAAACCTTCGGCAGGCATCGCCCGATGCGATTGCGCAAACCGTGAAAAAGTCGATGATGGATGCGGGAAACGATATCGTATGGCGCGCCCCTGAATTGCAAATCAGCCATTATCGTACCCTATTCTATGGATACGATAGCGTTTACTACCGCTTGGGTGCCCGCAAATCGCCCAAAGGGGACGACATTTTGTACCAACTGTCGATTGATGCCCAATATGGCGGGAGCCTCCGCCATTACGATGCGGTAAAATTCGCCAATGGCACCAGCCGTCCGCTGGTCAGCCAGAGCCACCAAACCCAGCGGTGCCAGTTTTTCAACAACCTAGTATACGCCTGCTTGTTCCGCGATCAAGCGAATGTCGAGCTGTCGCGTTCGGCTTTGGAAGCCTTTCAAACCAGTGGGTTACTGCTCAAGCTAGGTTCGGAGAAGCAGGAATACGAAACTATTGACCTGCCAGGGAATTATATCAAGGGTTTCCTTCAGGCTGTGCACTAAAATATACCCTAGCCGCCTTAAGCAACTTAGTAGGTGTACTTACGCTATTCAATAGAAGTTTGGACGAGCATTTTGCAAAAGGAACCTATGAGCGGGAAGTGATAAACACACTTGAATACTCTACAAAGGATGAACAGGAAAATAAACCTAATCCTTCCAAGATTCCGTTTGAAGGAGACATTCGGAACAATCTTAATATGTATAAAAATGCCGCAAAGCTCTATGAAAGTTTTTTCAAAGAACGAATACGTCCCACACCGCTTTTGCCCGCATCTGTCTGCATTGAATCCTCCATCATAAGCTACCTCACGTCACGGCCAAGCAGGGATGTCGTCAAGGCTGCGCGTCAGGCTATCACTTCAGATTGGTGGCTCAACTCCAAGAGCCAATTCGAGGTTTATATCTCAGCATTAGTTGAAGACGAAATATCGGGCAGGATATCGGCATCGGTTTTGCAAATCGCCCGCAACAGGCTGCGCGCCTCGTTGGGGCGGGCCAGTTGGCCTCGCTTGCGCAGGATGTCCGCCATGGCGGTCTCCGCCCGGTAGGCGATCATTTTGAGGGTGTCGACGAGGTGCTTGCTCTGCGTACCCAGTTGCTTGAACCGCTCGGCCTCGGGCAATTCGCCCATCGTGATGTGTTTTGGTGTGCTCTTGCGAGCCGCCTTGGCGTGTATTCCTCCCCCAAGTTCTACAGGACAGAAAATGGCCGTTATTTGACCGATTTTACAATTTCGGGGGTTGGGCAATAATAGCCATATAGGTATTCAGCAATGCTGCCACATCCCCCACCAGCGGCGACTGTAATATAGAGTAGTGGTCACCCCCAAGCAGGTGTTTATGTAAACCCGCCACCGCCAATGGACTCCAACCAAGGTCGCAGCCTGTGGGATCAGTATCTCCGTGGAAAAGCACCAAGGGTTGCGAGCAGGGTTTAGGAATGTAGTGGGCTATTGCTTTTACATTGGCCTGAAAGACTCGCCACCATTGATGGATATACTGTAAATCCGGTGATACTGGTGAAGGGGTGCCTATTGTTAATTCCTTCCATATACGCTCCAATTGCTCTTGCGGCAGCAGATGTTGCGATGACCCCTCCGGGTTTAACCCATTTCCCATGACTTTTTTTAAGTCTTCAAGGAAGTGAGCCAATAAACGTTCCTTATCTTCGGCTTCCCGCATCAAGTCTGCGCGTACTTGACCGTCCAAAAAGACATAGCTTTCGATCAAGGCTAGCAAGGCTATTTCTTTGCCCGCTTCGATCCACTGCTGCGCCATCTCATAAGCAATTAACCCCAACAGGTTAGATTGTGCGAGCGAAGCGAGCCACAATCTAACCCAACAAGTAACTCTTCGATATTAAAAACGCTGTAAAAACGCTATACTTCACCACAAGGCAGCAACCAGATAAACCATTCCGGCCACCGAGATAAGCGCCGAACCGTAGCGCTGGACCGTCATTTGCTGGCTGAACTGACCCGCTATTGCGGAACGGCGCAGCAGGCTTAGCCCGCAATAAGTCGGCAACACGACGATTTGATGCCCGATTTCCACCCCGGCACTGAACGAGGCGATCGCCAGGGCCGCACTGACCGATGTCATGCCTGACATGGCGTCCAGCAAGCCACCGGCAAAGCCCAAGCCATGGAACAGTCCGAACAGAAACGCCGCCGCCAAGCGACTCCAGCCCCGGCTGCCACTTGGCCAAAAAATATTCTGCACGGCAACGATGACTATGCTTGCTGCAATCATCGGTTCCACAATCAGCGACGGTAGCCGGAACAAATCTAACGCGGACAGGGTAAGGGTGACTGTGTGGGCCAAAGTGAAGGCGCTGATTACCTTGATCAGATCCCATAATCCGGCGGCCGCCAATACCAAAGCAGCGACGAAAAGCAGATGGTCGTATCCGCTGAGAATATGCACGATGCCATGCCTGGCAAACGCCCACACCATAGGTGGCATACCCAACAACGAGCCTTCTTGACATTGCGTCTGACGCTCAAACTTCAAAGGTTGCGAGAATGACAGCAGCATGCCCTCTACCGTCGGATAACCCTGTTGGGCGATACTGACCAGATAGCTTGCCTCCCACTGATTGCCCGGAGCGAATTCGAACTCGCGGAGTACGTCTTCGCGGAATTCTATCCGTTGCGGCAGCTCTCCACTCTGCAAACGGTAGTCGAGTTGATACACGGGCCTTGCTGCGCCGGCTTCGACCAGCCTGGCTTCCCGCCCCTGCAATTCCCTCCCATTGACCGCCACATGGATATGGGATAGCAGGTAATCGCCGTGGCCCTTTGCCGCAACGGCGAAACTGTTGGCATTTTTTCCAGCCAGGGCCGATGCAACCAACACCTCTTCACTGGATACCGCCGCACGGATACCCACGCGGTCGGTATAGACCAGCACCTCCAGAGCACCTTGTGCAACAGGATGCGCCACAATTTTCCCGTGAAACAACACACAAAACAACAGGCTAAGCAACACCCTTAGCAAGCCGAATGGCGCTTTGGGCTTGCCACAATGCCTGTCAACGGTGTACATGGAAGGCATCATAGCGGGGATTCACCTGGCCGGCCCTGCTCAACAATTGCCTGCCTTCATCGGCCAGTCCGACCGCCAAATGAATCATCGCGGCATGGAAAAGCAAGCGGGCGTCACTGGCACCAGTGGCAAGCGCCACTTTCGCCTCAGCCAAGCTTTCGTCGAATCGACCGGCCCGGTACAAGGCCCAAGCCATGGCATCATGGGCCGCGAAGTTCTGCCTTATGCCCAGATCCTTGCCGGCCCATTTGATGGCTTCCTCTCCATTTTCGCGGACATCCGCATAAAATGAAGCAAGGTGGTGAAAATAAAGCACTTCACCGCGCTGCGCCGAGTCCAGATAGGTAGCCAACGCCCGGTCATGCCAAGCCTTCGCCATTTCTGGTTTGCCCATGAAAATGTAAAGATCACCCAGGGCCTGCTGTACTTCAGGCCTAGGTGATCGCTCCAGCACATTTTCGAATAGCGACACCGCCTCTTGATACCTGCGTTCCGCACCCAAGCATTCGGCTAGGTATTCATGGACTAGCCAATAACCCGAATAAGCCTTTTCGGCCTGTCGATAATGAGCCATCGCCGCTTCATAGCGTCCGTGGTTAAAGTCCAAAAAGCCTCTTTGCAGTTCCACCCAGGCATAAGAGCGCATCTCTTTGGCGCTTATTTCATCTTCCGCCTGTACATATAAGGCTTCAGCATTGGCGATATCGCCGAAGATGGATTTTAAATAAGCGAGACGGGCAATATTGTCCCAACTTCGCCTGCGTAGGAGATTAGCTTCATAGCTACTTTTTGCCTCGGCATAGTTCCCTTCCTGCATGGCAATGTCGGCTTTTAAGGCAAGCGCTTTTGTATTGTCCGACAAATCCGGCAGTTTATTAAGAACCTCGTTGGCATCGTGCAATTGATGCAGTTTCAGATTAATGTTCGCTTCGGCTAGGTAAAGCTCTTCGGATGAGGAAAATGTTTGCAAAGTCCTTTCGATTTTGGCTTTAGCCAGCCTTATGTGCTCAACGCTCCCCGTTAGCGAGGCTTGAAGATACAACAGGTAACTCAGCTTGGCAGCGGCCTCGTTAGGAGGGGAGTTGGCATCATTTTTAGCATTTGTTATGTCGCTCTGGATTTTATTCAGCTCGTCATCATAATCTGTTTTGCGTTTGCCTAGTGTCGCTTGGATGGCGAGCAATAAGCTCGCGATTAAAACTAGGGCGGACATTATTTTAAACAGTCGCATTGCCTCGCCCTATGTACCAATTACCAAGGTTGGGCTAAGTAGGGGAATTCTTTGAGGAATTCCTTGTCGTTTTTTACCGGGTTTGGCGGGGTTTTTGGCAGAATCGGAGCGTTGTCCCATAATGCCTGATTTTGCAGGGTTTCAATATTGCAAGGCTTCCCGCCGCAGCCAGTTTCCATGTCCAAGAAAACCGACAAGAATCTTGATGCCACTTGATCTTCCAGTCTTCTGCCGAACGGCCAGGTGCCCGTGGTATCCATATCAATTGAAGCAACATTGGGTATGAATATCTCGAAAGTTCTCGGTGGCTTAATGTCGAGATTCTTCTTGTTCCAAGAGTTGTCCGGCATATTGATACGCTGGAACAGACACTTTTTGGCCCGTGGCAAGGCCTCTATGGCGAGGGCGTAGGTTTTATGCACCGACACCGGGGAATTGCCGTGGTCAAAGCAGGTGCCTAGGCCCAATGCGCTAATCGATGGCCCAAATCCCCAGCCCAGATGCGCCAAGCGTTTTACATAATGTTCGGCTAAGGTAATGTTCTGAGCCATCTGCCTATCGTCCTCCCGTTCGTTTAAGGCCGCATCCAGAAATGGCACGCCGTCGACATCGACTCGTTTATAATTCGCAACGTCACTGTTGAATTCCGAGTCAGCAGGTACGGTGCCTGCCCAAGCTTGACGCAAAAAATTGAAGGAATACCCACCGTTATTGGGTATCGTTTTGATTTTGCCTGAGGCTTTTAATACCCAGCTTTCCCCCCAGGCACGGACTATTCTGTCTTGCTCAGGTTTTTTGGTGATAAATTTTAAGGGTATTTCCAGTATAATGGCGTTGACATTCTTACCCGCACGAGCGTCTTTGCCGCTATAGACGAAGCGATAATTACCCTTCTCGTCCTTGTAAAACTTATTGCCTGACCAAGTAAGCGGCCCTTTGGGAAGATCCTCTTTTTCTCCCTGGCCCAACAAAGGCTTGCTCGGATTGAAATTGAACAAACGATTGCCCTCCAGTTCAATTAGCGTTTTGGGTATGGGCAATTCCCGTTCAGTCTTCATGGCATTTGGAATGTTGTAGAATTGTGGCGCATAGTTGATCGAGCGGAAGAATCCCGGCAAATCATTGAAAAATGCGTCATCCCTGCCTCCAATGAAAGTTTTAATCGGATTTCCATCCGGCGCTTCAATGATCACTGTTTTATTAGTGTCGATTATCTTGGAAAAGCCGCCACCCGGAAAACCGATGAAATCGACCTTTGCCTGGTTTTTCTTGTTGAAGCTGACCCTTATTTCCGATGGGTTTTTGACAAGGTACTTGGACTTGATGGCCTCGGCATATTTGAGGATGTCCTCCAAACCTTGGCTGGACAATGGCGAGGAGGAAATCCGGGGGTCCGGGAGCAGATTTATCCTATAAAGCAAGTCGGTGTCGAAAATCCCTGTATCCGGTATAGATGCAAACGTAAGTGCCACTACAACCTTTTCACCGCCGGTTTTATCGTCGCTTGGAAATCCAAAAAGATCGTAAAGATCGGCACCGCTAGGCTGAATATCGGAGAATATCGAGTTAATGGCGTTTGGGTCGTTATGGTCCGCAGATGGGCATTCCAACGGAAATATGAGGCAAGCCATCGCGGCAAGGGAAATAAACAGAGATTTGCAAATCAATCGGGCGTAGCTCATGGTTTTGACTCCTCGATGGGCAGTTTTGCCCCCTGTCGGCAACGGCTCTTGGTTGCGGCTGGGAGCTTGAAGAATGGCGTTGCCGATCAGGCATTCGTGAGAATGGCATCAGCGGCTTTTTCAGCGATCAAATAGATGGCGCTGACGATAAAAAAACCTGGGATGCGCGGAAACACAGAGGCATCCACTACGCGGAGATTTTTCACCCCCCGCACTCTAAAATTCCCATCCAGAACCGCGTAGGGGTCGCCATCCCTGCCGATGGGGCAGGTGCATGACGCATGGTGTCCCCAGGACTGATATTTGACGAAATCGGCAATTTGCTCATCGGTCTGCACAGCTTCACCGGGGCTGGTTTCCTCTGCGATCAGCCCTTGGGCTTTTAATGGCGCGGTCAATTTGCGCACAAATTTGACCCCTTCGACAACAGACTTCAGATCCTCTTGCTTGAGATCATTGCCTTCTTCAAAATACTTGAAATTGATCAAGGGCCGCTCGCGCGGATTGGAGGATTTCAAGCGCACTTCACCAGCGGTATTGTTGGTATGGGCTTTCAAAACCGCCCAGGTTAGATAGTTATGCCGGGTGATGTCGATGGAATATCCCGGCTGATATCCACCAAACTTGGACAGCAGGGCAAAGATGAACAGATCCGGCAAGGGCCGTTCTGGCAGGGAATGCTTTATGACGGCGAGAACTGCGCCATTACTGGCGTACACACCTGCCTTCGCGGTTCCTAGCAAGCCCGTGCGGCCACTTTCCCACTGCTTGTATTGCGGATCGCCTTTGGCATACCGCGCACCTTTCAACACTTCCCAGTCGGATTTCATCCTGTTGACTAAACCGACTTCATAACGGTCCTGCAAATTCGTGCCGACTCCCGGCGAGTCCACGCGCACGGGGATGCCGTGCTTTGCCAGTTCCTGCTTTGGCCCGATGCCCGACAGCATAAGCAATTGCGGGGTGTTGAATGCGCCGCCTGCCAGGATGACTTCGCACGAAGCGTAAACTTCGCGTTTTTCACCTGGTTCCTTGCTAGGCAGGTCATGGGCCTCATACAGCCGCGCGCCCTTGAGATACTCCACCCCAATCGCACGGTTGCCATCGTCAAAAAGCACCTTGGTGACGAGGGCATCCAGTTCGATGGTGAGATTGCCGGGGTGGGCAACCTGCACTTCGAGCAACCGCTCCCTAGAACCTATGCGGGTGTGGTTGCGGTTCAGCATGGGCGCGTAGCGGATGCCAAAGGCATTTTTCTTGACTAGGCGCCAGTCATTGGGATCGGCCTGCCCATGGATTAGCCAATCGATTTGGCTAAGAGGATTGCCAATGTTTTTGAAAGCCTCCTTTACTTGCGCGGTTAGCGTTTCAAGCAAGGACTTGTCACCCAATGCCGTCTCGGGGATTTCTTTTTCGGTTTGCAACCAACCACTCCAACCATGGCGGGTCGGATTGAATCCCAATTTCGTGGCCAACCAACGGTAAATTGGCGGGCGATGGTTACAATTTTCGATTTTCTCGAAATACTTGCGCATATTATCGGAATTCCACGAGGGGTCTCCGGTCAATGCCGCCAAATCATCCCAGTCTTGGTTATGGGGATAGACTGTGATCATGGCATTATGCGCTGTACACCCGCCTAGGCATCCCGCCCGCGGATAAAGAATCCCTTCCACCTTTTCGCCTTGATAGTCCTCCACATATTTTTCATCTTTCTTTTGCAGGGTATCATCGGCGTAGTGGCGGACGAAGTAATCCCAGCGGATGGCTTTATTTTCCGTGGATATGGCATGGAACACTGGAACGTCATAATCTTCCGGCAAGCGGTTGCCATCAGGATCAATGGCGTTGCCACCCTTCAGAGTGCGGGGGTCGCCCCCCGCCTCCAACACCAATACCTTCTTTCCTTGCTCGGCCAATCGTGCGGCCAAAGTTCCGCCCCCGGCCCCTGAACCTACGATGATATATTCGTAATCAGCACTGTAGCTACTCATAATCGTTAATCTCCGTTAATTTCTAGCATGACAAAAAGCCCCAAGGCAAATCCTGTGGGTTTGCCTTGGGGCAGGCTGTGCTTATAAGGTCTTCAAAAACTCGATTAGCGCCCGCTTGTCGTCGTCGCTCAGTCCAGGCTCCTCCTTGAAGTAGTCGGTGCCGAAGTAATGTCCGCGATTGACTACGAAATCGGGGCATTTGTTGATTTTGAGCATGGCATCCACCAAGTCGCGATTCTCGTATACCTTGATCGCTTCCGCGTCGCTGGCCCCCTTCGGGATCGCCTTCAAAGCCCCTTTGATCTTGAGGATGGTAGGCACGACCTGCACAAGGTTTTCCACGGTCGGGTCCAGATTCATGTTTGAGATCAGGTTGACCGGGGTACCCTTGGGTATCGGGCCGATTTCAATGCCCTCCTCGCCGAAGAATTGTGGTTTGACCAGCCCCAAGATATCCAAGACCGCAGGCTTTTGCAGAAAATCAGGTAGAAAACCTACTGGTATGCGCAGATAGCTTGTTTCCGTTGTCCCATCAATGATGCCCGGAACCTTCTTGCCTGATGCGGTGACAAAGCTGCGGTCGCCCTTGCGCTTTTCTGGCCAGAGCATTTGCTCGATCCCAGAGTCAAACGATTTCAAGCGATCCTCGACAGAACCGCTAGGATAAAAATCACCCACGCTGTTGTTTAACAGGAAAGGAGCGGTCGACCAAAGGCTGATGAGAGAGGCCGGACGGGTATAGCCGCGCCCGCCACCCGGCATGTCATACTCTCTGGGTTCGCCAGTAATAGGATGATGAACCGTGATTTTCCCCACCGCCGGCAAATTTTTGTAGGACTCGGAGGTGAAATTGTCCCAGATGTTTCCTTCAATGCCATTGGTGGCCAAGGGACTGCAAGCGTTAGTCTCAAGCAGCGTCACCGGAACCCGCAGCTCGGTGGACAGGTAATTGTCTTTCACGAAATCTTCCTTCAAGACGATTTCCTTTATCTGCTTTTTGAACTCGTCTGTTTTCGTCCAACCCCAATAACTGTTCCAGCAACTCAGGTAGTTGGAGCCTACGCAGCCGTTGGGGAAGAAGCTGTAGGCTTTTTCCGGCAACTTGCTGGAATGGCAACGCGCACAACGTTCCCCGAACACTTCCTTACCGTGTGTCAGCTTGTCGGTATCCGAACTCAGGTGTGCAGGGCCACCAGGTGCGTTTTTCAGATAATCGGGTTTGGCCGTGGCGACAAAAAACAATGCCAAATTAGGAGTCTGCAGTTCATTAGCCTGCCAATAGGACGAGTTTTTACGTGCCGTGGCGATGGGAAAGGGAGAAATGGCCTTGCCACCGATCAAGGGCCTGAAATGCTCGGTCCATTCTTCGCTGAACAGTCCGATATTGACAAAGACTCGGTTCAACGCCCCCAAAGCCCCTACGGAATCGGCGCCGTCCTTCAGCACACGGGGGGTAAATACGGTATCGGGTGCGGCGAAGAATTGGGTGAGTGCGCTATCCGCAGGCACATAACTGTTGAACTGGGCGTTATCGAGACCGCCGTGGGCGAGCTTTTCTTGCCCAAACTTTTTCGCATTCAGCAAACGCGGAACCAAGTTATAAACCGCATTCATGGTGCGTGGGTTATTGATATAATCGGTTGATATTATCGAGGTGTCCAAAGCTCCCGGCCTGGATGTGCGGAAGAGCTGGTAAGGGAAGCTAGTCGCATCAGCTTGGTAGGAGAAAATGCGGTCTATCCAGAAATACTGGGCGCCGGGATTGGAATTGAGATTTTCCCACTTCGGATGCTCAGGGTCTTTGGGTGGGTTGGTTGGATTCGGCCCGACATGGCAAAAGCCACAAGACATGCCTATCCGATAGGGTTTTATCAATTTCTTGTCTTGGTAATAGCTGGGATCGTTATAGTAGCGCTCGGGGTCCCAGCGCTTCGCGGCTGCTTCATCAAAGTCCGGGTTGGGGAATATACGGAGTCCGACAATGCCCGTTGCATATCCGTAATAGGAACCAGCCGGGATGTTTTTGCCCCGTGCGCCGATGACCACTCCTGGGTATTTTTTTTCGTTTTCAAAAGGATCAGGTGGGCAAGCCGCGTTGCGCGTATCCAGCCAAAGCCCGTAGCGGTCTTTTCGCGGCCCCGCACCCTTTTCAAAACAAGGTTCGTTGACTAGGCCAAGATAGTTCCAGCGGTTGTCGCGGCTGAATTTCAAAGACGGATGATTGGAAATAACTTTGAGGAAATCGAGGGTGCCTATGCTTTGTTTGGTAATATCGTCCCAAAACCGGTCATTGCCGGCAGTCCATACTATCCAATTGTTGCGCCCCACCGCAACCGCTTTGACGGCATCCTCAGGCTTGATGCCTGGTACGAAAGGTTCAAGTTGGGAGGCCACAGCCTGCGCATCTTTAGTGATGCCATAGTCCATATCTTGAAAATAATCTTCGTCGGCACCTTTGAGACTTTCGGCTGTGCGGCCTACGCACATAGCCTCGTCTTGTATATGACCGGCGACAGTACCGCAGGAAGCCCCTGCTAGAGCTTCGCTGCCTGGAGAAAACGCCAAACTGACTCCAAACAGCACTAAGACCGAAATGTAAAGCGGGTAGTTTTTCTTGATCTTCATGTTCGTATCCCCTGAAATGCGGCATCCAAAGGAGATATAAGGGCGATGCGAAAGTAAAGCGACACTCAAAGCCCTGTCCTTCCGGGGGATGGCTTGTTGCGAGGGCAAATTGAAAGTCGCTTAACTTCCGCAGTCATCCATAGCCTCCGCGGGAAACGCCGGGTTGCTAAACAAGTTGGTTTTTCCCACAGCTTTCCCGGTGGCGGGTTAACGCCACCTCCAGTAACCGTTCCTTGGCAGACATGGTCAACCAACTCAGCGATAGATTAGGAATGTGAATGGGTTTTTGACCCATTCAGCGAAATTCTGCGCTCACGGCGCATCACTGTCAACAATTACCATTCTCATTTTGTACAGTAGGGTGAAGTAAAGCAAGATGGTATTATTACCTATTGCAACACAAGGGGTTTGATAGCGTTGGCGGCAAAGGCCCATCACCTGTCAATCTGATATTAAAGCGGCACATTGCACATAGTAGCGACCTTATCCAATGCGCTTCATCCATGCGTCTGATCTGCACCTCGACAGCCCTCTGCGCGGTCTTGACCGCTACGATGGCGCACCCGTAACCCGGCTCCGCACGGCAACGCGGGCCGCCTTGGAGCGCCTAGTCGACCGGGCCTTGGACGAGCCGGTTGATTTCCTATTGCTGGCCGGTGACATCTATGACCGTGACTGGCAGGATTTCCACACCGGGCTGTTTTTCCGCGAACAAATGGTGCGCTTGAACCGTGCCGGCATACGGGTTTTCATCGTCCAAGGCAACCACGATGCCCAGGGCGTGATCTCGCGCCAGTTGCCGCTGCCGGGCAATGTCCACCTGTTTTCCAGCCGGGCCGCGGAAACCCGGCGCATTGATGGACTGGCGGTGGCGATTCACGGGCGCAGTTTCCCCAACCGCGCCGTCGAAGAAGACTTCGTGCCTTCCTACCCTGAACCGGTGCCAGGTTTTTTTAACATTGGCCTGTTGCACACCAGCCTGAACGGACGGCCCGGCCACGACACCTATGCCCCCACCGATCTCCTCAAGTTGAAAGCCAAGGGTTACGATTATTGGGCATTGGGGCACATCCATGCGCGGGAAGTTTTATCGGAACAACCGCGCATTGTGTTTTCCGGCAATCTCCAAGGACGCCACGCCAACGAAACCGGGGCCAAGGGTTGCGATATTGTGACTGTGGACGCAGGGCGGATCGAGACCGAATTTTTAGCCTTGGATGTGGTGCGCTGGAGCCATATCCATGTGTGTCTGGACGGAATCGAAGGGCTTGAGTCCGTCAATGCAGCCTTTCGGGCAGCACTGGCACCCGCCTTGGCCGGTGCGGAGGACAGGCTTCATGCCGTGCGCGTGACTTTGACCGGAACGACCATATTGCACCGACTCGAAGCCGAGCAACCGGGCAGCCTGGCGGCAACGGTGCAAGCGGCGGCGCAAGATGTGGGCGAAGTGGAAATATGGGTCGAACAGGTTCGCACCAACTTATCCCCGCCCTTGGATCGAGGGCAATCCGCCCAGCGCCAAGATGCGGTGGGCGAATTGATACGCTTGGTTGATGGCATCGCCCTTGATGAGGAGTCCATGCGGCGTTTTGTTCAGTCGGTGATTGGTGGTTTATTATCAGCCATGCCTTCCGAGGTCTCAGCCGACGAAATTCCCAAACTGGACAATCCCGCCGAACTGCGGGCCTTGCTGCTGGATGCGGAAGCCACGGTGCTTGCGCGTTTGGCGGGTGGTTGAGGGCAATCCTATGCGGCTTTCCCGGTTACTGTTACTGGCATTTGGACCGTTTACTGACACCGTGCTCGATTTCGACAGCGGTCCAGCCAACCTGCATTTGATTTATGGACCCAACGAAGCGGGCAAGTCTTCGGCACTAAGGGCGATGACGGATTTGCGTTTCGGGATTCCGGCCCGCAGCCAGGACGATTTCATCCACCCTTTCAAGCAGATGCGCATCGGGGGCGTGTTCATGGACGGATCGGGCCAAGCAATCGGCGTGGTTCGCCACAAAGGACGCGGTGCCACGCTGACGCGATTTGATAGTGGCACAGGGCAACCCGACCTTGGGCTGGCGGTTACCCGTGAACTTGAAGTGGCGCTGACTGGCGGTTTGCAGCGCGGCGAGTTCGAGACCCTATTCGGACTCAACCATTTCCGTCTGCGCGAAGGCGGAGACTTGCTATTGAAGGGAGAGGGGGAGCTTGGCTCGGCATTGTTCGAAGCCAGCGCCGGCACACTGGGCATAGCCGCAATTTTGGCCGGACTCGACAACGATGCAAAAAAACTCTACAACCCCCATCGTGCGGCCAAAAGCTCCATCAACGAGGCATGGCGGCAATACGAAGAGCAGAAACAAAATTTGCGCCAGACACAAACCAAGCCCAACGACTGGCAATGCCTCCAGCGCGCTCACGAAGCCGCAAAAGCGAGGCTGGCCGAACTCGAGCAGGGACTGGAAACCCAGCGCAGGCGTGAAAACGAACTGATCGAACTGCGCAACGTGGAACCTTTGCTGCGCGGGCATGACCGGGTGCTGGCCGAACTGCAGGGCTACGCGGATATTCCCGATTTGCCGGAAAACGCCGTCCAACTGCGTATGCAGGCGGAGGGAGAGTTGCTCAGCAACCGGCAGATCATCGCAAAGGCCAAGCGCGAATTGGGCGAATGTGCGGAAAGGCTGGCCACCCTTACGATTGAACCGGCCTTGCTGAAACATTCCCAAGCCATTGAGCGCCTGTCCTCAGGCCTTGAACCGGCAGTCCGCAGCCGCTTGGAAATAAGGCGGCAACACCTTGTCATCGAAAAAATGCAGACTGACATTGCCGCCGCGACCGCCCGCATCGGACTGGTGGCGGGAGAGTTGGAGGATATCTTGCCGTCTGCGGGTGACCGTGCCAGCTTGGACCATCACCTCCAAGAAATTGGCACTCTCCGTGTGATGCTGGATGCTTACCGCAAACAGGCAGCGAAGGCGGAGGAGGCATTGCAGCAGCATTTTGAAGAAACCCCAGCCTTGCCTGAGCAATCCAACTGCCAAGCTTTGAACCTGGCACTACGCGAAGCCCAGGGCTTGGGCGATGTCAGCCGGAATAAAACCGAGATGGGCCGGCGGCTGCGGAATTTGGCCAGCCAATTGGCCCAATCCTTGTCAGATATGAACATCGCCACCGTCGAATCCTTGCAAAGCGTCCAACCCTTGTTGGAAAACGAGATCACCGACACCCGCCGGGCGTTGTCCGATATCGACAATGAAATGCTTAGGTTGCGGAATGATGCAGCCCGTCTACGGCGTGAGTTGGAAGAACAGCATGTGCGCAAACGGCTGTTCCAAGCTGAGGGCGAGGTTGTCACCGCTGAAACCTTGCGCCTTGCCCGGGAACTGCGCGACTCGCTCTGGCAACAGGTGCGGCGGGCCTATGTGGATAAGCAAGCCGCCCTGACTGAACGGGAAACCTCCTTGCCCGATGCGTTCGAGGCAAGCCAGGGCAAGGCTGACCGGCAGGCGGACATTCTCAGAACCGATGCCAAACGGGCGGCGGGATTCGAGGAATGCATCGCTGTGATAGTGCAAAAGGAAAAGCACCTCCAGGAAATTGCCAAAGAACTGCAAGATATGGCCGCCCGTAGTCAAGCCGTTCAGTCCGATTGGTCGCAACGTCTCGCCAGCACCGGATTGCCCGGGCTGCAACCCGATTCATTGCGGGAGTGGCAGGTTTTCCGGCTGAATGCCTTGGAACTCCATGACCGGCTGGCAATGCAACAGGCGGAGCTGGAACTGGCCGCAGCCGAAGCCGAAGAGGCCGCATCGGCCTTGTCTGCGGCACTTCGGGCAGTAGACTGCAAACCGGCGGGATCGGTAAATTCCAAAGACCTGCCAGCCTTGATCGAACAGGCCGTACAGTGGGAGAAATCCGCAACCCTAGCCCAGGGACAACACAAAGAGCGCATCAAATCCATCCGCCGTCAACAAAAAGAAAAGGAAGAAGCCTGCAAAGGGATTGCCGTAACCGAGGCCAGTTTACGGCACCACCAGGACGGCTTGCTGCAGTGGCATGGCCGGCTGAGGCTAAAACCGGACAGCCCCCCGGCGGCAGTCAAGGCCAGGCTGGAAGAATTGGATGCCATTGAGCGCCAAATAGTGCAATTGGGTGATGCCCTTGCGCATAAAGCCCAGCACCAGGCCGTCATTGACGACCTCGAAGCCCAATCCAGGCAATTGGCGGACTTGCTTGGAGAACCGCATTCGGGACAAGTCGATGATTTCATTGATAGGCTGCGGCAACGCTTAAACTCATCGAAAGAGCAGGCGCAGCAGCGCAAGAGTTTGCTAAGCGACCAAGCGCGGTCGGAGAAAGAGTTGGGGCTGGCCCAAACCGGGTTGGATGCCCAAACAGACCGCTTGGAGCGGCTATGTCTAGCCGCCCATGTCGGGTCCACCGGACAACTGCCGGAACGGGAACAGGCTGCGACACTGAAGCGACTGGCACGCGATAAGCTGTTACAGTTGCGGCAGCAATTAGAGCAGGCATCGGTTCGCGACGAGCAAACGCTACGGCAACGTTTGGCGGGCTTGGATGCCGTTGCCATAGACAGCGAACGCGAACGCTGCAAAACCGAGATTGCCCGGCTGGAGCAAGAGCAGGCGGCGGCGCGTCAACAGGAGGAGCAGGCCCGCCGGGAGCTGGAAACCATCGACACCTCAGACAGCGCGGCCAAGGCCCGGGAGTCCATGGAATCCGCTGCCGCCCGCTGGCGGACTGCGTTGCTGCCTTGGGCCAGGTTGCGGCTTGCCCATGCGCTACTGGCGGAGGCACTGAACCGCTTCCGCGAGCGCGCCCAAGCGCCGATGGTCGCCTCCGCGTCCGCCTATTTCTCTCTGATGACAGGGGGACGCTATGAAAAACTGCTGGCGGAAGAGCAAGAAGGCAAGCCGGTTTTACGCGCATTGCGCACGGACGGTGCCAGAATCGGCGTCGAAGCCATGAGCGAGGGGACCGCCGACCAACTTTATCTGGCCCTGCGTCTGGCGGCACTGGAACTGCGCAGGGACTCCCATCCACAGATGCCGTTGGTATTGGATGATGTCCTAGTCACCTCCGATGACCAAAGGGCGGCCAACATCCTGCGGGCATTGGCGCACTTTGCCCAAGGCGGGCAGGTGATGTTGTTTACCCATCACCAGCACCTCATCGAATTGGCAAAAATGGCCTTAGGCGGGGATGAGTTAGCCTTCCATACTTTTTAATCCTCAAGGCAGTATTTTCGAATGCCCGCCTGGATATCCATTAACTTCATAAAATCAACATTGCTATTTTGCTGGCTGTATTGGTATCCGTACCGCCGGCCGAAACGATTGTATGGCATGGGTGTCGGCGAATTCATCAGTATGTCGGCCCTGCGGTATAGGTAATGCTGGCATTCGTCGTGCCGATGTTGCGCTTCTTTCAATATTCGCAAGTTATCATCGGGGAGACTTGGCGGCGGCTTGGTTTTCCGGGCCGCTTTCCCGGCGTTTTCCTCCTGCTGGATCTGCTGCTGGGTGATGAGTCTTTCCGCATTTGGCTGTGTGGTGAAATCGCCGTAATGCACGTCCCCGTTTGCGTCTGTCCATTTGTAAACATCGGCTAGTGCGCATCCGCAGCCGACCGCAACGACAATAACAGTGATGACGCAATTCATGCCAACAAGAGCCATGCTATACTCCCCTTAAAAAAATAGTCAATTGAGAGCACTCTATCACGATGAAATACCTGACAGAATGTCCTGAGCGAAAATTGCTCAACGATGATATCCATGCCCGCCCCTACCTCGAACTGAATCCGCCGGAACAGGTTTCTTACCTTGCCTTGTTGGTGGACCGCGAAGACCGACCACGGGAGTTGGAGCATTTGCGCTTGCTCTGCGCCCACTTTGGCCAGTCCAACCCCAACAATCTGGATGGCAAGGATATTTCCATCGACTTCGGACTATTTCGCTTCAAGATGGAGGTCCACGCGGAATATACCCATTACAAATTCATTCGGCAATCAAATCTTACCGAGCCATTCGCATCCCCCCCCATTCAGGCGGTGCCAGTGGATTGGCTGCAAGGCTTGCCCGGCAAGTTGCTAGTCGGCATCCAAGTGGCGATTATTGATGCTGCAAGCTCGAAGTTGAATCTTTCCACGGCAAACCTAGCCAACTATTTTGCGGGCAACCGCTTGATTGGCGGCAAAATCGCAGGTGGGAACGGGGCTGCTTATAGTGATTTTTTGATCCATGAGGATGGTTTTAGCCGCTTGCTAATCATCAATCACCACTTTGCCCCAGGCCAGGCAGGGCGGTGTTTGCAGCGTTTGCTGGAAGTCGAAACCTACCGCATGTTGGCGCTGCTAGGTTTGCCTAAAGCGCGGGCCATCCTGCCCGAACTGCCCGATGCCGACCGGCAATTGGTCAAATTGACGGCGGCCTTGGATGAAGACGGTGGACATTCAGACGAAGCCTTGCTGGACGAACTGACTCAACTCGCCGCCACCATTGAGAACAAAGTATCCGCGACCTATGCGCGTTTCAACGCCACCCGAAATTACGCTTCGCTGGTCAATATCCGCTTGGAGCAAATGCGCGAATCCAAAATCGAGGGCATCCCTTCGTTCACTGAGTTTTTGGAGCGCAGGCTGAACCCCGCCATCAACACCTGCAATTCGGTCGACCATTGGCTGCACCAGTTGGCCCAGCGCATATCCAACATCAACCAGCTATTGCTCACCCGGATTGATGTGCGGCGCAAACAGCAAAACCAAGACATACTGGAATCCCTGAATCGCCGTGCAAAAATCCAACTGCGCCTGCAACAGGCCATCGAAGGCTTGTCAGTGATAGCGATTACCTATACCGCAGTGAGTTTGTTCGGGGTATTGCTAGGCGGGATCAAAGCTATCGGCATACCGATAAACTCCGATCTAGTCATGGCGTTGCTGATCCCTATCATCGGGGTTTTTGTTTACCTCGGCGTGGTCCACCTGCATGAAACCATAGAAAACGAAGACCGTGGGCAGAATTAGTTTACTGTAGCGCTCATTCCACCGCCGCGAAAAAATCAATGAGGGCCTTGTTTAAGGGGCTGGCGGGGTTGCCCACGCACCATGCCCACATCTGTGCCAAGGTATTGGTTTCCGCAGCCGTCTGGTAGATTTTCTGAATTGTGGGATAATACGGGAAATTGGCGAATTCAGCAAATTCAGCAAATGGAGCAATTCCGCCTTGTTGCTGCCCATGTTGGAGCTTTTGCTTCAAGCTGGCGTCGGTCACTTGGTTTTGCCAGGCGTTGACCCTGGCGTTTTGCACCCAAAGCAGATTGATCGGATCGGGCGAGGCCTTGATTCCCAACAAGGTATTGTCGACCAGTTGCAGACTCTGCTGAAAGAAAGCCGGATTGGTTGACGCGCCGGAGCCGTTGGCCGCATACAAGCCATTCCTCAGGGCATCGAATTGGTTGTGGGTATTAGCAAATATTTTCAGGAACCCAGCCGGGTCAATGTTGCCAGTGAAAGGGTTGACGCCGCCGGGCAGGTACTCCGCAAACTTTTGCGTACCGTCGAAACAAATGCCAAAAAGTGGGGCCATTTGGGGTGCGGCTACAATCTGTCCGCCTTTTAGTTCCAGCGCCTCGGAGCCATTGACGAAGGAGATGATATTGTGCAAATCGCCTTGGACTTGGGCTATAAGGCCTGCTACCCCTGTGTTTTCCAAGTCCCCGCCATCGGTGAACGCCGTGCTTTGGTTGGCGCTCGCGCCTTGGGAGGCCGAGCTGACCGGCCAGTAATTATATTGCGGCACGAAATCCTCAACAGTGATCAGCGATAATTCATGCTGCAAGGCGGACAGGCGGGCCTGTATCTCGCCCAAGCCCAGCGAAAGCCCCGCTATATTGAATTTTCCTAAAAGCTGATGCATACGGTCATCCTCCATTTTCTGCATGCCGGACAGCGCGGACTGGAGGTTCCCCGCCAGCTTGGCAGCATAGAAAGCGCTGGAACAGGCGGTGATATCGACCAACGAGTAAGCTCTGGGAAATTCGCCCGCGACCTTTCCGGGGTCTACCAGCGACGACAATTGCGAGGTGAAAGCAAAGGATTCCACCGCTCCGCCTCCGATTCCTTCACCAACCAAGGGGTTGGCCCCGTAAATTCCCCCTGCCACAGGAGAAACTTGGACGGGTATTTGTATCGGGCCGTCCAGTTTGTCGCCGGGGCGGCTTGCGCCCACAACATTGGCGTTGACGATCAGCATCGGCACAGACAGTGATCCGTTGTGCAGGGTGCGGGCGTAGACAAAATAGTCTGGCGAGGGTGCCGGGTTGAAAGGGAAAACATTGGCCTGGGCGTAAGCTTTCGAGAGGCTGAAATACTTCGCGTCTGCGTAATTCCAAGGGGTTTCATGAGGTTTGAACAATGAGGTGGTATAGGTGTAAAGCTTGAAATCGGCCAAGACAGTTTTGCCGACGATATACCCCCATAGCCATTTCACCGCTTCTTTAAAGGAAATTCCTTTTAGCAAGATGATGAAGATGAACTCCGCGAAGAGATTTTTAATGGGGTTATCAAAATTGAACAAGTTGAAAAAATTTTGCGGAACCTTGCCCAAGCTTGAAGCCCCCATGACACTGACGTTTAAACCTCCGCGCACGTCGCTATTATAATGAAGTCGGTTCGGCGGATAGGCGGGGCCTAGGAACACATCGTCGGAAATGGATGCAGGCCGGAAGGAATAGAGAACCGCTGCCCACGACCCGCCTGAAACCGAGGAAATGTAGCGCACATCGTCCAGCAAGCTTTTTCCATCCGGCTGCTTAACGCTGCTGAGTCCGATCAATTGTCCCCAGGCGCAGGTTAGCGCACGGGAACCCCCGCCGGAAAAACATACGCCTATGTTTTTGCGGTTGGCATCGGCGTTGGCGACCGTTGGATTGGGGCCGGAGGCGGGATAAATATTCGCTTGATATTGGGTCATGATGTTCTCCTCATTGCTTATTTACTGTCATCAAATCAGACGTTTGAGTATTCGGGCGAAGACTTGCGGCAGGTGCGGCTGGATTAATCCCGAAGCATCAATAGCTTCAACTCATCGTGACGGATCGGCGGAACTTTTTTGATGCCGCCAGAACACCACTGATTTGCGGTTTGTTGCAGCATGAGAATCGAGTAGAATTCGCCATGCGTCGTCACCAGGGCAATAATTTTTGCATTCATTGCCCTGGGTTCAAGCAGATTCATTAGCGGCATGATCTCAGCAAAATCCCAAGCGCTCATGGGATTGAAGCCTATCGTATCTCTAGCCATAGCAAAGGCAAATTTTCTTTTCACAATGCGATTGAGAGCGGGGTCGGACTCTATCGTTCCCACATGTCCGGCATATCGAACCCCGCGTGTCGTCCAGTAGGCGACTATGCATCCGCTCATAAAGCCGGTAAGCACGTCATAAGGACCGATGGGCAATCTAGAGGTCTGGGCGTGGGTATAGTCCAGCCAGGCATATTGGATGGGCAAACGCATCGAAAGCCCCAAGGTATTCACATTGAATTGCTTCAGGAACGGATCTATCAACTTACCTCCCTTGCCAGGCTCCAAACCCATATAAATCATCGGGGCTGTGGGCCGCATACTGTCGACAAATTCACCATCCCTAGCACCTATCACATCGCTAGGCTTAGTCCAGTTGAACATGACTCCGGCTTTAAAATATTTCTCGATCATGGTCTTGCCCCCTAATGTTTTGGAATTGCAGTATATTTTGCGCTTTTTTTCATAGACTTACGCAATACATCTTCCCATACCCCTCACCCTGAGCTTGTCGATGAAGGTGAGCGGCACTTGCAAAGCCCATTCATGCTTCGACAGGGTCCGCACGAACGGGGCTTGGAGTAAAACCGAAGGCTCTTTTGCGCAGTACAATTTTAGCGCGGTGTTTAGGAAATACGAAACAACAACCAGTAAGACAACTGCATCAATGAAGAGTGCTCTAATACTTTCGTTGCACCTCTGCTTTCCTGATTAGGAAGCTGTTTCAGCTAAACACAAAACGTCGTCGTTCCGGCATGGATCGCCGGAACCTAGGCTCCAAGGACGGCGCGGGTTTTCGGGCATCCCTGCAATCTGGATTCCGGCCGCAACTCTCATTTTGAGCCAAGGTGTGAGAAATAGCCCGTCATTCCGGTCATGGATGCCGAAATGACGGCTTTTGTTTGGCCTTGGATTTGCATAATATAATGGTGGTTTTTGAACGAGCGGA
>CAIZPP010000036.1 GCA_903934875.1 uncultured Methylococcaceae bacterium
CTGTTTTTAGTGGCAAAGACGGTTCTGGTAGGGCAAAATGAGCCTGTCAAAGCCTTTTTGACGAGAATCTTCAAGTCCATAGGCTTATTATAACATATTGTTTTATAATGTTGATGGTGCTTTTCGTTCAGGCACTAATTACGCTGTAATAGGAATCCCAAAACTCATGATCCCCATGGTCGATTTGAAAACCCAATACGCCCTGCTCAAAGACGAAATTGATGCGGGAATTCTGGCCGCGCTGGAAAACACCGCTTTTGTTATGGGTCCGAATGTGCAGGCGTTTGAGCAGGAGGCGGCGGCCTATCTGGGGGTAAAACACGCCATCGCCGTGGCCAACGGCACCGAGGCGCTGCATATGGCCTTGATTGCGGCGGGCATAGGTGATAATGACGAGGTCATCACCCCCGCCTTTACTTTCATTGCCACGGCGGAGGCCATCCGTTATGTGCGGGCGAAGCCAGTGTTTGTCGATATAGACCCGCGCACTTTCAACATCACCCCCGAGGCTATCGAAGCCGCGATTACCCCGCAAACCAAAGCCATCATGCCGGTGCATTTGTTCGGCCAGCCTTGCGACATGGCAGGCATCCAGGCAGTAGCCGATAAACACGGGCTGAAAATTATCGAGGATTGCGCCCAGTCGTTTGGCGCGTCGATAGACGGCAAGCAAACCGGCAGCTTCGGACTCGCATCCGGCACCAGCTTTTTCCCCAGCAAAAACCTGGGGGCTTATGGCGACGGCGGCATGGTGATGACCCACTCCGACGACATCGCCGAACAGGTGAAAATATTGCGCAACCACGGTTCGGAAGTGCGCTATTACCATGATGTGATTGGTTTCAACAGCCGTTTGGACGAGTTGCAGGCGGTGGTGTTGCGCGTCAAGCTGAAACGCATTGAGCAGTTCAATGCAGGTCGCCGCCGCGCCGCGCAGCTTTATTCGCAACTGCTGGCTGACTTGCCGTTGGAGACCCCTTACGAGGACGGCATCGGTATCCATGTCTACCATCAATATACTCTGTTGAGCGACCAGCGCGATGCGATCATGGCGGCGCTGCAACAGGCCAAGATTGCCTGCGCAATTTATTATCCTGTACCCCTACACCAGCAAAAAGTGTTTGCGGACTACTGCGCCGGAATCAGCCTGCCGGCGACGGAAGCTGTCGCGGCGCGGTGTTTGTCGCTGCCTATGTATCCAGAATTGACCGAGGAGCAGGTAAGGGAAGTGGTGGGAGTGATTCGGGGGGTGGTTGGTGTATGAAATTGACTTAGTTAATAAACGCCATAATTACTAGTAGACTAGTAATTTTTAGAAATTTCTTGACATCGGCTTTCTATTTTGTCATCATGATCATCCATAAATCACACCATGAGGAACTAAGATATGCTAGAAGAAAAATCCTTATCACCATCAGTGATTCCAAGAGAGGTAAAAGATATCGCCTTAGCGATAGCAGAGGGACAAGTGAAGAACGCTAAGATGGAATGGAAGAGCGATGGAACGGTGTTATTTTCCGCAGATTCACCAGACGGCATGTCTAGAGTCCTGTTGCAAAAAGTGGAATTTGCAGGTGTCATAGAAGAGTCGAAAACAAACATCACTAAGCCGAGAAACGTTGAAGAGAGATTGGATAGAGTAGAGGTGCTTAGAAAAAGAGGAATGACCCAAACGGAAATTTCCCGTCTTACGTTAACTTCCCAAAAAACGGTATCGAACGATGTTAAAAGATTAATCGAGGGAGGGAGATTAGATGGATAACTGATGTTACGCAACGCAGTAAGGTGCAATCCACAATGAGCGCTTGCGGCGGAGAAAACCGGTCAGGTCCGGCAATTTGTCAACTTGGACATTTCTGCACCACCCACCACTTGCGCTTTTACGTTGCGTCGTAGCGCCGTTGCGTGAGGCCTTCTTTTGCCTTATTCGCAATGCGGGATGTCAGTCAATGGATGAAGATTTTTTGCCTCACGCAACGGCGCTACGACGCAACTTTAAGAGCAAACAATCTCCTAGGCCCACAGTAAACTTAAGCTTGCCATCCCCTTTCAAAGTAGCTTGGACGCTAGATGAATTCGGTGCATCCTTGTCCCTACGGTTTACGCCTAGTGGGAATTGAGCCTAACAACGCGCGTAACATCAGATGGATAACATGAAATATTCACATAATTTTTTTGCTCGTTCCCAAGCTCCAGCTTGGGAATGCGATCTTTGAAGCTCCAGCTTCCTCAGGAACGACCAAGCAGGAACTTGCAAGACAAGGGTTCCCAAGCTGGAGCTTGGGAACCAGCCGAAGTAACGTGTGATATTGAAAACGCTGTAGGAGAAACGACTATGACCGAAAACGTTGAAAACCTTATCCTTGAACATCTCCGCGCCATTCGCGGCACACTCAGCGAACAGGGCGAGCGATTAAATCGTATCGAGTTGCGGTTAGCTGTCATGGAGCAAACCTTAGGTAGTCTCTATGCTCTATCCGGTAGCGACCGCGAAACGATGAACGCAGTGGTCCGGCGTATCGAAAGAATCGAGCGACGACTCGAATTGTCCGATTATCCCGCCTGACATTATGAAATCTTCTGCTAGCCCCCCCCTGATTATGCTCTCCGCCGGCGAGGCCTCCGGCGACCAACACGCTGCCAGTTTGTTTCTGGAGTTGAAAAAGCTGCTTCCTGAGGTTAGAGCCATCGGCATGGGCGGGGCGAAGATGCGCGAGGCGGGGGTTGACATCCGCTATGACTCCACGTCAATTGCGGTCATCGGCACGGTGGAGGTCATCAAACATTATGGCGAAATCAGCCGCGCCCTGGCTTTGATGAAAGCCATTGCTAGCGAGGAGCGGCCCGATTTGCTGATTTGTGTGGATTACAAGGAGTTCAATTTCCGTCTTGCCCGCGCCGCCCAGGCTGTCGGGGTGAAGGTATTGTTCTATGTCAGCCCGCAAGTTTGGGCCTGGCGTCCGGGGCGGGTGAAAAAATACGGCGCAGCGGTGGATCATATGGCCGTCATTTTTCCGTTCGAGGTTCCGTTTTACGAGGCCCATAACATTCCGGTCACCTATGTCGGGCATCCTTTAGCCGGCAAGGTGGTTCCGTCGCTGTCCAAAGATGCCGCGCTGGCAGAGTTTGGCTTGCAGACCGCTGGCCCGGTGATTGGCTTGTTGCCGGGTAGCCGTGCCAATGAGGTTAAACGCTTGCTGCCGGTGATTTTAGATGCGGTGGAATTGTTGGCCTGCCGTTTCCCCACGGCCCGTTTTGTGTTGAACCAAGCCTCTTCAGTCAGCGACACGATGCTTGAGCCTTATTTGGCAAACTGCAAGGTGGCGGTTAAAACCATCCAAGGGCGGAACTACGATGTATTGCAATGTTGCGACGCGGTGGTGACGGTGTCTGGCACCGCGACGCTGGAAGTGGCGTTGGCGGGCATCCCTATGGCAATCATTTACAAGTTGACACCGATTACTTACTGGCTGGGGCGCTTGCTCATCCATATCAATTTCATCGGCCTGCCGAATATTCTGGCGGGGCAGGGCATCGTCCGTGAATTCATCCAGCATCAAGCCAATGCAAGCAATATCGCCGCAGAAATCGGCAGAATCGTCGAGGACCAAGCCTATGCAAGTGAAATTAGGGAGAATTTACAGCGGGTTAAAGAATTGCTAGGCGCAGGCGGCGGCTCGTACAAACTGGCCTTGCTGGCCAAGGCAATGCTGGTGACGGATGTTACGCTTTGATGTTACGCATGGAGTGGCAAAGCTCGCCTTGCCTGCCAAGAAGCCATCGGCACTCCATAACTAATCGCCGTAGGTCGGCAATCCTTTGCCGATAACAGCACCGGAGGGTTCTGCGTACCGTCAGTTACGCTGTAGTAAAGATGGGCGAAGTGTGCATTGAAAGAACCTGCCCGTTTACTATTGAGCTTGACGCGCAGCATAGCCCATCATCGTCGCCCGTCTAATGATAGATAATGTGCGCAGTGCGCACCCTACATGACTAGGCGCTTCATTCACTTTTTATGCGGGGGTTGCCTTTTGCACGCTGGCTATGGCTGGGCTGGCTCTGCAACCGGCATCATGAGAATTGCTATATTTAGCCATGATGAGTTGACGAGGGACTTGCTATTAGGCAACATAAGGGGAAAACAGAATTAAAATGAGTGTCAGTTAACTTCTGCCCTATAACTATCTAAGGTCCAGACGGCAGTGTGCCGCTGGAAAGCCGATTCCATCAATCATTAGCCCCTATATTGAATCCCTGCCCGTGAAAATTAGCCAACTGGTGTCCAGGATAGTCGAACGCATCGCCCAACACCCGTGGCGGATTTTAAGTCTAGCCTTAGTCTTGTCGATTTTGGCCGGCTGGGCAGCGGCTCAATTGCCCATCTACACCTCACGCCAAGCCTTACTGCCAAAGAATACTGAAGTAACCCAGCGTTTTGACGCATTCTTGAAGAATTTTGGCGCGGCCTCCGACTTAATCGTCGTCCTGGAAGGTAGGCCTCTAGCGGAGCTGGAAGCCTATGCCGCTGAACTGGCTGGCAAACTCCGGGGAGAGCCGGAGATTGGCATGGCGACTGACCGGCTTGATATGCATTTCTTTCTGGAACATGCCTATTTGCTGATGCCCTCCGCAAACTTGGACCAGATCAGCCAGTGGCTAGGGAAACCGGCTGAGTCAGCTTGGTTGAGCGGCAATTTTGGATTGCAGCAGAGTTTGCAAAAAGGCTTGGGGTGGACTAAAAACCACCCACCGTTGGCGGACAGCGGTTTTAATATTGAGAACGCCGGACAAACGCTAGGGATGGCTGCTTTTGTCTTGGAAGAATGGCAGCGCTGGCTGTCCTCCGAGCAAACACCTGAGGGTTTGGACTGGGGGCGCTTGCTCAATAAGCAGGGGGCGGCAGGCGTAAACAACGGCTACTTCACATCCCGCGATGGAAAGATGCTGTTTTTGTTCGTTCATCCGCAAGATCCTTCTGAAGACTTCAAGAATTTGGGGCCTTTCGTCGATAAGGTCAAGTCGGTGGCGGCGGCCTTGGCCGAACAAACCAAGGCAGCGGGCCGGACACCTCCCACTGTCGGTTTGACTGGGCTTCCAGGGATAGAGTACGAGGAGTTCGTGAACATCCGCAAGGATATTAAACTGGTGGTTATAACCTCTGCCGCATTGATTGCCGCGCTGATTTTGCTTGTCGTCCGTAGTGTACGCTGGGCTGTGCTCATTTTTATTCCGATGGGGCTAGGCGTCGTTTGGAGCCTGGGTCTGGCTCTTTTCACTGTGGGTCACTTGACCATCATTACCGCTGCCTTTATCGCCATATTATTCGGGTTGGGGGCGGACTACGGCATTTTTACCTCGTCGCGGATTGCCGAGGAACGCAGGGCGGGGAAACCATTGCTAGAGTCCATCGCGGCAGGCATCGGTTCGTCCTTCACTGCCGTGCTAACTGCCGGGGGCGCCTCGGTACTTATTTTTGGTGCGTTGGCGACGGTCGATTTTCCTGGGTTCGCCGAACTGGGCGTGGTGGCGGCTAAGGGTGTGCTGATGATCCTCATCAGCACATGGACGGTACAGCCCGCGCTCTACGCGCTGTTCCCTCCCAAGCTCAAAGACCTTCCCGCACCGCCGGATAATATCCCCGCCTTGGGAGCAGAAAATGACCAAAGCAAGACCGACTCGGTTTTGAAAACCGAGTCGGTCTCTAGCGGTTCATGGAAAGTGCGGGGTGCTTTCCCAAAATCGGTGGCGATAGTGATCGTGTTGGTATCGCTAGTTTGTGCCGGGTTTGGGGCGGTCTCGGGTTTGAAGATTCCCTTCGATTACGATGTGCTTTCCATGTTGCCCAAGGATTCCCAAGCGGCTTATTACCAACGCCGGATGGTGGCTGAAAGTGACTATCAGGCCGAGGTGGTGATTTTCACCGCTAAAAATATGGTTGAAGCCAGACGGATAACCGAGGCGGCAAGCAAGCTCAAGACTGTCGCCCAAGTGC
Organism: uncultured Methylococcaceae bacterium; assembly: GCA_903934875.1. Lineage (GTDB taxonomy): Bacteria > Pseudomonadota > Gammaproteobacteria > Methylococcales > Methylococcaceae > Methylumidiphilus. Next base: position 5,993 of record CAIZPP010000036.1, read on the forward strand.
AATCATTGACGCAATTTTTCCCGCCCGACGCAGACTCAAGGCTGCAACAAGCCATCAACCTAGGGAAGTCGGTTGCGCAGTCAGACTACGCCAAACGGATAGTAAACCTCAAGCAAGCGGGGTTGAGCCAGAAGAGCTTTGAGTTATTGCAGTCTTTATTAAGTAGCGGCATTGATTTGCTTGACGAAGCGCAAGAGCAGGCATTCTCTTCGGGGCATTCCAATTTGGTCAAAGACATTGAAACTGTGCGGGCAGGCATAGCAGCCGTGCAAAGCAAAATCGCCCTGGACAAAGAGCGGGGAAGGCTGCGTAGCGAACAGTTTTTGCGGGCTTTGCTGGAGAGTGCGGATGCAGGGTTAAATCTGGTCGCTGCATGGCGTCAGGCACAAGCGCTGACGCCGGAACAGTTGCCGCCCGTCCTGCGCGACCGCTTTTTCGCCGCTGACGGCAGCATCGCAATCTATGCTTTTCCCGCAAAAACTGTGTATGATCCTGACAATTTGGACCAACTGATGAAAGAGGTTTATAGCGTGTCGAAGGATGCGACGGGTTTTCCAACTACGCACCAAGCGTTTTCCAAATCGGTGGTGCAGAGCTTCTCTCACGGAACACTATTGGCGCTGCTGGTCTGCCTAACTTGGATTGCGCTCGCCCTGCGTAGCCTGTCTGGCTTTGCCTTGGCATCCCTTCCTTTATTGATAGGCGGCGGATGGATGCTGGGGCTGATGTTTCTAACCGGTATCCAATATAATTATGCGAACATCATCGCGCTGCCGATGGTGATCGCGTTAGCGGTGGATTACGGGGTATGGTTCAGCTACCGTTGGCGCGAATTGCACAACCACACCCCGTTACAAGTGAGTATGATATCAGGGAAAGTGATCGGTCTGGCCGCATCGACCGAACTGGCTGGTCTGGGTGCGATTACCTTGGCCAGTTATCGCGGCGTGTCAACGATGGGCGTGAGCATCACCATTGGCCTGCTGTGCTGCCTGACCGCAACCCTGTTCGTGGCACCGGCCATTGGACAATTGCTTGACCCAAAGAGAAACCAATAATGAAAAAATTCCAATTCATCCTTATCGCCAGTCTGTTGGCACCCTGTGCCTCCTTTGCGGCGGCAGACTCGCCACCGATTGTGGTTTGCTATCCAGGTGGCCCCGTTAATGCCGATGACGCAAACGCGGCTATGGGTTCCATGCTGCGGGTGGTGGAGCGGGTAGGCCAATGGCAAGCGGGAAGCCTTAATAGCGTGTTTACTGCCAAGGCGGACGAGTGCCGAAAGCTGATGGATGAAAAAAAACCCAAATTTGCCATCGCCTCGCTAGGCATCTTCCTGGAGCAGCGGGATCGCCACCACCTCGTGCCTGTGGTCCAGCCTATGATCAAAGGCCAAACGACCGAGCGTTACCGGGTCATGGTGCAAAAGGGCAGGTTCACTCGCTTGGAAGAACTACAAGGCAAGACCTTAGGCGGCACCGTGTTGGATGAGCCTGGGTTCATTGGCAAGATTGTCTTTGCCGGTAAGTACGATCCCTCCAGCTTTTTCCAACTCAAATCCTCCAATTTGGCTATTCGGGCTTTACGCTCATTGGATAAGGGCGACATGGATGCGGTGATACTCAACGAACAGCAATTCAACGGGCTGGCTTCGCTCAATCTTAACAACCCTATCGAGGCAATATTCACTTCTGAGGAAATCCCGCTGATGGGCATGGTGGCGGACAGCCAAGACACAACAGCCGAGGAGCGTGCTCGATTGGGCAATGCACTGGCAGGTATGTGTGCCGATGCCGAGGGCAAGAAGTTGTGCGAACTTTTCGGTGTGGATTCCTTCGCCATCGTAGACCCTGCCCGGTTTGAGCCTATGGTCAGGCTGTGGAATGCAGGAAAATAAGACTTTGATTTATCGAAACCCACTCACTGCGGTTCTGCTGCCCTTGATGCTGACTGCATGTGTCGCGCTTAATCATGACTTGGTTCAGTTTGACCAGCTTTCCGGCTGTCCCAAGCAGAGTGTGTCTAAACTGGTCGCCTTGCAGAACCAGCTAGGGCCGATGAGCAACACGCACACTTTGGCCTGTGCCGTGGAGTTCCTGCGCGATGCCAACAATGCGGCACTGCGGCGTAGCGCCCTAGGCAGTAGGTTATGCCTCAATTTGGCCGAACGCGAACTCAACCAAGACCGGCGTGAAAAGCTGGCCGGTGAGGGCGTGGCCTTTGCCGAGGCGGCTATCGCCGCGGGGGGCAAGGGTGACGGAGCGGTACATTATTATTTGTCCGCCAATCTTGGGCTGGCGGTGCGGGAACACCCCACCTTGGCCATGAACAATCTCAAACGGCTGGAAGGGGAAATGAAAACCGCGCTGGCATTGAGCCCTAACTTGGATGACGGCGGGCCTATGCGCCTGCTGGGGACGCTTTATATCAAAGCCCCGGCTTGGCCGAGCGGCATCGGTGATAGGGACAAGGGACTCGATTTGCTGGAGCAGGCCGTCAAGAAATTCCCAGGCCATCCGCTTAACCATTTGTTCTACGCCCAGGCTATCTTGGCGGTAGACGATGAGGGGGCTGTCAAGCAGGCCAGAGCCGAATTCGCGCTCGGCGAAAGGTTGCTGGCACAGGGCAGTTGGGGTTACAGTAAATCGTCTTGGCAAAAGGAGTTTGACGACTTTAGGGATGATGTCGAAGATGCTTCTGGATTGCCAGCCCAGCCTGCGGTGGTGCAGTCGCAGAAATAAGGTGATTTCCAATTTGAATCTACCGAAAGAAACGTCCACTAAAAACACGAAAGGCACGAACTAATAGTGCGTTTGTCCGTGCTTTTTGTGCATATCGCGGACCCTCATTTTCCTACGGAACAGATTCTTGACGGGATGTTCTTTATCAGGAATCACCTGAGCGATTTCAAGCTAACGTAGCACACCATCCGTGTGCGCCGAATTTTTGGACGTTAACGTTCACTTAAAATAAGATGGGAAACTTATGTATAACACTGCTCCTCGATTGGTCTTTGGATAGCTTATCAGATGATGAATGGGAAAATCTTCTTAAAACAGATGAGGGCTTGGCAAACGAAAAAATAAATATAAATAAGGCAGACCAACTTTATGCCCGCGCGAGAGTGTTCGGTGGTGGATATTTACTCTTGTCGCTTGGACTTGGATGTATTGCTGCTACAATTACATGGTTGGCAAATCCTTCAATTGATTCAGTGCGTGAAACGATATTTATGAAAGTTGCCGCACTATCGGTCTTTGGGTTTGTTTCTATTAAAATGCTCACAAAGAGATTGATGTCAGCTTTTATTCCAGCAATAGTGATTATTGTATTTGTTTTAATAGCTGTGGTCGGTCCCCCATTAAGTAAAGCTATAGGCTTAGGGCCGTAGAAGCTGTACTGGAGAACGAATCGCATCAGGCAAGGTACTCTCCCGGTCATACTGGTTTGCTATTTCCTAGGCTTATACAGCGTTTTCACCTTCAAAAATAACGGTAAATAATGATAGGCAATAGCACAAGTCTAAGATTTAATAAAAGTCTTCGTAAACGCATTGGACTTGTTTAGTAATTATTTGATGTTGAAAACGCTGTAATCGGATATCAGGGCCGCACGTTCGGCTTCCCGGCGGAGTAGCAAGTCGGCCCGCTCCTGCTCCAGCCAACTGCGTAACGTTGGCCAGTGGCGGATCAAGGCTTCGTGGGCGACTTCCACGGTGTCTTTGCCGCTGACAGGCTCGCGCCCGGTCACAACGAGGCGGGCGGCTGCTAGTTTGCCGACCACGGCGCGGGTTTCTTCGCCGCCACCCAAGTCGTCGATAAACATCCTGCGGCGGGTGTCGCCGGTGCCTTCCCCTTGGCGCACTAGTTGCCGGAAAATATCGCGCACTGTTGCGCCCCGGCCAGGTTTCCCCCTCTCGATTTCGATTAGCGCATAGTCGGCGTGTTGGGCGATGGCCCCTTCCAGCCAGCCTGCGGCTTCATAGTCCCGATGGCGCAGCATCGGTCCCCATTTGCCAACCCATAGCCTGCGCAGCACAAACCCCACCAAGGGCAGATGGCCTGGTTGGCCGTCCGCATCGGCGATGATGCGCTCAGCTAGGCCGGGTTCAAAATCAACTTGCAATTGGGCTGCGGGTTGGGTGATGGCCTGAAATAACTCACCGTCATTCATTGCTCCCAAGTTGACTAGCCCTCCTTTCAGGTTATCAACCAAGGGCCGGTACACTAGGGCATGGCCCATGAAATCCGCCCGCAAGGCCAGCACGACCCTCAACAGCCCGGTTTCTGTGGCCTGCAACAATAGACTGGCGAAGTCGGTCGATTCCTTGGCGGATTTAGCGTCCTCTAGTCGGCAGGTGTAGAGTTCCTCCCACTGGTCCACCAGCAGCAGGATGCGCCGGGTTAGGGCTTGCTTTTCGAGGATGCGCCCGACCACATCGCCTAATGCGATGTTGCCTTCTGCTAATTTTTTGGCCAACGCGGCGGTTTTGGCGATTCGGTCAATTTCGCCCAACTCCGTTTCCAGCAGGGGCAACAGCGCTGCCGCCAGAGCATGGAAAGGCCGACTGCCGGGAACCATCGTTGCGATTTCCCAAGGCTTCCCAGCTTCCCGGCGCAGCTTGGGCAACAGTCCAGCGCGGACCAAGGAAGACTTGCCGCTGCCCGAAGGGCCGACTAAGGCAATGACCTGCCGGTTTTGCACGGACCGGTGCAACTCATCAATGGTGCTATCGCGGCCAAAGAAAAACGCGGCATCTTCTTCACGGAAAAACTGTAGCCCTTTGTAGGGGCAGAGGGAAGCCAAGGTTTCATATTGGCGTTCGCGAAGCACAGCATCCAGCGGTTCACCGCGCAGCGAGGCAACTAGCAGGTGCAGGGGCTGGTCTTGACTCAATCCGGCGCGGAAATCCACCCAAGTGTTTTGGCCGAATAAGTCCAGTGGCGGCTCCGCTCCCGGCAACAGCACAGGGATTACCGGGAAGCCGGTTTCCCTGCTCTGCCGATCCAAGGCGGAATTCATCTCCTGTTGTTGCCACGGACCCATTTCCCCCCGCCCTACGCACACAGCCAGCGCGCCACAGCAGGATAGCGCTTGTTCCAGCCCCTGCGGCCAAGATTGACCGGGAGTCGAATGGCGGTGGTCAAGACAGACCCGTAGGTTTTGCCCGCGCAGCCTTGCGGCCAAGTCCTGTGCTTGAGCTTGGTCGCGCCAGTGGTGGCTAAGGTATACGTCGTACAGCGTTTTCAACATCAAATACAGCGTTTTCTACATCTAATAATTATTTGTCGGTTTTCTGTTTTTCAGGTTACTTATTTAAATCAATGGCTTGTCTAAATATCCATTTGTTTACGCAAAGAATCAAGAAAACGCTGTAATCATTCTTACGGATTCTGACCCTGTCCTTTCAGGCGGCGACTTGATACGGGCAAATCTGTGCCAAAGTTTCTGCCAGAGCGTCCTTAAACTTAGCAGTATCATGGTCTAATTGCAAACCGACCCAGAAACCATCGTTCATGCCGAAAAAACGCGACAAGCGCAAACCGATGTCTGTGGTGATGGGGCGTTTACCGGCAACGATCTCGCTGATCCTACGAGGGGACACGCCTATTTCCTTGGCCAGCCGATTCTGGCTAATTCCCATTGGTTTTAGGAATTCTTCGAGTAGGATTTCACCAGGGGTTGGATAAGGCAGTTCGCGTGACATGGGGCTTACTCCGTAAACAACTCTAATGGAGTGACAATTTCCGGCGTTGGCAGATTCAGCCGGGTGTTGGTTGTACTACCCGGCTCCAAGCTAACCATTTCAGCTAATAGCGTTTCTGGGGCGATATCTTGTTCGTTTGGCCAACTCACAGCACCTAGGAAAATATCGACTTGATTGAAATAATGGACATTGCGGAGTTCCTGAAATACGCCGCAGTCGAGGTAAGGTTTAAGATCAAATATACCTTTTTTTCCATTCTCAAGCTCCACATAAATGAGGTAGTCAGGCAATGGTTTAACGAACTTCGCATCCCAATACATACAGCGTTTTCATTTTCAAAGTTTAACTAAAATATGGATATTCAAGCAAGCCTTCGATTTGGCAAAATTCCTGATGTAATCACACACTTCGTCAAGTAACTATTCGATGTTGAAAACGCTGTATTTGATACTGAAAACGCTGTAGCCGTATATCAATCGCACATACTAGGTCCGCCGCATCTCGCCCGCACACCGGCCTTGCATTTTTCAAAATACGCCTGGCAGGCCGCAGCGCCATCCTTGCTTGCACACAGCTTGTTTTCACTCTCGCACAAAGCCGTCAGTTTCTTCAAACAACTGTCACATTTGGCCTCGTCCTTGGCTATCACCAAGGGTTTGTTCAAATCTGAGTATAAAGCGGAATTGTCGGAAAAAGCACTTGCCGGTATGGCGAGTGCGAGGAATAAGCCAAGTGTCAATGCTATGTTTTTGATGTTCATGGTGTTGCCCCTTGCGTTATTATGAGGTGTGGATGCCAATGGCAGGTCACTGGGGGTAGCCCCAATAATCGTGTCATCGGTCGTCATTTACAGCACTTTCAACATCAAATAGCGACTATTGGAATATGAAAACACTGTAGTTGTAATAAGCCTTGCTGGGCTTTGGTTTACCTTTTGTTATTATTGCTCGTTCCCAAGCTCCTGCTTGGGAACGGGGTTTTTGAAGCTCCGGCTTCCCGAAGAACGGCCAAGCAAGAGCTTGCAAGTTAATGGTTCCCAAGCCGGAGCTTGGGAACCAGCCAGACTTCTTTCGGGAAGTTGTTTTTTGACCAAATTCTAAGATGGATCGACTGTTCCTTTTGACCCGCATTTCTCCGATGAGTTTTTAAACTTTTCCCCGGTCTGCATGGCCGTCAAAGTGCATTGCCATTGCTCCAGAGTCCGTTTGTTCTGGGATATGTGGCAGCTTCCGATCAGGCGTTTGCGGTCGCGTTCGTAGACAGTGGCTTGCGTGATGTAAAGCTTCATGACTTCTTGACAAGCTGCTATCCGTTTCTCGGTTTCGAGGTTTTCTGGTGTTTGGGTTTCGCAGCCTGTGATTGCGAAGAGCAGGGCGGAGAGGAAGAGGATTGTTTTCATTATTAGCCCCTAAGTTTGATTAAGTGAAATTGATGGTAACGACTTTGTATTATGCCTGTGCGGATAAACCTTTCATATCGACAATTTTAATTCCCATCGTTCAAGCTTTGCTCCGCTGCCTCACCGCCTCAAACAACAGCACACCCGTCGCCACGGAGACGTTTAGGCTTTCGACTTGGCCTAGCATGGGTATCTTGACCAGAAAATCGCAATTTTCCCGCGTCAGCCGCCTCATGCCTTTTTCTTCCGCGCCGACCACCAAGGCCATAGGCAGGTTCAAGTCGGTTTGGTAGACCGTCTTGTCCGCCTCTCCCGCCGCACCGACGATCCAGACACCGGCCTCTTTCAACCAGCCCAAAGCGCGGGCGAGGTTGGTGACTTTATAGAGCGGCACGGTTTCCGCCGCGCCGGAGGCGACTTTGGCGACAGTGGGGGTGATGCCGACCGACTGGTCTTTGGTGATGATGACGCCATGCACACCCGCCGCGTCGGCGGAGCGCAGACACGCGCCAAGATTGTGCGGGTCTTGCACATGGTCCAGCACTAGGAAGAAAGCTTGCCCTGGCAGTGACTCCAGTGCGTCACGCAAATCCGCTTCGCCCAATTCATGGGCCATTTCCAATTCGACGATCACGCCTTGATGGTTGCGGCCCTCGGCAAGGCGGTCCAATTCTTTGCGGTTGGCTAGAAGGATGTTGACACCGGCGGCTTCCAATTCCTGTTTTACGCGGGCTAGGCGGGCATCTAGGCGGCCGGCATCCACCCAGGCAGTGGTCAGTTTGTCGGGAGTGTGTTCCAGCGCGGATTGGGCGGCGTGGAGTCCGACGATGCGTCGTTTGCCGCTCATTTCTTTTTACTTCTCCGGCGGCGCTTGCTGGGTTCGCCCTCGGTGGCCGAGGGTTTGGCCGCTGCCTTGGTTTTACTGTTCGTCGATGCCGTTTCCTTGGCCGGAACTTTGGCGGGGTTTTTCTTACCCGCTGTGGTTTTTTTCTGTTTTTCCGAGGAGATCAATTCAAAATCTATCTTCCGTTCGTCCAAATCGACGCGGGCCACTTTGATCCGCACCGTGTCGCCTAGCCGGTAGACCACGCCGCTACGCTCGCCTTGCAAGCGATGGCCGATGGGATCGTAGTGGAAATAGTCGCGGTCCAGGTTGGAAATATGCACCAGTCCTTCGACAAAAATCTCCTTCAGTTCCACAAAAAAACCAAAGGAAGTGACACCGGAGATGATGCCGTCGAAATCCTCGCCCAGCCGGGATTGCATGTATTCGCACTTTAGCCAGGCGACCACGTCACGGGTGGCATCGTCGGCACGGCGCTCGGCGGCGGAGCAGTGTTCGCCAAATTGCACCATCTGCGTCACGGAATAGCCGAAGGTCTCGGGCGGGCGGCCTTCAAGGGCGTATTTGATGCCGCGATGCACCAGCAGATCGGGATAACGGCGGATTGGCGACGTGAAATGGGTGTAAGATTCCAAGGCGAGTCCGAAATGGCCTTTCTTTTCCGGGCTATAGACGGCTTGGGACAGGGAACGCAGCAGCACGGTTTGAATCAAGTGCTTGTCTGGCCGGTTGGCTATTTTATCCAGCAGCACGAAATAGTCTTTTGGGGATGGCTTGTCGTCGCCGCCAAGGCGCAGGCCGACTTCGCCGAGGAAAGTGCGCAGGTCGCCCAGCTTTTCGGCTGAAGGGCCATCATGGATGCGCAACAAATGGGGAATTTTGGCCTTGCCTAGAAATTTCGCCGCCGCCGTGTTGGCCGCCAACATGCATTCTTCGATTAGGCGGTGGGCATCGTTGCGGTTGACCGGCACAATGTTTTCGATCTTGCGGTCCTGGCCGAAGACGATCTTGGATTCTTGGCTGTCAAAATCCATCGCCCCACGGTGTTCCCTAGCCTTGTGCAGCACTTGGTAGACGGCGTAAAGGTTCTCCAAATGTTTGAGCAGGGGCTTGCGCTTTTCACGCAAGGCCTTGTCGCGGTTGACCAGAATCTTAGCCACTTCGTCATAGGTGAGCCTGGCGTGGGAACGCATCACAGCGGGGTAGAATTTCGTGCGGATGGTCTTGCCTTCGCCATTCAGCAGCATCTCGCAGACTAGGCATAAGCGGTCTTCCTCCGGGTTGATGGAGCACAGTCCGTTGGAAAGAATTTCCGGCAGCATGGGGATGACGCGCTCGGGGAAATAAACCGAGGTGCCGCGCTTTTGCGCCTCGCGGTCCAGGCAGGTTCCGGGGCGGACATAATGGGACACGTCGGCGATGGCGACATACAGCCGCCAGCCTTTGGGCGTGGCTTCGCAATACACCGCGTCGTCAAAGTCGCGGGCATCTTCGCCATCAATGGTCACTAGGGCCAGTTTGCGGAGGTCGATGCGCCCGGCCTTGGCCTCTTCAGGCACCTCCCTGGTCAGGCCAGCGATTTCCCTATCCACTTCCTCAGGCCAGTCATTGGGCAGGTCGTGGGCGCGGATGGCCACTTCGATCTCCATGCCTGGCGCTAGATGGTTGCCTAGCACCTCGACGACGCGGCCTATGGGTTCGCGGCGGCGGGTGGGGTATTCGACGATTTCCACCACCACAATCTGTCCATGTTGGGCATCCCCCAGCCCCTCTTCAGGAATCAATATGTCGTGGGTGATATGCTTGTTGTCGGCGCTGACACTGGCAATGCCGCGTTCCCGATAAAGCCGCCCGACCAAGTGCTTGGTGTTGCGCTCCAACACTTCGATGATAGTGGCCTCACGCCTACCGCGCCGGTCCACCCCGCGCACACTGGCCACCGCGCGGTCTTCATGCATCAACAGGCGCATTTCGGCGGGGGAGATGAACAAATCATCGCCACCCTCGTCAGGCCGGAGGAACCCGAAACCGTCGGGATGCCCGAGAACCCGCCCGGTGATCAAGTCTTTTTGGTTGATTTGGCAATAGCGGTCCCGCCGGTTGCGCAGGATTTGGCCATCGCGCTCCATGGCTTTGAGCCGCCGGTGCAAGGATTCGATGTCTTCGTCCTCGACCAAGCCCAGCATGGGGGCCAATTCTTCCAGGCGTAGCGGGACGCCTTGCTCTTTCAGAAGCTGGAGAATGAGTTCCCGGCTGGGAATGGGGCGTTCATATTTTTGCGCCTCGCGTTCGGCGAAGGGGTCGGTGTACTTGAAGTCTTGGGCCTTCGTTTTAGAAGGTTTTGTCATTGATAGCTTGTCCTATTGATTAATCGTATGCTCAGTCAGCATTTCTGGCACCCAGACCGACTCGGTTTGAAAAAAAACCGAGTCGGTCTGGATTTTCCGCTGGGGAAATTATCGCCAACCAGCCCATGATAAAACAGTTCGGGCCGTTTGGCGCAAAAAGCCGTGGTTTAAATGAAGAAATTTTTAGCGCATAAGTCCCTTGTCGCCTGCGGAGAGGGTTCGGGTAGGGGGGGCTAATGGATTTTCATAATTTTCGCCGGTTCACAAGCTCCATCTGACCAAGTTCTGCCGGGAGAAGAACGCCTTGATCCAAACGGGGATGTAGAATAAAGCGGCAGGGTAGCCGATTTGCATGGCTCCCCACTCGATCAATAACGGGAGCTTGGAGCGAGCAAAAAAGGGCGAAATGGGTAATATTCACTTGAGTTCTGTAAAAAATTTACCGACAATCACCCGTATAAAAACCAATCGGAGGTAAACTACGATGGTTAACGCCGAACTGATTGAAAAAATTCAAAACTTACCGGCTGAAAAGCAAGCCGAGGTATGCGATTTCGTCGAATTTCTAGCCGCCCGCTTCGGCAAGGTTAAAGGCAAATCGTTAGTTCACAACGAATGGAGCGACACCGAATTTGCCGAGTTTGCAATGGGTCAGGCTCTGTGCGGCATGGAAGACGAACCCGTCTTATATACCCGAGACGATCTGAAGGAACATTGGCAATGAAACAAGTCGGGCAAATCGTGCTGACACCGTTTGGATTTGTTTTAGACAACCTTGAGGGAGGCACCGACAGTGAAACAGATGGTCTTTGGGTATTCGCATGGTGACAAGCAGCGGGCCACACACATGCCATTGTTCTTTATAGTATATCGCAACTTTCCTAAAGCCGTTTACCATGCAAAATCCCAAAGAGCCAAAAAGATTTGTACTTTGTGGGCAATCGTAGTATGAGCCGACGAAGGATGCACATTATAAGCAGTTGAAGAAATTCGCAAGGACAGCCGAACCTTCTACGGCACTATATTAGAGTTGTTTCCGGTGTTAAGTTAATGATTTTAAGCTATTTTTAGATTCCAAAGACCCGCCGGAATCCAAAACAAGTATTCAATTAGTGATTCCAAGTGGTTTCTTATACTGTGGGTCAGGCAATGAAAAGCCTTCATTCCGCCAATGGCATGTTCCACTGCAAAGCGGGTTCTCGCATGTTGCCGGTTATGTTTTGTTTGCGCGGCGGTCAGTTTTGGTTTTGGGTTATTTTTAGACTTCCTCGGCCTTTTGTGCGGTAGATTTATTTTAGATTTCGCTCCATAATCGGTTTCCACCCCTTGGAATCCAAGGTCAAGCCATACATTCACTTGGTAGAACCATTTTAGTTTGGGGTCGAATACCTTTTTCATGAGTCTATAATCATGGATGCTTCCGGCGAAGACGCAGAAGATGGATAGTATTTGTCGGTGTAAGGTTGTGAGGACGAGCGCCTGGAGCGTGTGGCGTTTTTTTTCCGCTGTAACAGGCCTTCTGGAGTTCCTAATCCTGCGGCCTGACGCAGGAGCACTCCAGCCCGTCGATGGCAATGTCGCGATATTTATCAAGGATATGGATAAACTCATCGGGAGTTCCAGGCGACCGCTCAGGCAGTACGCCAAGGTCCGACAGGCTCCGCAGCAAGACCGGCAGGAGGTTCTCCACATGGTTGTGGGCATGCCCCGAACTGAAGCCGAAAAGGAAGCCCAGCACGTCGAAGGTGGGGTATGTCTTGAGGTAGTACAA
>CAIZPP010000037.1 GCA_903934875.1 uncultured Methylococcaceae bacterium
AAGCACACAATTGAAGCCGAAAATCTGCTAAAGTATAGAAAATGCTGTCCAAGTAACAGCATTGTTATCTTAACAAACTGATGTTACGCAAAGGCCCCTGCGCTGTTATCGGCAAAGGATTGCTGACCTGAGGCGATTCGTTTTGGAGTGTCAAGGCCTGCCTTGACAGGCAAAGCAGGCTTTGCCACTCCATGCGTAACATCAGTTAACAAAGGGAAATTATAGCAAGGATGTTCAATCAAACCCTCTTATGTGTATGTGCCTTGAAAAATGATACAACCTAAAAGTAACTCTTTGATATTAAAAACGCCGTAACAAGCAACCATTCGATATTAAAAACGGTGTATTGCATATGAACACCCTACATAGCCCGCAGCAAAACCATCTGCTCAGCGCTCTGCCCGCAGCCGAATACGAGCGCCTACTCCCCCGCCTGGAACTCGTCCCGATGCCGCTGGGCGAGGTACTTTACGAGTCCGGGGGCAAATTGAACTACGTCTACTTCCCCGCGACGTGCATCATATCGCTGCTGTATGTGATGGAGAATGGCGCATCGGCGGAAATTGCCGTGGTCGGCAACGAGGGGATAGTCGGCATCGCCCTGTTCATGGGCGGCGGAACTATGCCGAACCGGGCCGTCGTGCAGAGCGAGGGCCATGCCTATCGCTTGCGGGCGGCGGCGATGCAGCAGGAATTCGTGCTTTACGGGGCGCTGATGCGTTTGTTGCTGCGTTACACCCAGGCGCTGATTACCCAGATGGCGCAGACGGCAGTCTGCAACCGGCACCATACGGTAGACCAGCAACTCTGCCGCTGGCTGCTGCTGAGCATCGACCGGCTCGACTCGGACGAGTTGGTCATGACCCAGGAATTGATCGCCAATATGCTTGGTGTGCGCCGCGAAGGCGTTACCGAGGCCGCCGGGAAATTGCAGCAGGCGGGTTTGATCGAATACCGCCGAGGCCACATCAGGGTGCTGGACCGGCCGGGGCTGGAAAAGCGGGTCTGCGAGTGCTACCAGGTGGTCAAAACGGAATTCGACCGCCTGCTCCCCGCCTTACCCAAAATGGCCCATTGAGCTTGCAAACGGCGAATGTGTGACAACGCACAGAGTGAAAATCGCTTTTGCGCTAATCTGGCTTTGCTAGCGGGCCTCCCCGCCTGGCAAACTCCGGCTCGGGGCTGACTTTGAGTCCTTCTGCCGCCTGTGGGTTGCCCCCCAAACATCGCAGGAGAACTCCGTGCCGCACACTCTGTCCATCCCCCTCGGCAACCGTTTGCTGGATGCCTTGCCAAGCAAGGACCGCGAACAATTGCTCGCCCATTGCGAAACCTTCGAGCTGGTGATTGCCGAGACGCTGTACCGCGCCGGGGAACCCATTCCGCATGTTTATTTCCCGACCGGGGGCTTCGTTTCCCTAGTGACACCCACAGACGGCAGCGACAATTTGGAAATGGGGATGGTCGGCAGTGAAGGCATGCTCGGCATCACCCTCATCCTGGGAGTCGATGTCGCGCCATTCCATGCGCTGGTGCAGGGGGCGGGGCCGGCGTTGCGGATCGAGACGGCGGCGTTTCTCCGCGAACTCAAGCAAAGCCCCGCGCTGCAGCGGGAGTTGCAGCGCTACCTCTATGTGTCGATGAGCCAACTCGCGCAAACGGCCGCCTGCAACCGCTTCCATGTAGTGGAGGCGCGCCTTGCACGCTGGCTGTTGATGACACAAGACCGGGCGCACTCCGATACCTTCCACGTCACGCACATCTTCATGGCATTTATGCTGGGGGTGCGGCGCGTCGGCATCACCAAGGCGGCAAATTCGCTACAGCGGCAAAATCTCATCCGCTACCACCGGGGCAACATCACGGTGCTTGACCGCGCCGGACTGGAAACCGCATCCTGCGGATGTTACCGGGCCGGGAGGGAAACCTACGCGCGGATACTGGGTTGACTGGATGCCAAGGCCACCGGGCTTGCATGTTCTACATGTGCGCCATGCCATTTTGCCGGGCAAAAAAAGACATTACAGAATTTGCCTTTTTTATCCGTGCGTACCAGTGCCTCCCGCCCACAATTGGACTGTACGATGGCCTAGGTCGGCTTTTTCATATTATGTGCGGCATCGCACCGACCAGGTTTGATTTTATGGGTAATCTGATTCCAGCAATTGTGCTGGATTTTATTTATCTTATGTACTGAAAATAAGGGAGATCACCATGCTAAGCTCAGGCGAAGTAAACATTACCGAGGATACGGCTATTAAAGTGTATCAGGGAAACGTCAACCCCACGGATTCCACCCTGCCGTATCTAACAGGGCTATTCACTTTCATTTTGGCTGCGGGTCTAATGCTGGCAACCGGCGCAATCCGCGCCGAAGGCACGACACAGGCCCCCGTCCATCCACAACTTGAAAACACCGGGCGGAATGCCCGCGACAGTGGCAGTGCCACCCTTACGCCCGAAGACCAAAAGGAAACTCGCGGCGATATCAATCTCACCGCAGCCATCCGCCGAACGGTCGTCAGAAACAAATCGCTGTCACTCGACGCGCAAAACGCCAAGATCATCACCCGTAATGGCGTGGTGACACTGCGCGGCCCCGTCGAAAATCCTGCGGAAAAAGCCAAACTGCAAAGCATTGCCCAAAAAACACGGGGAGTGAAGCAGGTTGACAACCAACTCGAAACCAAAACGCCTTAATCGGCTCAACGGAGAAAAACTATGAACAAAGCAGTTTTTTGTATCGCCCAAAATATCGACCAAGCCGAGCATATCGTCAACAGTTTGAAATTTGCGGGCTTCGCGAATGATGATATTTCCGCCCTATTGTCGGATAAGTCGGGTACTAAGGATTTCGCCCATGAAAAGCACACTAAGGCACCCGAAGGCGCAGCCATCGGGGGAGCCGCAGGACTCGGTTTAGGTGCTGTGTTGGGCTTGCTGGCTGGCATCGGCAGTTTGGCCATTCCCGGTGTCGGCCCGTTAATCGCCGCCGGACCTATCATGGGTGCCCTGGGCGGGGCGGCAGTGGGTGCCGCCACCGGTGGCCTGACCGGAGCGCTGGTCGGCCTAGGCATTCCTGAATACGAGGCCAAGCAATATGAAGGAAAGATTAAAGGCGGAAGGGCTTTGATTTCCGTGCATACGGAAAGCGCCGAAGCTTGTTCCAAGGTGAAAGAAATCTTCGAGCAGGCCCATGCTGAAGATATCTCATCGACTGGTGAAGCCAGCGTAAGCAGTTAATTGGAGGTTTAGTCATGAAACACCTGAGCAAATTTGTTACCGCATTTTTTTTAGCGCTGACCCTACTGGCAGCCGCCGGTTGCGCATCGACGCAGAAACACGAGGGGACGGGCGAATATGTTGACGACAGCGTCATCACCAGCAAGGTCAAGGCGGCCATATTGAATGAACCCGGCTTGAGTTCCGCCGATGTCAACGTCGAGACCTTCAAGGGCGTTGTCCAATTGAGCGGCTTCGTCAATTCCAAAGCCGACATTTCCAAAGCGGCCGCAGTGGCACGCGGCGTCGGTGGCGTGAAGTCGGTTAAGAATGACATGCGGATCAAATAAGAGAGAGAATCAAAATGGAAACCATAGACAAAGCATTGAACTCCGCACACGAGGCGGTCGATAACATCTCCAGTGCCGCCGGCCAGGCTGCCGAAGCGCTGGGCGAAAAAGGACAGCAACTGAAAGATGCCGAGAGGCGGTTGGTGGACAATTGCTGTGCTTATGTCCGCGACAACCCCGTGACATCATTGGGTATTGCGGTGGCGGCAGGCTTTCTGCTGAGCCGCCTGTTAAGTGGCCGTTAGGCTTTCAAACTTGGCGGGGCCGGATGCCGTGGAGGATGGACTGCCGCAAACTAAAGCGCAAGGGCGTCCAATCCCCCCGGTAGCGGCCCTTCTATGCTGCCGCTGTGAAGACCCAAGGGACATGCCAGCCCGTTTCATTAGACTTTATCGGAAACCTTCCACCAATGCAGCAAAGGCAGGGTCAATCAGTGGGTTTCCGATAAAGTCTATTGTTCTCCAGACCGTCTGACCAGACTTTGCAAAAGTGGACCGCTGACGAGCGTGGTGGCAAAGGCCATGGCAACCAAGGCGACGAAAATACGCTGGTCGATCAAATGCTGTTCCAGCGCGACGGTGGCCAGGATGATTTCCACTGCCCCACGGGCGTTGAGTCCGACGCCTACAGTCAGTGCCTCACATTGAGACATTCCACCTAGCATCGCACCCAGGCTAGCCCCCAATATTTTGCCCAGACAGGCGATGAGGAACACCCACAACACCAACGGGCCGTCGAACTGGCCGGTGAAGTCGGTTTTCAATCCAACGGAAACAAAATACAAGGGAGCGAAGAAGTTGAGTGCGAAGGGTTGGATCATCTCATGGATGCGTTTTTCCTGGCCAGGGTATCGGTCTTGGCCCAAAGCCACACCCACTAGGAAAGCGCCGAAAATACCGTGAATGCCGGCGCTTTCCGCGCCGACCGCCGCCAGCACAACCAAAGCTGCCAAAAACGTCAACAAGCCCCCCGGCCAATCCCTGAAATATCTCGCATGGTGCAGCAGGGGCTGCAACACCCAGCGTCCCAAGATTAGGAGCAAGGCCGTAAAACCCAGCACCAAAAACAAGGCAGTCGCGAAACCCCTGCCAGGGTTGCCGCCGGCTTGTCCGGGTTTGAGACCGTGCAGGATGAGCGCGAACAGAGACCAGCCGATCATGTCGTTAATCATGGCCGAGGCCATCACCGTAGCGCCGATTTTCGTATCGATCAGACGGGTGTCGATCAGCATCCGGGCAATCACTGGCAAGGCGGAAATAGACAAGGCTGTGCCCATGAACAAGGCCAACAGGTGGGGGTTGTCTTGCGGCCAGCGCAGTCCCGGAAATAGCATCACTAGGGCGAATCCCAGGGCAAAGGGAATCGTCCCGCCCGCCAGACTAGTGAGGGCGATGGCGCGCCTGTGCTGGCGGACATGGACGAGGTTGACTTCAAGGCCGGCCGCAAACATGAAGAACAGCATCCCGACTTTGAGCAAGGCATCCAGGCTGGTGGCAACCAGCCCGTCCGCCGGGAATAACAAGGCATGGGTTTGCGGTGCGAACGCCCCGAGCAGTGTCGGCCCTAAAAGGATGCCGCCCAACAACTCGCCCAGCACGGCGGGTTGGCCAAAGCGTCTGGCCAGATACCCCATGCCCCAGGCGATGGACAGCATCAGGCCGATTTGGGTGAGCAATGCTTTATTCAGGACATTAACCTGCCATCCGCCGACCGGCCAGCAGGTTTTTCTGCAAGGTGTTGTCGTCGGCCCACAAATCGCCCGACAGGAGCCTCGCGATCTGGCCCTTCAAATCCGGATGCCGGTCAGCCTCAAAAAACAAGTTATGCACCATGTTGGATTGGTAGAACCGCTCCACGAACAAGCGCATGGTATTGAAGCCTAACAGGTAATCCTCGTCATCGTCGGCGTGGAGCGTGGGGTCGGCTTCGCGTCCTTCCGCAAGTGCTTGGTGAACCCGGTCAGCGACGCGGGCGGCGCTGGTGAAGGCCAAGAAGACCCCCGAGGAAAAGACCGGGTCGAGGAAGCCCGCTGCATCGCCACAGCAGGCGTAGCGCTGACCGTGGCGGCTTTGGTTGATATAGCTGAAATCCGCCTCAACGCGGACCGGCGCGAATTGCTCCGCGCCTTCCAACAAAGTACGGGCAATCGGCGAAGCCGCCAGATAGCGGTGCAACAATTCCTCCACATCGCAGTCCTTGGGGCGTTCTTTCTGCACCACCAGGCCCACACTCAGCCGCCGCCCGGACAGCGGGATGATCCAGAGCCAACCGATATCCACAACCGGCACATAGATGCTGCCGCAGTCGAACAGTTCGTCGGCCTCCGGGCTAGGCGGAATTTTCTCGAAATGGCTGTATACGGCAAATTTGCCTAGGTTTTCGATGCGCTCAATGGATTTTCCTTTCCTGCCCATCAGCGCACTGCGGCCCGTGGCATCCACCAGATAGCGGCTACGGTAACTGCCTTTGTCGGTGGTGATATCCACCCCCTCCGGCTGGCAGGAAACTTCCAAGACCTTCTCTTCCTCATGGGTTTCCGCACCTTGGGCTGAGGCGTTTTGAAACAGCACTTGGTCGAACGGCCCGCGTTCCAACTGATAAGTCTTGCGGTAAATGCTCAACGGGAAATACATGCGCTGGCCGCTGTTTTCGTCGATGAAAACCGCCCCGCTCTTGAACTGGTTGCCCGCGCTCCAATCAATCCCCAGCCGTTGCACCACGGGTTCGCTGAAAGGTAGCATGGATTCCCCGATGTGGAAGCGCGGATGCTTGTCGCGCTCCAGCAGCAGGACTTTGCGCCCGTGCTGTGCCAGCAAAGTCGCAGCCGTGGAACCCGCCGGCCCACCGCCGACGACGACCACATCATAAGCAAAATTGTTTCCCGCAGAATCCATCATTGCCGTTGGCCTATCAACTATTTCTTATCCGCATAGCCATCTTCAGTCGGATCGTAAATGACACTATAGACGTGTAAATTAACACCGCCAATACCGGCTCCCGTGTAAGTGATTTTACCCATGCCTTTATATAGGTCTTCAAAGCGCATCGTATCATTGCCAAAGTAAAACGGAATAAACATTTTACCAGTTGTGTAGTTAGCGCTATCGGTGGGCTGACCCAATATATCATGTACCTGCTTCTGTGACATGCCAATCTGTATCCTCGAAAATGGATTCGATGCTGGAATGTTTCCCTGAATGCCCGAACCTGAAGATGCGCTGGAAGTGCCTGAGTTTTTATTCGTCGATGCGCAGCCTGCGACTAGCATGAGGGCCACTAAAATTGCCAAAAGTTTATAATTGTTCATAGATAGAGTCCTTGATGTTGAGTTCGGAATTTTTCAACAGTGGTTCGGGTTGAGGGTAGGTTTCATCCCCGGCGATGAACGGTAGACGGGATGAACAGAATTTTCAAGATTAAAAGACTAGCAAATCTTGCCCCAAAAAAATAGGGTTTTCTCATTCACGGGTGCGATTAAAAGTGATGCAGACGAACCGGGCAGTCTTTGAATTTATACCGGGAGTGCAAGGCCTGCCTTGCCTTTAGATGCCCCGCAAGGCAGGCCTTGCACTCCAGCATCACTTTTAATCGCACCCCTCATTACACAGGCGGGATCGTTTATCGCTATACACAAGTGCTGACCTTGACCTGCCAGCCGGATGCGGCAGGTGAGATAGGTACATTTTGCCCGTCCCCGCCTGTCGTAGCCAAGCTGAGCAGGGGCATGGCCCCCAAAACAGGCATTTTGGCGGCCAGCGATGCTAACACTGGCTGGAAACCCTCTGATTTGCACCCGCGATGGGGCCGTCCAATGTGTAATAAGCTGTCTTCCACAACCCCGGCTGCCAGCACTAGGGCACTGGCGAAAGCCGGTTCGCCCCTGCCTGGGGCTAGGTATTCCGGCCAAGTTTCATCATAGCAGACTAAGAGCAATTCACTCCCCTGGCAAGCCAATTGACACCACGCTTCCAGCAAAGCCATCGCAAAAGTGTCGCAGCCCGCCGCCAAGGCGCTCGCAGGATGGATGCATTGCTGGGCGATGCTCCAATAGCCGGATGCCGTGTTCTGGACGGAATTGTGGAAAGAACTGGGGGAAATCAGACCCTCTGGCTTGGCTAATTCAATGCACAGCAAGTCGGTGGTTTGGATTTCACCGACCACGCTGGCGAATATCGAAGGCAGCGCGGCAGGCCGGCGGCAGGCTTGGCTACAGGCCACCGTGGCGGCGCTGAAGGCTATTTGCGTCGCCTGGCTAGTGCGGCGGCGCAACAGGGGCGGGATTGCGTCACGGTTGATATCAAAGGCGGGGAACGGGAGTCCCGCTCTGAAGCTAGGGTCGGGTACGCAGGCACCGAAGCCAAGCAAACTCATCCATTCCATCAGGCCGCCTCCAGCAAGACGCTGGCGTTGTTACCGCCGAAGCCGAAGGCATTGCTCAACACCAGCCTGGGGTGCAAGTCTAGGCGTGGCGCGCTTATGACCGGGCAGTAACATTGCGGATCGGGGTGCTGCAAGCCGCAGGTGCCCGGCAGAAACCCGCGTTGCAAAGCCAGCAGGCTGATGACGGACTCCACCGCCCCGACTGCGCCTAAGGTATGGCCGAGCAAGCCCTTCACTCCGCTGCACGGGGGAGGGTTGGGGAACAGTCTGGCCACCGCCTTGGCCTCGGCCTGGTCGTTGAGTGTGCTGGCAGTGGCATGCAGATTGATATAATCGACCTCATCCACCGCCCTGCCCGCCAGACGCAAGGCCATGTCCATGGACGAGACCGCCCCCGCGCCTTCCGGGTGCGGAGCACTCATGTGGTAGGCATCGGAGGACTCGCCCACGGCCAGCAGGCGCGGATGCTTGGCGTTGTCTTGGCTTAGGCGCTCCAACAACAACAAGGCGGCCCCTTCGCCGATGCTGATGCCCTGGCGGTCGATATCCATGGGGCGGCATGCCATCGGCGAAACCAATTGCAGGCTATGGAATCCGTGCAAGGTCAACCGGCACAGGCTGTCCACCCCGGCGACCAAGACCGCATCGCACATATCGGCCGCAAGCAAGCGCTGCGCCGCCCCCAAGGCCTTGGCGCTGGAGGAGCATGCGGTGGAAATGCCGTACCAAGGGCCACGCAATCCAAGTTCCAGTTGGAGAAATTCTGCGGTGGCCTGGGCGGTCTGAGTTTGCTGGAAATGGAAATTGCCCGGCATGGACCTATCGCGCAGCAAGTGGGCATAGGCATTCTCGGTATTGTATATGCCTGAAGTGCTGGTGCCCAACACCAGACCCACCCGTCCGACCCCATACCTCGCCATTGCATATTCCACATCGGCACGGAAATTACCCGTTTCTAGCGCCTTGAGGGCCAGCCGCGCATTGCGGCAGTCATACGCCTTAAGGCTAGTGCGTATATCCGGTAAAGACGAGGCGACTTCACCCACCACGGTCTCGAAAGGGATATCGAACAAGCGCAGCGGCTTCAGACAGCTTTGGTTGGCGATGAGGCTTTGCAACAAAGCTTCCACATCGTCCCCGGCGGCACTGACGCACTGGTAGGCCGTAATGGCTACGGGGGGGATGGGGGGACAAGTTGGCATAGTTATTTCAAGTTCAGTCAATTGGACATTTAGACGGGCCACTTTTAGCTTTGAAGTGACTTCCTCCACTCTGCCAAAGCAATTGCAATTGAACTTTCTAGCCATTCATCGAATCGTTTTGCAGTGCTTTCATAAGACTCGGCATAGTTAAATTGAAATATGTCCGTAGTGGCAGGGTGTAAGGTAACCGGTTCATTGCCGCCTTCTTCACGCACCGCCTTGATATAGGTGAATGCGGAGGCTGCTAGGATGCCGGTATCGCCTGGCGCATAGCCATGGAAACTGACAACATAGTCAAACTCTTGATCGGTGGTAAGTGTTATACGCACCCATGACCTGTGTCGCTCTAAGTTAGCGTAATAGCCAAACCGTTCGGCTATTTCAATAATTTGCCTTTGAAAATAATGCCTGTGCGGTGATTTGTTGTTGGCCGAATTCGTACGAGCGCGATACGGCCGTTGCTGAGGGGGGGTTACTGAGCGCAGTTGATTATCCAGGCTTACGGCTAGGCTTTCGAACCGGACAGAAACCATCGCAAACAGTTTTTCTGCATGTTCGTAGACAACGGAAACAGTCTGTTTTTCTTGGCTGAATCTAGCTTTTAGCAAGTCTAGCGCAGAGCTAATAATCTCATCCGCATATCGGCTTTGCTGAACTTGTTGCTCCAATCCAAGTGCCTTGAGGATTGCGTCTCTCTGCCGACGCGCGAAGAAAGAGACTAAAGGCAGCAGATCGCCGACATCAGCGGACTCAAGTGCCCCGATGTACTTTTGCCTATCGGAATCCCGAACCACCAAAGGAAACAATCCTTCACGCAAAAATACCAGCGAAGCAAGAGCACGGGCTACGCGTCCATTCCCATCTTGGAAAGGGTGTATCTGGGTAAATCTGTGGTGCAACCATGCCGCTCGGACCTCAGGCGCATGGCTACTTTCGGCCTCCCGATACAAGCGAATCAGATTCTCCATTTCTTCTTTGGTGAGTTCTGGTGGGCAGTAAGCATGAGCATCGCCGTCGGGCCTGCGTGGATTGTTTGGCAAACTCTTATACTCATCCTTACGAAGGGATATCTGAACCATATGCCCGGTTTCTGTCAGTGCCTCGGTATACTCTTGATGGGTGGTAAACTGGGCTTGAAGACCACGAATAAAATATTCTGATAAAGGCTCTTCTCCCTTAATGTAACTGAATAGTCCTTCGACTATATTAAGATGATCATTGATTATGGCTTGAATATGCTCGGCATCCTTTTGAGATACTCCACCTCGATGTGAAATTATCGAAGACTCAATTCCTTGCTCGATCAAAACTTCTGTAACCCCACGGTCCCAAGTATATAGACGTTCTATGATGCCTGTTTCAATCGCCCATTCGCGTTGTAATTTTTTAATGAACTCCTTGTAAGCACCATTGTTTTCCAATGCGGACTTTTTTTCATGCCATACCGATGCTAGTGCCCGGAGTTCAGGGAATTCAAAGGCCTGTGGGTTTGGAAAGGGACTAATGCGTTGGTAGTTCATATTGACTATCAAACTGAAGAGGCTGGACCATTGCCGCCCGTCTTAATCAGTAGCGGACATAGCATGAATCCTATAGTAACCCCAAGGCTGACGGAAACCGCCAAGATCGGCAAAGTCGGGGTCTTGCCCAGTCCCAAGGCCCCGAAAGAGGCCAGGGTGGTCAGCGTGGACGCGGCGATGGCGTGGTAGGTGATATCGGTGTCCTGCCCGCGATTATCCATGAAAAATATACCATAATCCACGCACAGGGATACCGACAGCAATAGGCCGACCACATGCAGGAAGCTGACTTCCTCCCCCATCAGCGCCCAAGTGGCGAAGATGAACAACACGGAGGCGACGGAGGGCAGCAAGGTCAGCAGGACTTTGCGTAGGTCGCGTTGTTGCAGCCAAATGAACAGCCCCATGACGGCGATGCCGATGGCCAGCATGACCAAAGACCTGTCCCGGTATTGTCCGGCCAAGTGATCCAACTGGTCTTTCTGGCTGAAGTAGCGGGTTCCCTCCAAGCCTGTCAAACCCTCGATTAGCTTGTCGGGATTGTGTTCGCCCAGCCAGAGAGACAAGGCCACACCGTTTTGACCATCAATCACTTGACCGGACAGGATTTGGCGCACGGGCGTGGCAAGCACGGATCCAGGGTCCAGCGGCTCCGCAGCAGGCGGGGGGAGCAGCCCAAGCCTGTCCACCGATAGCCCTGCCTTGGTCAAAGCCACCCGCCAGGCCTCCTGGAATTGCGGGGTCAGCGCTTGGGCATAGATTCTCGCGTTTTCGGCCTGCAAGTCTTGGGATGCCAGCCAAGGAAACAGCCCGTGGTATTCACTGAGGACACCCGCCTGCTTCAGGCTCTTCAGCCGTCGCTCAGCGGCTTCGGAACGGCGCAAGGCAGTTTGCCAATCAGCGGCCTGAATCAATACGAAACGTCCTGGTTCGATGCTGGAGAAATGGGTGCGGACGGCCTCATCCTGACGCTTCAACATATCCATGTCCACCGCCAGCTTCTGCATATCGTCCATCCAGCGCAGTTGCGGCAAGGAAAGTCCGGCCAGTATCACGCTGACTGCGAACAGGCCCAACAACCCCGTTCTGTGGCGGCCGCAGAAATCCACCCAGGCGGCGATGCCGGGCAAATGGGCGGTGTGCAGGGAGGCGTGGGCGAGCAAGGCGGGCAGCACCCAGCGGGTCAGCCCCAAGGACGCAGCGATGCTGGCCAGGGCGAATACGGCGATTTGCTCGAAGCCTGGAAATCCCGTCATGCCCAAGGCGGCGTAGCCGATGACGGTGGTCAAGCCCCCCATCACCAAGCTGGGCCATAGCAGCCGTGCGGCATCCAAGGGGGAATGGCGGTGTTTGGCGCAATGCACCATGACATGGATGGGATAATCGGTGCAGATGCCAATCAAGCTTGCCCCCAAGGCCAGGGTCAGGCTGTGGACATGGCCGAAAGCCAAGGCGGTCGCCAAGGTTCCGACGACAAAGGAGGCTGCTTGGACCATCATGACCCAGTGCAGGGCGGAGAAAGAATGGAACAGGAGCAAAAACACCAAGGCCACGGCCACACTGGATACCACCGAAACCAAGGTGACATCCCGGCCAATCTCGCTATGGGCCGCCACGCTGAAAACCGGCACCCCAGCCATGGACAACCGGAACGCGCTCCCGTTGGCCCCGTTCAGGGCATCGAAGCTTGCGCGGATGGCGGCTTGCAGGTGCGCATGCGCATCCGAATCCAAGGCGGCCGGATGGCTTTGCAAGATCAACGCACCACCATCCGCATTCAACTTGGCTTGACGCTCGAACTGGCCTTGCAAGTCCTTGAAGCCGTTCAGGGATAGCAGCAAAGGGTCTTGCTTGGCGATGGATTTGACAAAACTGCCTTGGGGCGAGAGCAGCGCCTGTTTGAGAGTATCGGCCCGGCTGGCCAAACCTGCCGGGTCGAACAGTCCGCGCCCGTCCTCCTGCGGGTTCAGGCTGAACAGATGGGCATGGTGGGGGGCATAAAAACGGATGGCATTGATCCAGTTGCGGGGCGGTTCGTTGGCAGACCACACCCGTTCCACA
Source organism: uncultured Methylococcaceae bacterium (assembly GCA_903934875.1). Taxonomy (GTDB): domain Bacteria; phylum Pseudomonadota; class Gammaproteobacteria; order Methylococcales; family Methylococcaceae; genus Methylumidiphilus. Next base: position 12,736 of record CAIZPP010000037.1, read on the forward strand.
TCGGCCAGCCCTGCCAACTGGCGGACGAGCTTGGCACTGAACTCGTCAATGGAAATCGTCCTGTGCGGGGGGGTGGACGGCAATGCAGAAACCTCTCCACCCGGCCCGGATTTCGCGCCTTCCTTCTTCTCAACCAGCAACAGATAGCGCCGCGACAACTCGCCCGATTGCAGTAAGCCGGACAGAAGTTTTGCATCCTCGCTGTCGGTGGCGGTAAAAAAAGCGTTGAGGTCGGTCTCGACGCGGATTTGCCAAGTAGTCGCCGCCAGCAGCAAGGGGAACAACAGTAAAAACCAGCGCTTTCTCCAGACGAAAGACATCCGTCAATCTCCTGTGGCTTCCAGCAACAAGCGCCGGATGGAATATTCCAGTTCCGGGCCTGCGGAAGTTTTCATGAAGCGGTATTCGGTGGATTCGCCGTCCGCTTGGCGGATCAAAACCTGCTGTTTGCGCCCGTCTTCATCCCCTGATATTTCGATGGAGGGGGCATCCTCATCGCTTTGCCCCGGCTTGGGTGTCACCCGCAAAACCCAATGCTTGCCGTGTTTTTCGCCGGCAAAGTCATAGGTCGGCTGCAATTCCTCGGCATGGCCTTGCAAGATGGAGCGGAACACCGTTATCTGCCCTGCCGCCAGGCCGGCTTGTCCCAAAGGCGCTGCGTGGCGCTGCTTCTGCTCGGGATCCCAGTAATACATGCGCTCCCCGGCGATGGCCATGATGATCCGCTTGGGTTGCAATTGCAGCTTGATTAGACGACCGTCCGCAGCGGACAGCATATAGCCCTGTGCTTGCCAAGGGGATGAGGCCAATTCCAGCTTGCGGGTTTCCTCGTAACGGAATTCGGCAAAACCGCTTTGCCGGATGCGGACGAACAAATCCGCCAGACTGGCTTCCTCGGCCAGCCCCGCCATAGGCAGCAACGCCAACAGCAAACACAAGACCAGCTTCATGGCGAAATCCCCTTGAATGCCTTGTGGCCGTGTCGCGCCATATATTTGATGGTCTCCATTGCGGGGGGTATATCCAAATCCGGGAAACGCCGATGGCGGTAGAACCATTCACCCACCGCCAGCAAGCCCATCAAGACATAGACCAGCACGCCAGTATAGAATGCCCATGCTGTTTGTCCTGCAAGGGCTGGAAGCAAGGCGCAGATCAGCACATTCACCGCGAAAAATAGCGTCCACGCCCAAGTCACTTCACGCAAATACTCTGCGATGCCCGGCACGAATTCAGGGTATTGCAAACGCACAAGGCGTTCGCACAAGGAAGGCGGCGACCACAGGGTATGCCCGAACAGTGCCGTCAACCACAAATAGACAAACGAGGGAATCAGCCAGACGAAATAGCTGTTGGCGAAATACGCCCCCGCCAGTAACAGGGCGGCCAGCAGGATGGAACCGACACGCAGGGCCAACACATCCAACTTGAGTCCCCGCCATAGGGTCAACGCGGCAAATAACACCAATTCCAAACTGGAAAAGCCTTGCCCGACCAGGTAAGCACTGATAAATGGATAGGCTATGAAAAGAACAGCGATGCCGGTCGCCTTAATTAGTTTGCCCATTGCTAACGCGTACGATTGGCTGCGACAAACTCCGACAGCGACCGCAGGGATACAAAAATTTGGTTATTGCGCTCATCGCCGGAAGTGATTTTAATGCCGTATTGGCGGTCCAGCATAACGCCTATTTCCAGTGCGTCGATGGAGTCCAAGCCCAGTCCACCACTGAACAATGCCGCGTCCGGGGAAAGATCGTCAGGCATTATGTCTTCTAGGCGCAAACCCTCGATAAGCATGGTTTTCAATTGACTAATCAAGTCATCTGACATGGTTGCTTAAATTCCTTTATCAAATGTAAGATTTTACACAAGATTCCCACAAGGTACAAAAACACTTGGATTAGAGCGCGGGGAATGCCAAAATTGCAAAGAATCCAGGCTGTCCGCCCTTCTAAATCCCAACAGGCAAATACGTGCGATTTTTCCTAGCTTTTAAGGTCATGCTTTTCACTGTGTTCGTTCCCGGCGCGGTGACACTGTATGCTCCCTACACGCTACTTTCCCGCTCAGGCGGCAACCTGGAACCGGCAGACCTGTCCTTGGTCTTTCCTGCCAGTGTATGCATCCTGTTCGGTGTGGCCATTTACCTCCGTTGTGCTTGGGACTTCGCCGTCGAAGGCTTGGGCACTCCCGCCCCCATCGACCCGCCGAAGAAGCTGGTCGTGGCCGGACTCTATCGCCGGACGCGCAACCCCATGTACCAAGGCATACTCCTGATCCTGCTGGCCGAGTGTTTGCTGTTCGCCGTCCGTAGCCTTTCGATTTACGCGGCCTCGGTCGCCCTAGCCTTCCATGTCTTTGTCGTGTTGTACGAGGAACCCGCCCTCGGCTCCCGGTTCGGCGTGTCTTATGAAGCCTATTGCCGCAAAGTCCCGCGCTGGGGTTTTGCCTTCAGGCCTTTTTCCATTTGAAATCCATGTCACAGCATTTTCAACATCAAAGAGTTACTTGATAGTTGGTATGTAAGCGCAGGTTATTCGGTTAACCTGAAGGGTTAAAGGAATGTCTGTTTTAGGTATATTTTTAAGATGAAAATGCTGTAACAAGTAACTCTTCGATATTAAAAACGCTGCAATCCCATGAAAGAAAAACTAAAAAAATTCATCTTCGCTGAAGTCATTTACCATGAGGACCCGGCATCTTTCGGCAATGGCGATGACCTATTGGAGGCGGGCCTGGACAGCATGGGCATTATGCGCCTTATCATGTTCGCCGAGAAGGAATTCGGCGTAATCTTGCCGGATACGGAAATCGAACCGGACAATGTCCACAGCTTGGACGCGCTGGAAAGATGGATACGGCAGGCTGGCCAGGCCCAATGAAAGAAACGTTCCCTCTCCTTTTTAACCCTGCCGACTATTTCACCTTCGTGCTCGACCAGGAAATCCGCAAGGCTGGCATGCCGGGCGGGTATTGCGGGTTCGCCTTGGAATTAGCCGCCGCACCTGACCTGAATCAGTTGCAACAGCGGATGGACCTTATAGTGGAACGTTTCCCCCGTGCATCGGCCCGTATTGAGCGCCAAGGCAAACGCTTTGCCTGGGTGGCTACGGGTCGCCGCATCGTGCTGGAGTGTCATCATTGCCGCCAAGGCGAGGAGGCGGAAGGTGAAACCCAGCGCATCTTGCTGGCAATCGTCAACCGTCAAGAATCCTTGCCGTTGACCCTACACTGGATTGCCTGTGATACTGGCGGAACTTTGCTGCTAATCTGGAACCATCCGTTGCTAGATGCCCGTGGCGCAAAGATATTGCTGGATTTCATCGCATCTGACCATCCAGAAGGCTTTAAGGAATCGCCGCCTTTGATTGAGGCCAAACTAGCCCAATGGAATTTTTGGAAAAAGCTCCATCTGTTCATCAAAGCCAAGCGGCACAATAGCGAGGCCAATAGCCTGGATAGCTGCCTGCCCACGCTGGCAGAGCAGGGTCCGCAAGTTCTCCGCCTCAAGGTGCGGCGATTCGGTGAGGAAGAATCCCGGCGGATCGCCCGCCTAGCCCAGCACTATACCGGGCTGGCCGGACGGACCCTGTATTACCTGGGCTGCTTCATGCGGGCCATGGAACAGGTGGGGCCACCCGCTGCCAAGGCGGGCTATTGCATTCCCTACGCTTTCAACCTGCGTCGCCAGAATGCCCCCACCCCGGTGTTTGGCAACCATGTGGGCTGCCTGTTCGCCCGCGCCGCCCGTACCCAGACGCGGGAGCGGAAAGGTTTATTCGGGCATTTGCTGGCGCAGCATCGGAAGACCCTACGGGAAGAATTGGACTTGGCCTACCTGCCCCTGATGTGGCTAGGCCAGTGGCTGTCCCCGGACCGCTATGCCAAGCTGTTGCGCAAACAGCACAGTGGCGGCGAATTGAGTTCGCTGTGGTTTTCCGACATAGGTGATCTGTCATGGGGAAATAAAGGCTTCCTAGGTGTCCCCGTCACCGGCATGACCCATCTGTGTTGGATGACCCTGCCGCCTGGCCTGGCTTTGTTGGCTGGACAGTTGAATGGCCGACTCACCCTGTCCTACAGCTATCTGCATCCGGCAGTGGACGAGACCTGGCTGGACGCAGTCATGCAGCGGATGGATGCCGAATTGCTGGAAAGCGCCGGGGCTTAGGCGATGTTGCTAGCGCCCTTTCTGCGACAATGCGGGCAGCAGCCAGGTGCGCTGGCCTTGGTGGAGAATGGCCGCTGCATCCGTTACGCGGAGTTGCTGGCGCGTTCGCAATCCATCGCGGCAGGACTGCAATGCATGGGCGTCAAACCCGGCCAGCCCGTCGCCATTCATTTGCACCGAGGCATAGATGCAGTCATCGCATTGTTCGCTGTGCTGCTAGCGGGGGCTTGCTATGTTCCGCTCGACCTGAAAAATCCGCCGTCCCGCCTGGCCTTCATCATCGCCGACGCAGGGGTGCTTGCTGTGCTGGGAACAGGTGCCGTGCCCGCTTGGCTAGAAGGCGGGCTATGGCTGGATATCGCCGCCTGCCCCGAGTCTACCCCAACGCCAGTTGATACACTAGGCGATTGCTTGGCCGCCATCCTCTACACCTCAGGTTCCACCGGCCAAGCTCGCGGTGTCGCTCTGAGCCACGGCGCGGTGTGGGCCTTCGCCCAATGGGCCAGCGATTTGCTGGAATTGTGCGGCAGCGACCGTATTGCCAGCAGCGCGCCGTTCTTTTTCGACCTGTCCACCTTCGACCTGTACGCCGTATTGGGATGCGGGGCCAGCTTGCATTTCGTCCCCGTAGCCCTGTCCCTGTCCCCGGCCCGCCTTAGCACTTGGCTGCAAGAGCACGCTATTAGTGGCTGGTATACCGTCCCCTCCCTGCTGTCTTTCTTAGCCTATAAGGGCAATCTGGCGCATACGCCATTGGAACATTTACGTTTTTTAATCTTCGCCGGTGAGGTGTTCCCCACTCCCGCCCTGATGGACTTGGCTGCCAAACTGCCGCAGACGGCCTTGTACAATTTCTTTGGGCCGACCGAAACCAATGTGTGCTGTTACTGGCCGGTGGATCGTGCGCGGTTGTCGCCAGACCGGCCCATTCCCATCGGCCTGCCCGCAGCAGCTTGCGAACTTCACATCCATGATGAAACCGGCGAACTCTGGGTGCGCGGACCCACTCTGGCAAGCGGCTATTGGAGTGGGAGCTGTTTGCAAGCTTTCAAAGGCCAATCGCAAGTCCCCCCCTTTGCCAAAGGGGGGTTAGGGGGGATTTCCACAAAGCAGGAAGCAGAAAGCCCGGTCTGCGAAAACTGGTATCCCACTGGCGACCGCGTCAGCTTGGCCGATGGCGAATACTGGTTCCATGGCCGCTTGGGGCGTATGCTTAAATGTTCAGGCTACCGGGTCGAACCTGCGGAAATCGAGGCATCCGTCAATGCCATGCCGGGGGTGAGGGCTTGTGCCGTGGTTGGTATCGACGACCCCGCCGCCGGCCAGCGCCCCGGCTTGGCCCTGGTGATGGAACCCTGGGTCACGCCTACCGATATCCGCAAAGCCTTGGCCCGTCAATTGCCCGCTTATATGCAGCCTAGCCGCTGCCTTGTGTTGCCGGAACTGCCTTATCTACCCAACGGCAAGCTGGATTACAGCCGAGTACAGGCTTTAATAGTGGATACAGCATTTTCATCTTTAAAATATACCTAATAAATGATATTCATATAACGTTTCAAGTTAACTGAATGTCCTACCCTTTCTACCAGCTATCAAATAACTCTTTGATGTTGAAAATGCTGTAACAATGAGTGAAAACCCGAATTTTGACAGCTTGCCCCCTTATGCCGGAGCGCCGGACGAAGCACAAATCCTCGCCCGTTTCCGCGCCGTCGCCAAGCAAGGCGTGTTGCGCCATGCATTGCCGCAATGCTTTGGCGGCTTTGGCGACGGCTTTTCGGCCCTATGCCAAACCCACCGCCGCTTGGGGGAGGCCAGCCGCGACCCTGGCTTGGTGTTGGCGGTGAACGCCCATCTGTGGGGTGCGGTGTTCCCCATTCTGCTCTACGGTGACAAGGCGCAGCGGGAACGCTTGCTGCCTGCGCTGCTGGCCGGGCAATGGCTGGGGGGCCATGCCATCAGCGAACCCTGCTGTGGCTCCGATGTGCAAGCGATGACCAGCCGCGCCGAGCGAACCGACGCGGGGTTCCTGTTGCATGGCGAAAAACGCTATATCACCAATGCCCCTTTGGCGGATTGGTTGGTGGTCTATGCCAAGCTGGACGGGCGCATCACGGCCTTTTTAATTTCCCGCGAGGATAGCGGTTGCCGGCTCAGCCACGCTGGGGCTTTGGAGGCTTGCCAGGGCAGTGCCACCGGCAGCGTCCTATTGGAAAACTGCCGGCTGGATGCCGGACGCCTGTTGGGCAAGGCCGGGGCGGGTGCGCAGATGATCCAAAAGGCATTGGAATACGAGCGGGCCTTCGTGTTTGCCGGCATCGCCGGCATCATGCAATGGCAGTTGGCGGAGGTTGTCCGCCACAGCCGGGAAAGACGCTCCGGCGGGGTCCACCTCGGCCGACACCAAGCCATCAGCCACCGCATCGCCGACATGAAGCTGCGTTTGGACACCATCGGCCTGTGGTTGCAAGAATGCGCCAGGCTTTGCGACACCGGCCAGCGGCTGACGCTGGCTTCGGCGCAAACCAAGCTGTATGCCGCCGAGGCGTTTTTGCAGTCCAGCCTGGACGCGGTGCAAATTATGGGCGCAGCCGGACTGGAACCGGGCAGTGCGATGGCTGGCCTGGTGCGCGATGCCTTGGCCGGGCGGCTGTTTTCCGGCAGTTCGGAAGTGCAGAAGAACCTCATCGCCGGCTTGCTCGGCACGGGCGAGGCTTACCGGGGCAGTGCCTCACTGCCATTAAGTTAAGCACACATGGAGTGCAAGGCCTGCCTTGCAAAGGTTTACAATTGCATATGGATCCAAGCAAGGCAGGCCTTGCACTCCCGACGGTGACTAGTCGCAACCCTTAACTTTTAATGGCAGTGGGCAGTGCCTTGGGTATAGCAAACCATGAGCGCACTTCCCGAAAGAAGCCAAATGTAGGCCGTAATAAGCCCGCCTTGGCGGGCGTTTCCGGCAGAGTCAGCCGCGCCGCACTTGCCGGGGTATGCCGGAAACGCCCGTGACCGGGCTTATTCCGGCCTACGGTGCTAACCGATATGAACCAACGCTTTTTTTAGCATTAGTATAGAGGACATTTATGGCGAAGCTAACGGACCAGGAAAAACAGGAAATCATCCGCTTTTTGGAGGCCGAAAAGCCGCTGCCGGACAAATACCGCTTTTTATTGTTCGACGACAAGCGCGAAGTCGAACTGGTCTGGAACGGCAAGACTAACGAAGTCTGCAACGTGGTGCTGCCGTTTCAAATCATCGAGCAGGTGGATGAACCCCGCGCCGAGAAAGCGGCCAAGCTGCAATTTGACTTGTTTGACACCGATGCCCGAGGTCGGCAACTGAAAGGCTGGACCAACAAGCTGATTTGGGGTGACAACAAGCTTATCCTCGCCTCGCTGAAAAATGGCCCGTTGCGCAAGGAGATCGAAAGCCAGGGCGGGTTCAAACTGATTTACATCGACCCGCCGTTCGACGTGGGCGCGGATTTCAGCATGGATATCGAAATCGGCCCTTCGACAGGCTCAGGACAGGCTAACACGTTCACCAAGAAACCTAGCATCCTAGAAGAAATCGCCTACCGCGACACCTGGGGCAGGGGCGCGGATTCGTTCATCAGCATGATTTACGAGCGGCTGGTGTTGATGCGGGATTTATTGGCGGAAGATGGGAGTATTTATGTGCATTGCGATTGGCGGGTAACCTCTTATATAAGAGGCATTATGGATGAAATATTCGGAAAATCTTATTTTCAGAATGAAATTATCTGGAAAAGACAATCTCCAAGTAGCAGCAAAGCTCGTGCCAATAAATACAGCGCAGACCATGACACAATATATTACTATACAAAATCAACAAAATTCACATTCAATAAAATATATGGAGAATATCCAGAAGAAGAAATTGAAAAGCGCTTTAAGCAGAAAGATGAACGTGGTCACTATAAAGATGCTGAGTTAGCGACTTATTCGCAAGCGACGTTTGAAAAGCTTAAATTAGAAAATCGACTAATTGTCACTTCCGGCGGCAAGTTTCGCTACAAAATATACCTTGATGAAATTGAAGGTGTTTTAATTGATACACTATGGATGGATATTTCGGCAGTAAACTCACAAGCATTTCAAGCAACAGGTTATTCCACCCAAAAACCCGAAGCCCTGCTTGAACGCATCATCAAAGCCTCGTCTAACGAAGGCGACTTAGTGGCCGATTTTTTCTGCGGTTCCGGCACCACGGCGGCGGTGGCCGAGAAACTAGGCCGCAAGTGGATCACCACCGACCTAGGCAAATTCGCCATCCATACTACCCGCAAGCGGCTGATTGGTGTGCAACGGCAACTGAAGGCCGAAGACAAGAACTACCGGGCGTTTGAAATCTTGAACCTGGGCAAATATGAACGCCAGCATTACATCGGCGTGAACCCCAACTTGCGGGAAGCCGACAAGCAAAAGCAATTGGAAGAAAAAGAAACGGCTTTCCTAGACTTGATTTTGCGGGCCTACCGGGCCGAAAAAACCACCGGCTTCCACAGCTTCCACGGCAAGAAGGCCGGTCGCTTGGTGGCGGTCGGGCCGGTCAATCTGCCCATCACGCGGCTGTTTGTCGAGGAAATCATCTTGGAATGCCGCAAGAAGCATATCACCTGCGTCGATATTTTGGGCTTTGAGTTTGAAATGGGCTTGTTCCCGAATGTATTGGACGAGGCCAAGTCCAAAGGCATCGACATTGCCCCAAAATACATCCCCGCCGACGTGTTCGACAAGCGGGCGGTTGAAAAGAATCAAGTGGTGTTTCATGACGTGTCCTACATTGAGGTGAAACCCCATATCCGCACCGGGAAGGCGGGCGTCTCACCCGCCATAGCACTAGAATTGACCGACTTTTCGGTGTTTTATTCACAAGACTCCATCGCGGCGGCGGAAGCCAATCTGAAAGACAAGCAAAGCAAGATCGTCGTCGAGAAGGGCCAAATCGTCAAGGTCAGCAAAGATAAGAATGGCATCATTAGCCGCGAGGTACTAACCCAGCATTGGACCGATTGGATTGATTACTGGTCGGTGGATTTTGATTTTGAGAACAAGCGCGAGATTATCCGTGTGCCTTTAAATCCCCCCCAACCCCCCTTTGAAACAGGGGGGGCAGAGGGATTTGAAGAAATCTGGACCGGCGATTATATCTTTGAAAACGAGTGGCAATCCTTCCGCACCAAGAAAGACCGCACACTGGAACTGAAAAGCGTTTATCAGGAAGTGCTACCCGGACGGCGGAAAATTGCGGTCAAAGTGGTGGATATTTTCGGCAATGACACGATGACGATTATTGAGGTTAGGATATGAGTGACAAAACTATTCATTCTCTAAAAATTACCAACTTTAAAAGCGTAGACTCATTGGAGATTAAAGGATTAACCCCATTTTCGGTATTTGCTGGGGCGAATGGTTCTGGCAAAAGCAATTTTTTTGATGCTTTAGATTTTGTTAAAGCATTTATATCAACTGGTTTAGAAAATGCGCTAAATTTACAAGGTGGAATCGACAATATTCGTCCTATACAAAAAGGAGAAGGCACAAATTGGAATTTTGGCTTTGAAATCGTATGCGAATTGCCAGCAAATTTAACCGACGCAGTGCAGAAGACGAGTATATATAGATATAGCCTGACTATTCATGATATTGAGCGTTCACCATCACTTGAGGAGTGTCTTTTTGAAAACGATAATAGCTTATTAAATAGGGAACAGGGGCAATCATTTTCCATATCTCTTGAAGATAGCAGTTCAACCTCAATAAAAATTCCTAAAGACTATTCTTTGTTAAGAATGTATTCAGAAAGTTCATTCGGGAACCCCTTAGCTATTTTAATATTAAATATTAAAATCTATCGAATTAATGCATCCTATGCTAAAGAACCAGGCTTAACAGTCCATAATAAAATCAGCTTGGATAGCAGAGGTCGAAATTTAGCGAGCGTTTTATCCAGAATTGAGAGCAATGAAAGTTTACGAGATTTAATTATGGAATATATGGAACTGATTGTTCCTGGGATGGAGGACATTAAGACGACTCAAGACTATCTTGACGGTAAAACAGGGATACTATTCAAGGAAGATGGTATTGAACGAAGATTTCCTGCGCACATGGTTTCAGATGGAACAATCTATGCGTTATGTATTTTGGTGGAAGTGCTTGATACTGACAACAGGCAACCATGCTTTGGTTTAACCCTTATCGAAGAACCAGAAATAGGTTTGCATCCAAAGGCTATCCGAGAACTAATAATCATGATGAGGGAGAAAGCTTTACCAGAAAACCCAATTTGGTTAAGTACCCATAGCATTTCGGTCGTCAGAGAATCACGCATGGAAGAATTATTGCTTGTGAATAAAGTTCACGGTCATACGCGGATGAAATCCGCTGATTCCGGTAATTTGAAGCAAGCTGACTTAGCACCATTAAATCTTGATGAAGCTTGGCTTTCTAATCTGTTAAATGGTGGCCTGCCATGGTGACAATCGGATTTGTGGTGGAAGGCGGCTCCGATGAGTTCTTGCCGAAAAGTCCAAAATTCCGGCAATGGTTAGAAAGCTTTAAACTACAAGTGGTCGATCCGGTTATTGACGCTGGGGGGAATGGGAATATGTGTAATCGGAATATTGGAACATATGTTGATGCTCTATTTACCCAGTCGAATCCTGATAAGATAATTGTATTAGCTGACCTTGATCCTGATATATGCGCACCATGCATTGAAGCGCGTAAAGCAATAATAGGTGATCATAAACACATTGATTTAGTCATTATTGCCAAAAAAGCCATCGAAGCATGGTTCCTAGCCGATACTGAAGCCATGCGGCAATGGACGGGTGATGAGGATTTTGAGGAGAAAGAACCGGAAAACATGCAGTGTATGCCTTGGGATCGATTAAAACAGATTGGTCAGGATAGAAAACGTGGGCCAGGTAGCAAAAAAGCATTTGCTAGGAAATTTATCAGGGACTGTAACTTTGATATAAGGCGGGCGGCTAATCATCCTAATTGTCCAAGTGCGCGTTATTTTGTCGAAAAATTAACTGAACTTGGAAGAACCTAATGGCACTGCACAAAGACTTTCCCGAATCCCCCTACGCCATCCTAGACCCTGCCCTTCGCTGGTTTCCGGCAGACGAAACCTTACGCACATCGAGCTTTGAAAAGCTGTTGCCGCCCTTAGTGCCTGAATTGCGCAAGAAAGTGCAAGCCTGGCGGGATGAAAACTATGCCAAAGCGACGGAAACCAGCAAAAGCTTGTTGAATTGGTGGTTCAAAACGCCGCATTTGCTTTCCCTCACCCCCAGCGCCTCTGCCGCAAACGGGAGAGGGGATAACATGGCAGAGTTTCAATACTACTTTGCCCAACGGGAAGCATTGGAAACCATCATCTACTTATACGATGTGGTGGGCGTAAAGGACAAATACGACCTGATGCGGTTTGATTGCACCGGGGTGGTGTCTTCCGGCCTGTTTGATGAGACCTGGCGGCGCTTCGTCATCAAAATGGCGACGGGGGCGGGCAAAACCAAGGTCATGAGTTTGGTGGTGGCTTGGAGCTTTTTCCACAAACTCTACGAACCGGAGTCTGAACTGTCGCGGAATTTCCTCATCATTGCGCCCAATATTATTGTGCTGGATCGTATCTATCGGGATTTCAAAGGGCTGGACATTTTCTTTGCCGACCCGGTGGTGCCGGACAATGGCTTCGACGGGCAGAATTGGCGGGATGATTTTCAACTGACGGTGCATCTGCAAGATGATGTCCATATTATCCGACCCATCGGCAATATCTTTCTGACGAATATCCACCGGGTTTATTCGGGCGAGGATATTCCGCCCTCGCCGGATGATGACGACACGATGGATTATTTCCTGGGGAAACGGCCAAGCGGGGCAACGATCGATTCAAAAGTGGATTTGGGCTTGATTGTGCGGGATATCGACGAACTGGCGGTATTGAACGATGAAGCCCACCATATCCATGACAGCCGCTTGGCTTGGTTCAAGTCCATTGAGGATATTCACAACCGGCTCAAGCAGAAAGACCGGAGCCTTGCCCTGCAAGTGGATGTGACAGCCACCCCGAAACATAACAACGGCGCGATTTTCGTCCAAACCGTGGCCGATTATCCGCTGGTGGAGGCTATTTACCAAAATGTCGTCAAACACCCGGTGTTGCCCGATGCGGCCAGCCGAGCCAAGCTAAAAGAACGGCAGAGTGCCAAATTTACCGAGAAATACGCCGATTATCTTGATCTAGGCGTGGTCGAGTGGAGCAAGGCTTATGCCGAGCATGAGAAGATGGGCAAAAAAGCCATTTTGTTCATCATGACCGACGACACAAAAAATTGCGATGATGTCAAAGCGTATTTGGAAGGCACCTATCAGGATTTGCAAGACAAGGTGCTGGTCATCCATACCAAGAACAACGGCGAAATTTCCGAAGCATCCTCGGGCAAGGCCAAAGAAGAATTGGAACGCTTGCGCAGGCTTGCCAATGAGATTGACAGGCTAGACAGCCCCTATAAAGTCATCGTCTCCGTGTTGATGTTGAAAGAAGGGTGGGATGTGCGCAATGTGACGACCATCGTGGGGCTGCGGGCTTATGTTGCGTTAAGCAATATCCTGCCGGAACAAACTTTGGGCCGTGGCTTGCGAAAAATGTATTCCAGCGCTGTGACGGAATATGTCAGTGTGATTGGCACCGATGCGTTTATGGATTTTGTCGAGTCCATAAAGGCCGAAGGCGTGGTTTTGGAGCGCCAAGCGATGGGTGAGGGGAGCAAGCCAAAAGCCCCGCTGGTGATTGAAATCGACAGGGATGATGCACAAAAGGATATTGAAGCCTTGGATATTGAAATCCCACTACTGACACCCCGCATTTACCGGGACTATAAAAACCTCACCCATTTGGATATCGGGGCGTTAAACCATACAAAGATAGCCTATCAGTCGTTCAGCGAAGAGGAACAGCTTGAAATAGTGTTCAAGGACATCACCACAGGAGACATTACACATACCACCCTGCTAAACTCGGCAGGCATTGCCGATTACCGCAGTGTGATAGGCTATTTTGCCCAAACGATCATGAAGGACCTTCGTTTGGTGAGTGGCTATGATGCGCTTTACGGCAAAGTCAAAACCTTTATTCAGGAATATTTGTTTGACCAGCCCGTCAATCTTGACGACCCCAACACGCTACGGAACCTGTCTGAATTGGCAGCGACCAAAACGATGGTCGAAACCTTAAAACAGGCGATCAATGCCCTGACCATTATGGACAAGGGGGATGCTGAAATTCGCGACTTCATCAAACTTAGGCATACCCGGCCATTTATGACCAAAGATCAAGGCTACTTCATCCCGAAGAAAAGCATCTTTAATAAGATCGTCGGGGATAGCCATTTTGAACTGGTGTTTGCCCGGTTTCTTGAGGATTGCAGTGATGTGATTGCCTATGCCAAAAACTATCTCGCCGTGCATTTCAAGCTGGACTATGTGAATGCCGATGGCGACATTTCCAACTACTACCCTGATTTTGTGGTCAAGACATCCCTAAAGAAGCTCTACATTGTTGAAACCAAAGGACAGGAAGACTCCGATGTTCCATTAAAAATGCAAAGGCTGCGGCAATGGTGTGAAGACATGAATAAAGCGCAAGCGGATGTGAGCTATGACTTTTTGTATGTGGACCAGGAAAGCTTAGCAAAATATAAGCCTAGCTCGTTTAAAGAGTTGATCCAGACATTCAGGGATTACAAAAACTAAATACACCATTTTCAACATCAAAGAGTTACTTGATAGCTGGAATGAAAGGGCAAGATATTTAGTTAACTTGAAACGTTAGCCGAATATCCATTATTAGGTATATTTTAAAGATGAAAATTCTGTACATAAAGATATCCCCATGCTTCACATACCATTTTAAGAAATGTATGCCAACCAATCTTTTAAACGCGTATAATAATACACTACTTCCATATCACTCTAAAAATGGCTAATTGGTAGGGTGGGTAGAGGCAGGGATGCCGATACCCATCATTCCTGTGTGCGAATTGCTTTGAAAAATGATATAGCTCAACAAGTAACTCTTCGAAATTAAAAACGCTGTATGAAACTCTTCCCCGCTTGCCGCCATTGGCGACCCACCCCGCTAGTCCAGGGTTCCTTCCTGCTCACCTTAGCTGCGTTGGTGGCGGTGGCGGTCCGGCCTGATTTCTGGCCTTGGGCCTTGGCAGCCGTCAGCGCCGACCATCTGGTCATGACGTTTGCAGGACTTTGGCCGCGTTGCAAGCTGTTGGGACCGAACTGGACCTCACTGCCTGAAGCCTGCGCCGCCCAAGGGGAGATTGCCATCACCATCGACGATGGCCCCGACCCCGACGTCACCCCTGCCGTCCTTGACCTGCTGGCCCGCCACGGCGCAAAAGCCACCTTCTTTTGCATAGGCGAGAAGGCGCGCCGTTACCCTGACTTGTGCCGGGAAATCGTCACCCAAGGCCATGCCGTGGAAAATCATAGCATGTTTCACCGACACCACTTTGCCCTATTACTGCTTGGGGGATATTATGCTGAATTGGAATCCACCCAAGAGACTCTAACCTCCATTACCGGTACCCGCCCTGCCTTCTTCCGCGCCCCGGCGGGCTTGCGCAATCCTCTGCTAGACCCTGTGCTGGATCGGCTCGGTCTGCGACTAGTCAGTTGGACCCGGCGGGGCTTCGACACTGTGGAGAGGAATCCCCAGGCGGTGCTGGCGAAACTGCTGGACGGACTGAAGGGCGGAGACATCCTGCTGCTACACGACGGCAACGCCGCCCGGACGGACTTAGGGGTTCCCGTCATCCTCGAAGTGCTGCCGCCCTTGCTAGATGCCGTCGCCGCCGCAAAATTGCGTCCAGTGACGCTTGCCCGGCCAGGATCGACAGCAGCCATGTGCCGAGCAAATCGCGCTTGGCCGGCGCGTTCGGGCTGAGGTAAGTAGGTGGTCATATATTTGTTAACGTTTCGGCTAGTCAGCGGGGAATCCTCCATCCAAGATGCCAGTACGCCGGACAGGTTCAGGAAACTCGATGAAAAACGCCATCTGCCCAAACGGCGTCACCGCCGCCTCAAAGCAGAACATTTTTTTCGGTTATTTGATCTATTTTTGTGCATGACTGATAAGTTTGCCGTTTTTAAATTCCGATGTGTCTTTTAAATATAAACAAATCATGAAGATAATGACACTATACAAATAGGCATAGCCTATGCATATGAATCAATGACACAACCAACCAATGGCGGTTTGGCTGGTGTCGGACAAAGGCGTCCAGCGGTAAAACCTGCATGCAGGTTTTACCGCTAGATGCCTTTTTTATTACCCACAAACCGGGCAAACCTATAGGAAGCACTTTCAGTGAACGCACAAATCAATAGACAAGGCTTGAACTCTCCCGCCCGATCAAACGTAGGAGGTAGGTTGTAGAAAGACGAGGTTTCGTTAGGCTTCATTCCGCTCACGGATTGCGCACCCTTGGTGATTGCCTTGGAAAAGGGGTTTTTCAGGGACTTTGGTTTGCGCGTGACCCTGTCGCGTGAACCATCCTGGGCCAATATCCGCGACAAAGTCTGCTTCGGGTTGCTGGACGGGGCGCATATGCTGGCGGGAATGCCCCTAGCCGCCTCCCTGGGTGCTGAAGCGTTCCGTGTGCCAATGGTGACGGGCTTTTCATTGGGACTAAATGGCAATGCCATCACAGTATCGAACACCCTTTGCCAGCGCTTGTTGAACACTGGCATCCCCTTGCAATCCCCGGCAACAGCCGATGCCTTGAAGAAGCTTGTAGAGGACGACAAGGCAAAGGGCATTAAACCCATGCGCTTCGCCATGGTGTACCCCTCCTCTTCGCACAATTACCTACTGCGTTACTGGCTGGCATCGGCGGGCATAGACCCGGATAGGGACGTCCGCCTTACTGTGGTGCCGCCGCCACAGATGGCGGATTGCCTGCGCACCGGCTCGGTTGACGGCTATTGCGTAGGCGAACCTTGGAACGCACGGGCCGTCGAGGAGGGCATAGGCCATGTGCTGATCGCCAGCGGTGAAATCTGGAACAATCACCCGGAAAAAGTTTTCGGGGTAACCCGTGAGTGGGCGCAAGCTTGCCCGAACACTCACCAGGCGATTCTAATGGCTTTACTACTGGCGGCACGTTGGCTGGATCAAGCGGAAAACCGCACGGAGGCAGTCGAACTGCTGGCCCGCCCGGAGTATGTGGATGCGCCGCCTTCGGCTTTGGCCGCCGGTTTGTTGGGGCGGTTTTCTTATGGGCCGGGGGAAGCGCCCAAAGCGCAACCTGATTTCCATGTGTTTCACCGTTACGCCGCCAATTTTCCTTGGGCATCCCATGCCGAATGGATTTTGGCCCAGATGCTGCGTTGGGGGCAGTTGCGGGAACCTCTGGATATCAAACTCGCCGCTGCCAGCGTTTATCGACCGGAGCTTTACCGTCAGGCCGCGTCAACGCTGGGGTTGACCTATCCGCCCTTCGACCGTAAGCAAGAAGGCTTGCATGAAACCCCCTGGTTGCTGGCTACCCAAACCGACTCCTTCATGCTGGTGGCCGACCGGTTTTTTTGATGGCGGTGTATTCGATTGCTCCGAGTACCGCCCTAGCCAGATGTCGCTACATCCAAGCACTAAACAATCGGCTTTTAGTTAAAACCTGATGTTACGCATGGAGTGGCAAAGCCTGCTTTGCCTGTCAAGGCAGGCCTTGACACTCCAAAACGAAACGCCTCAGGTGTCAGCAATCCTTTGCCGATAACAGCGCAGGGGCCTCTGCGTAACATCAGTTAAAACTTGAGCCGCCACACGTAACGAGGATTTCTCATGAATTTAAAAGCATTTAAACAAGCCGGCCACTGGCCCACCTTGCTGTCGGCCTTCCTTTATTTTGATGTATCTTTCATGGTGTGGGTGATGTTGGGACCGCTATCCCTTTATACCGTCATTCCGCACCCCCTTATCCCGAATTGGCGTATAGGGTGACATAGCGTTCGCCGAGGAGGGTGAGCAGTGCCCGGTTGTGGGCGTTGAGGTTGGACACGACCTCG
>CAIZPP010000038.1 GCA_903934875.1 uncultured Methylococcaceae bacterium
AGCTTGCTTGTCTGGCGCTGCCGCCCACGGGAAGTTTTCCAAGCACGGCGGCAAGGATGCTTGTCATCGTTGACGAATTCTCGCGTTATTGCGGTTTTCTGCTAATTTTACCTTTTCGAGGGGTTGGGTAAAAACAGCCAAACACTTATTGGCGCATTTGCAAGAGCCGGGGCTGTCGGCGATAGCTGCCTTGCAACAGGTGCAGACCGAAGTGGCGGATGAAACCGGCAACAGCCAAAAGCCGTGGATTAATTTTGGCCCGCAGCGCGGGCAGTTTTGCTTTGCCGGTTGCACCGCACCCCACAAAGAGGATGCCGAAAGCCCGGAACAGACTTACTGGAAAAGCATTGAACATAGCAGCGACCCGGCGGATTTTCAAGCGTATTTGGACCAATACACGGATAAAGGCCAGTTTGCCAGCTTGGCGAAAATTAGGCTGAAGCGTTTGCAAGTAGGGGCGGGTTCCAAACCCGCCCTTGTGGGTTCCGAAGCCATCACATCGGCAGGTTTGGAACCTGCCCCTACCGATTCAGATCGCCTCCAGCCTAACCACTTCCGCGATTGCCCAGACTGCCCGGAAATGGTCCGGCTACCGGCGGGCGAGTTCATGATGGGTGCGGTTCCGGGCGAAGCGGAGGCGGAAAAAGACGAACAACCCCGCCATTTAGTCAAAATCAAGGCATTCAGCATCGGCCAATACGAGGTCACGCAAGGCCAGTGGCAAGCGGTGATGGGTTCCAATCCATCCAATTTCAAGCAATGCGGCGATAACTGCCCTGTGGAATCAGTCAGCTTTAACGACATCCAAACATTCATCCAAAAGCTCAATGCCAAGACCGGCAAAACTTATCGCTTGCCCACCGAGGCGGAATGGGAATACGCGGCGCGGGCCGGGACCACCACGGCCTTTTCCACTGGCGATTGCATCAACACCCAGCAAGCCAATTACAACGGCAAGTATGACTACAACGATTGTGGCGCGAAAACCGGCGTTTATCTGGGCAAGACCGCACCGGTTGGCAGTTATCCGGCAAATCCCTGGGGGCTGTATGATATGCACGGTAATGTCTGGGAGTGGACCTGCTCAGCCTATACGGAGCGGTATGATGGCAGCGAATTAATATGCATAAATGATGCCGCTGTTCGCCGGGCGGTTCGGGGCGGCTCTTGGAGCTACGACCCGCTGGGCCTGCGTTCGGGTTACCGTTACGGGAACAATGTTGCCTCCTCCTCGGCTTTCGGCTTGCTAGGGTTTTATGACCCTTTGCTCTTTGTGCTTTATCCCTTTGTTTCTTTTGCTTTTTGTTCTTTTGTGTTAGCGGCGCAGCCGGCGATTTTTTTTTTGCCCCCTATCGGCCCACATCATTAGCTCGTTCCCAAGCTCCCGCTCTCATCGTTGTACACAATCCAGTCAAGCCGAGAAAAGCCGTCATTTCGGCATGGATGCCGAAATCCAGGCCATGGACGGTATCCAGTCGGTTGCACAAGTGCTTGATTCAGATCACTTGCCAACGTGTAGTTTCCTGTTTTTTGATACGGGGACACCCGTCGCGGCTTCGAGTTTGCCATCCTTGGACGCTGGATTTCGGCATCCCTGCCGAAATGACGAGTCTCCTACATTTGTGTATAACGATGAGAACTCCCGCTTGGGAATGCGGTATTTGAAGCTCCTGCTTCTGCGCAGAACGGTCAACGAACAAGCAGGAGCTTGGGAACCAGCCATAAAGGGTGCCACAATAGGAGACGATGGGCAACACGTACTGTTTGCGGTAGACTGTCAGCATGGACCACGACCACGCCTATAAGCATTTGTTCTCCCACCCGCAGATGGTCGCCGACCTGTTACGAGGCTTTGTGCATGAGCTGTGGGTTGCCGGGCTGGACTTCGCCAGCTTGGAGAAAGTCAACGGCAGCTATGTCACCGACGACCTCCGCGAACGCGAGGACGACATCATCTGGACGAGGGGCGGTTTTCCGACACCGAACTGGCCCCGCTAAAGAATCTGGCTGCGGCCTTGTTCCGGCTAGAGGGTAGCCGCACCCCACAAGATGTGGAGCAAGTGCTGGCGGCTCTGGTCGAGTGGCTACAGTCGCCGGAGCAGGCATCGCTGCGGCGGGCGTTCACGGTCTGGCTGAAGCGGGTATTTTTGCCGGGGCGGGTGCCGGGCGTGGAATTTAGCAACCTGAACGATTTGCAAGAGGTACAGAGCATGTTGGCTGAACGGGTCATTGAGTGGACAGAGGAATGGAAACGGCAGGGCGTGGAAAAAGGCCGGCTAGAGGGTCGTCAAGAAGGCCGCCAAGAGGGTCGGCAGGAAGGTGAAGCCTCCTTGCTGTTGCGCCAGTTGGAACTCCGCTTTGGGGCGTTGAGCGAAGGCGACCGCGCACGGGTGCGGTCGGCGGATTCCGACACGCTGTTGCGCTGGGGGGAGCGAATTTTGACGGCAGTGACGGCGGAAGAAGTATTCAATAATTTGTAGGGGCGGGTTCGGAACCCGCCCCTACTTGGCACCCCTCTTGCGCAGCGCGGCCTACAGGATGGATTCCACCACCGCCGCGACGTTCTCAGGCGTGAAGCCGAACTCCTTGAACAGCTTGGGCGCGGGGGCGGATTCGCCGAAGCGGTCGAGGCCGACCACCTTGCCTGCGCTGCCGACGTACTTCCACCACGCGTCGGTGACGCCGGCCTCGACCGCCACGCGCTTGGTGACCGCCGCAGGCAGCACGGATTCGCGGTAGGCGGCATCCTGCGCGTCGAACACGTTGGTGGAGGGCAGCGACACCACGCGGATGTTTTTGCCCTTCTCCGCCAGCGCGGCGGCGGCCTTGACGGCCAGCTCCAGCTCCGAGCCGGTGGCGATGATGATCGCGTCCGGCGTGCCCTCGCCGCCGCTGACCACGTAGCCGCCCTGCGCAATCGCCGCGATCTGCTCAGGCGTGCGCGGGATGTGCGGCAGGTTCTGGCGCGAGAAGATCAGGGTGGACGGGCCGTCCTTGCGCTCGATGGCGGCCTTCCACGACACGGCGGACTCGACCGCGTCGGCCGGGCGCCACACCTGCATGTTCGGGATCAGCCGCAGCGTGGCGGTCTGCTCGACCGGCTGGTGCGTCGGGCCGTCCTCGCCCAGGCCGATGGAGTCGTGGGTGTAGACGAAGATGGTCGGGGCCTTCATCAGCGCGGCCATGCGCAGCGCGTTGCGGGCGTATTCGGAGAACATCAGGAAGGTCGCGCCGTAGGGCTTGAAGCCGCCGTGCAGGGCGAGGCCGTTCATGATCGCCGACATGCCGAACTCGCGCACGCCGTAGTAGACGTAGTTGCCGTCGTGTCCGGGGGCGTTGACGTCCTTGCAGCCCTTCCACAGCGTCAGGTTGGAGCCTGCCAGGTCGGCCGAGCCGCCGAGCAGCTCCGGCAGCAGCGGCCCGAAGCCGTTCAGGGTGTTCTGCGAGGCCTTGCGGCTGGCTATGGTCTCGGCCTTCGCGTCCACGGCACTGACGAAGGCGGCGGACTTCTCGGCCCAGTCGGACGGCAGTTCGCCGACGATGCGGCGCTCGAACTCGGCGGCCAGCTCGGGGAACTCGCTGCGGTAGTTCTCGAAGCGGTCGTTCCAGTCGGACTCGTACTTCGCGCCGGTCTCCTTCGCGCTCCAGCCCTCGTAGATGTCGGCGGGGATTTCAAACGCCGGGTGGTGCCAGCCCAAAGTCTCGCGCACCAGCGCGACCTCGTCCGCGCCCAGCGCGGCGCCGTGGCACTCTTCCTTGCCCTGCTTGTTCGGCGAGCCGAAGCCGATGATGGTCTGGGCGCAGATCAGCGTCGGCTTGTCGGTGACCTTGCGGGCCTCTTCGATGGCGGCCCTGACCGCCTCGGCGTCGTGGCCGTCGACCTTGGGGATGACATGCCAGTGGTAGGCCTCGAAGCGGGCCGGGGTGTTGTCCAGGAACCAGCCCGGCGTGTCGCCGTGGCCGCGCACTTCGCCGTCGATGGAGATGTTGTTGTCGTCATAGATGGCGATCAGCTTGCCCAGCCCGAGGGAGCCGGCCAGCGAGGCGGCCTCGTGCGAGATGCCCTCCATCAGGCAGCCGTCGCCCAGGAAGACGTAGGTGTTGTGGTCGACGATGGTGTGGCCGGGGCGGTTGAACTGGCCGGCCAGGGTGCGCTCGGCGAGCGCGAAGCCGACGGCGTTGGTGATGCCCTGGCCGAGCGGGCCGGTGGTGGTCTCGACGCCCGGCGCGTAGCCGTACTCCGGGTGGCCCGGGGTCTTCGAGTGGAGCTGGCGGAAGTTGGCCAGTTCGCCGATGGGCAGGTCGTAGCCGGTCAGGTGCAGCAGGGAGTACAGCAGCATCGAGCCGTGGCCGTTCGACAGCACGAAACGGTCGCGGTCGGGCCATTTCGGGTTGGCCGGGTTGTGGCGCAAGTAATCGTTCCACAGCACCTCGGCGATGTCCGCCATGCCCATCGGCGCGCCCGGGTGGCCCGAGTTGGCTTTCTGGACGGCGTCCATGCTCAAGGCGCGGATGGCATTGGCTAATTCACGGCGTGAAGGCATGTTCTGCTCCTGTTGTGTGTTGTTATGGGGTGTGAGTGTAAAACG
>CAIZPP010000039.1 GCA_903934875.1 uncultured Methylococcaceae bacterium
CATGGGGATATATTTATGTGCAGCATTTTCATCTTAAAAATATACCTAAAACAGACATTCCGTTAACCCCTTCAGGTTAACCGAATAACCTGCGCTATCATACCCACTACCAAGTAACTCTTTGATGTTGAAAATGCTGTAACATAAAACTAAAAAAGGATATTCAGTATTCCTTTCATTTAAACGTATATCCAGCACAACCCACTAGCTATCAAATAACTCTTCGATGTTGAAAACGCTGTAAGCCGGGACTCTGTCGGATTGCTTTGGATGTCGATTGTGGAGGCTGAGGTCGGAATCGAACCGGCGTACACGGCTTTGCAGGCCGCTGCATGACCATTCTGCCACTCAGCCGAGTGTGCGAGGGTTAAACTAAAAAGCCGCGTTGGAACTTCGCGGCTTTTTGTGGGAAGATTTTGGAGCGGGAAACGAGACTCGAACTCGCGACCCCAACCTTGGCAAGGTTGTGCTCTACCAACTGAGCTATTCCCGCTGGACTAGAGATGCATATTATACAAGGGTGGATTTTTGTGTCAACACCTTTGGCAATCAGTTTATGGGAAGCCGACTCGGTTTATAAACCCAAGTTGGTCTTTGCCAATTATTGACGGTCCAATTTGCTGTCATGCTTGGTCAATGCGGGAAGGGCCGCCTTCATATAATAGAACATGGACCATAGCGTCAAAATAGCCGAGACCAGAAGCAGAAATTGTCCCAATTCAGACAAGCTTTCCTTCCACACATCCATGCTGACCAGCAGGATTTCGATGGCCACAATTTGTGCTGTGGTTTTCCATTTTCCAATCCATGATACTTCCACTTTGCTGCGCTGGCCTATTTCAGCCATCCATTCCCGCAAGGATGCGATAGTAATCTCCCGGCCAATAATCACCGCCGCTGCGATGGCTAGCCAAGGATTGGGGTCGGCTTGGACAATCAGCACCAAGGCCACAGACACCATCAGTTTGTCTGCCACCGGGTCCAAGAACGCCCCAAACAGGGTGGTCTGGCTCATTTTGCGGGCCAAGTAGCCGTCCAGCCAGTCGGTGATGCCGGCGATGCCGAAAACCACACCGCAGGCGAGATGTGCCAGATGCCAGGGCAAATAGAACAGGGCCACCATCACCGGTATCAAAATAATCCGCAGCAGGGTTAGCCAAGTAGGCAGGTTGAATTGCATGGGTCAGGCTTCCTGTTCGTGAAACGTCTCGTAAATGCGTTGGGCAAGTTGCCGGTTGATGCCTTCGACGCTGCATAGGGCATTGACATCGGCACGGCTGATTTCGCGCAGTCCGCCAAACTGCTTGAGTAATTGCTGGCGGCGTTTTGGCCCCAGTCCTTCTATCATTTCCAGCGTGGACTGGGTTTTTGCCTTGCTGCGCCGCTGGCGGTGGCCAGTGATGGCGAAGCGATGGGCTTCGTCACGAATCTGCTGGATGAGCAGCAGCGCGGGCGAATGGGCAGGCAATAGGATAGGCTGGTTTTGGCCTGCTGGAAACAACATTTCCATTCCGGGTTTGCGATCCGGCCCTTTTGCCACCCCGACAATGCTTATTTCATCCATTTCGATGGCCTTCAGCGCCTCTTTGACCGCGCTGACCTGCCCTTTGCCGCCGTCTATAAACAGAATGTCCGGTGCCTCGAATTCGCCTTTCTTGATGCGTTGATAACGCCGCGTGACTGCCTGGGCCAAAGCGGCATAATCGTCGCCCGGTTCGATGCCTTCAATGTTGAAGCGCCGGTAGGCTGATTTTACGGCGCCTTGGCGGTCGAACACCACACAAGAGGCTACGGTCTGCTCGCCCATAGTATGGCTGATATCGAAGCATTCCAGGCGGCGCGGCGGCTCCGGGCAGTCCAAGGCCGCACCAAGACTTAGGAATCGCCCGACGATATCCTGCTGGTTCGCCAGTTTGGCCTGTAAGGTGTTTTCCGCGTTGGTCCGGGCCAGTTGCACACGCTGCAAGCGTTCGCCACGCGTATTGGGGCTGATATGGACACTATGCTTGGCTTGGGCGGTGAACACCTCCTCCAACAATTCGCGATTGTCAATCTCGTGGCTTAGCAGGATTTCGCGAGGAATCAGCCGGTTCAGATAATATTGCGCCAGGAAGGCTTCCAACACACTGCTTGGGCTGTGTTCTTCGGCCATCTTCGGGAAAAAGGCGCTATCGCCTATCTGCTGGCCGCCACGGATGAACAACACTTGCACACAAGCCAGATGGCCTTTGATGGCGCAAGCGACGATATCGATATCCCCCTGTTCCCCGGTCACTGCCTGCTTGGCGAGAATGGTGCGCAAATTGGCAATTTGGTCGCGGTAGCGCGCGGCTTTTTCAAAATGCAGTTCGGCGGATGCCTGCTCCATGCGGCTGACCAATTCGTCGATCAATCCTTTGCCGTTCCCCTCTAGGAACTTGATGGTGTCTTCCACATCCTCGGCGTAGGCTTGTGGTGAAATCAGGTCCACGCAAGGCCCGGAACAACGTTCGATTTGGTATTGCAAACAGGGGCGCGAACGGTTTTTAAACACGGAGTCCTCGCATTGGCGCACCGGAAATATTTTTTGCAATAGTTTCAGACATTCGCGCACAGCCCCCGCGCTGGGGTAAGGGCCGAAGAAGCGGCCCTGCTTCTTGCGCACGCCCCGATAAAATCCGACCCTGGGAAAGGCTTGCTGCGTCGTGACAACGATGTACGGGAAGCTCTTGCCGTCGCGCAGGGAAATGTTGTAGCGCGGCTGTATGCGCTTGACCAATTGGCTTTCCAGCAATAGCGCCTCAGCCTCGGTATGGGTGACGGTTACCTCAATCAAGGCAATACGCGCCACCATCGCCTGTTGTTTGGGGGCAGCGTCCTTATTGGAAAAATAACTGGAGACGCGCTTTTTTAAATTCTTCGCCTTGCCGACATAAATCACCTCGCCCGTTTTGTCCAACATCTTATAGACGCCAGGACGCTGGGTCAGAGTTTGTAAAAAGGCTGGGATATCGAAACCTTCTGCTGTGGTCAATGCGTCAGAGTTCATGGCATAAGCGGAAATAGGGTTGCAACCATTATAATGCTAAATGCATGTAAAGGGGCTTCGGGCCATGCCATTCAATCAGCAGCCTTTTTTTATGCTATGCTCAGGGATGCCACCCTGTATTTACAGCGTTTTCTTGTTCTTAGTCGTCACAATTGAACAACCACTCTAGCTTTCCATGGATATATTTCTGATTTTTATACTGATCGTCATCAACGGCATGTTCGCCATGTCGGAAATCGCGCTGATTTCATCGCGCAAGGCCCGTTTGCAATATTGGGCGGATGAAGGCCGAGTCGGCGCGGCCTGCGCATTGAAAATGGCCAACGATCCCTCGCATTTTCTGTCCACCGTTCAAGTCGGCATCACCCTGATCGGCATTTTGGACGGGGCAATCGGCGAGTCGGCGATTGCCGGCAGATTGGAGGCCTACTTCGACCAGATACCCGAGTTGGCACAATACAGCAGGCATCTATCTGTAGCACTGATGGTGTTGATCGTCACCTATTTTTCCCTGATCGTGGGCGAATTGGTACCCAAACGGCTGGCTATGCGCTCCCCGGAACCCATTGCCTTGTTCTTCGCCAGGCCGATGAAGGTGTTATCTATCGTCGTCTTTCCCCTAGTCAAGCTATTGAGCCTTTCCACCGAAGTCTTTGTGAAGCTGCTTGGCGGCAGCAAGGGGAAGGAACCGTCCATTACCGAAGAGGAAATCCAAGTTTTGATGGAACAAGGCACCGAAGAGGGCGTTTTCGAACGTGCTGAACACGAACTGGTCACCAATATTTTCCAGCTCGACGACAAGGTCGTCGCTTCGGTGATGACCCCGCGCAAAGATATTTTCATGCTGGACCTCGACGACAGCTACGAACATAATCGGGAAAAACTGTTGCACAGCCATTATTCGAGGTTTCCGCTGTGCAAGGGGGGCTTCGAACAAATCCTCGGGGTGGTCAGGGCCAAGGATATCCTGAACAGCCAATTTCGGGGCGAACCCATCGACCTGCCCGGCTTGTGCAGGCCGCCGCTGTATGTATTGCCCAATATTTCGTTGATGCACTTTTTAGAGGAATGCAAAAAATCCCGCATGCATTTTGCGTTGGTTGTGGATGAATACGGCGAGGTTAAGGGGCTGGTGACACTGAACGATGTCATGGAAACCATCGTGGGGGATATCCCGTCGTCGGATTTGGCCGAGGAGCCGCTGATGGTCCAGCGGGAGGATGGCTCGTGGCTGATCGACGGGATGCTGCCAGTGGACAAGTTCAAAGATTTGTTTGCTGTCGATGGTCTGCTGAACGAGGCCAAAGGCAATTATCACACCGTGGGCGGCTTTGTGATGATGCATGTGGGGCATGTGCCCACCGCCTCAGACTGGTTTGAATGGGAGGGTTTGCGCATTGAAGTGGTGGACATGGACAAGAATCGAGTGGACAAACTGCTGGTTTCAAAGATACAGCGTTTGCAGCATGAAAACGCTGTAAGCTAATTACACCATTGCTGTTCGCACGGTATCCCATCTTTGTTCCCGTCTATTTTCACATTTGGGCAATGTTGCAAGTAGAAAATGGCTTCTTCGCAAGAAGTCATTTCCCTGCAAAGGGTTTTTCCTTGGCAAGTATAAGTTGAGGTAGTGATAGTATTATCTTGCAAATTATTCTTAGAGGGTGACAAAAACAAAAGGATCTTATCCAATATCCCTTGGTGTGTTGGTTTCTCAGGCATGTCAATTATGGAAAATTCGTTCGACTCTGTATCTGTATTGCCAACAAATTCTTGCAAGCCGTTTTTATCAACTGATTTATTGGTCTGCCTTTCTGGATTGGCTAAAAATTTTGGATTATCCTGCCATATTGTGGATTGCGGGTTTTTTTTCTCATAATCATTTATTATTGCTGCAAAGCAGTGTTTATCCGTATAAAGTATCTGACCATTGGGTTTCCTGCATTTATAATAATCTGCCGAGTTCGCAGATACAGAAAACAGTATGGTTAGGCATGAAAACAGAATCTGTTTCATAGGCAATATCTCCTTGGCAGAAATTTAATTAGGCTACAGCATTTTTAATATCAAAGAGTTACTTTTAGGTTATATAATTTGCAAGGCATATACATACAAGATGGTTTAATTGAGCGTCCTTTATAATTATACTTTGTTAAGATAAAAATGCTGTACATAAATACAAACCGGGACTCCTTGCGATGTATTAACACACATACATTTATGAAAAGGGTATCTGAAGCATGGGTATTTATTTGTGTACAGCGTTTTCATCTTCATAATATACCTAAAACTGATATTCAGTTAACCCTTCCGGTAAACCGAATAACCCGCGCTATTATAACCACTACCAAGTAACTCTTTGATGTTGAAAACGCTGTATATCCAGAAATTATTTCCCCAGATTCCACTGCAAAGGGTGTAAACTTTTTCGGTAGCGCCCAAACTCAAGGCCGGTAATCAATACGGTAAACCGCCCCTTGCTTGTCGTCAGATATTAACAAAGACCCGTCTGCCAGTTCAAGAATATCCACCGGCCTGCCTAGCACATCGCCATTGGCTTGCAGCCATCCATCGGCGAACACTTCATCGGCAACCGGTTTCCCGTCCTTGAATTTGACCAAGGCCACACGATAGCCCAGCGGCGTGGATCGGTTCCATGAACCATGCTGGGCGACGAACAATTGCCCTTGATAACTGGGAGGAAACAGCCTGCCCCGGTAGAAGCGCAACCCCAGCGGGGCCACATGGGCGGGAAATTTCCAGGCGGGCGGGGTAAATTCGGAACAAGCCTTTAACTTGCCGAATTCAGGGTCGGCTATGTCGCCCCCGTGGCAATAGGGATAGCCAAAATGCAGACCGGCTTTGGGGGCATGGTTCAACTCCTCCGGCGGCGCATCGTCGCCTAGCCAGTCGCGGCCATTGTCGGTGAAAAAAATTTCGCCAGTTTGCGGATGCCAGTCGAAACCTACGGTGTTGCGTATGCCACGGGCGAATATTTCAAAATGCTTGCCATCCGGGTCCAGGCGCGTCAGACTGGCGTATACTTCCTTTTCGCTGAGGCAGATATTGCAGGGTGCGCCAACCCCTGCGTACAGTTTGCCATCCGGCCCTACCCGCAGATATTTCCATCCGTGGTGCTGGTCTTCCGGGTAAGCGTCAAAGACAAGCTCCACTTTCGGCGGATTGTCCAAATGGGCGGAAATGTCTTTGAGCCTCAGGATGCGGTGGATTTCCGCAATGTACAGATCGCCGTTCAGGAATGCCACTCCGTTGGGCGCATTGAGCCCGGAAACGACAGTCTGCACCGAATCCGCTAGGCCGTCGCGGTTCCCGTCGCGCAGGGCGTAAACCTTGTCCTCGCGGGTGCCGACATAAACGGTGCCGTCATCGCCCACGGCCAGCGACCGCGCGCCGGGAATCTGCCCGGCATACACGGAAATATGGAAACCCGGCGGCAGTCTGATTTTATCCAGATTCTCCGAGGCTTTCCCGGCACAGGCGGCAACCGCGAAGCCGACTAGCAACACCAACAGACTAATAAACTTCATGCGGCCTCCCCACTTGATTTTTACAGTTAAGTCATCAAATATGTCACAGCGTTTTCTTGTTCTTAGAGTATTTCAAAAAAGTGGAAGTTCATGCAGTCTATTGATTTGACAAAGTAGTATGAAAAACCAGAAAATTTGCCAGGAACTATTTAGAAGTAGAAAACGCCTTAGCATTTGTTCCACCACCAACGGAAAAGCATCCATGAGAATATTATTGTTCCTACTCACCAACGCGGCGGTGCTGCTGCTGATCAGCATCATATTCCATTTTCTCGGACTGGGGAATATGCTGTACCAGAACGGCGTCAACCTGAATCTGGACTCGCTACTCCTCTATTCAGCGGCCATAGGCATGTCAGGTTCGTTCATTTCCCTGCTGATGTCCAAGTGGATGGCGAAAAGCTCGATGGGGGTGTATGTCATCGAACAACCTGCCAACGCCACCGAGCAATGGCTGCTGGAAAGTGTGCGGCGGTTGGCGCAGGGGGCGGGCATCGGCCTGCCTGAGGTGGGCATCTTCGATTCCCCGGACCCCAATGCCTTTGCCACCGGTTTCAGCAAGAACAATGCCTTGGTGGCAGTCAGTACCGGCTTGCTGCAACAGATGAGCGCTGATGAAGTGGAAGCAGTGCTGGGCCATGAAATCAGCCATGTTGCCAATGGCGACATGGTCACTTTAGGACTGCTGCAGGGAGTGGTGAACACTTTCGTCATCTTCTTCGCCAAGATTATCGGCTTTTTTGTTGATCGTGTGTTGTTGCGCAACGAACGCGGCTACGGAATCGGTTATTTCATCACTGAGATGGTGGCGCAAATCATACTTTCCATCCTCGCCAGCATGATCGTGATGTGGTTCTCGCGCTACCGCGAATTCCGCGCCGATGCCGGTGGGGCGCGTCTGGCCGGGCGGCAAAAAATGATCGGTGCCTTGCAGGCATTGCAACGGGCCCACGACCCCGAACCCCTGCCAGGCGGAATGGCGGCCTTCGGCATCAGCAGTGGCGGCGCAAGCCGTTTATTCATGAGCCATCCGCCGCTGGAAGAGCGCATCGCCGCTCTGCGAAACGCTGTATGATTATTGAAAACTGGCACACCCCATTGCCCGAGCTGGGCATACTAGCCGTTAGCGGCAAAGACGCGGCAAAACTTTTGCAAGGACAGACCACATGCGACATCGTCGGGCTGCCACCGGGCCAAACCACACTCGGTGCCCTGTGTACGCCGAAAGGGCGCAGCATCGCCTTATTCCGCGTGTTACGGGCCGAAGACAAGATTTACCTTCTGCTTCCGGCTGAATTGTTGGAGACTGTCCAAAAGCGGTTGCGGATGTATATCCTGAGGGATGATGTGAAGTGTGATGATGAAACTTGGAACTGGACAATATTTGGCCTGTTTGGAGCAAAATCTACCGAAGCCCTGCAAACTTTGGGTTTGCCGCTGCTCACCCAGGAAAATGAAGCGGAGGGGCAAGGCAGTTTTTACACCCGCTTCTACGCTATCCGCATCCCTGATGCGAACACTCCGCGCTTCCTGGTATTAGTCGATAAGCAGAAAACCGCCGGTATGTGCCGGTTTTTGGAGGCGCACGGACTTGTCCGGCAAGAGCCTTCCCGTTGGGCACTGGAAGACATCCGGGCCGGTTTGCCTTCGGTCTGGACGGCGACGGTGGAAGAGTTTGTGCCACAAATGCTGAATCTCGATCTAGTCGGCGGAATCAGCTTCAACAAGGGTTGCTATACGGGACAAGAAATCATCGCCCGCGCCCACTATCTGGGCAGTCTGAAGCGACGCATGGTCCGCCTGATGGGCATGGGGGAGCCGCTACCGCAAGTAGGGGACAGCCTGCAAGCCGAAGGCTGGGAAGGGAAAACCGTCGGCACGGTCGTGCGATCGGCTCCCGATGGGGAAGCTGGCTTTGAACTGTTGGCGGTGGTCAATACTAGTTTGTTGGAAGAGCGGGAAGCCATTATTAAAACGGCGAGCGGAATCGGGCTTACCCTGTCGCCTCTCCCTTACCCTTTTAGGACAGATTAATTGCCAAAAAATACCCTAAAGCCAGCAAAGAATGCGCGGACAACACCAGCCCTACATTGGCGGCTTGGGCTTGGGTGAATTTCCCGCCGAAATCCGGTATGCGTGACAATGCAATCGCCCTGGCCGCGAAGGGCAAGGACAATACCGCCAGCATGGACTGCAAGGGCATGACCCCGGCTAGGGTGCCGGCGGCAATCCACAGAAAAGACAATAGACTCAGGCAGGAATATAGTCGTTGCGCGTTGGCAAAGCCCAATTCAATCACCAGCGTTTTGCGCCCTGCCTTTTGATCCGGCTGTGCATCGGGGAATTCATTCAAAAATAACAGGTTAAATACCCACAGACCGGAGGGGACGGAAGCAAAGAGGAAATACACTTCGGGTTTGCCGTGGATTATCCAGGCCGTGCCGAACACCGGCAAACTGCCTAGGCCCAAGCCGGCGGACAGTTCTCCCAGCCCATAACCCAAACGGGTGATATGGCTGGAATTGCCAATGACAAAAACCGCACCCAGCAGAAACAAAGGCAGTAGGGGCCAGCCGAGTTCGGCCACTAGATAGCCGCCAATCGGAACGGCAAGCATAAACGCGGCAAGGCCGAACAGCAGGGTCTGCCGGGGTGTCAGCAAACCTTGGTTCAACACCCCGCTGCCGCCATTGAAAGGGGTGCGTTGGGTTGCCAAGTCGATCCCCGAGGAATAATCGAAATAGTCGTTCAGCACATTGGTGCTAATATGCAGCAAAACCAGCCCGGCCAGGCAAAGCGAAAATCTTCCCCATGCAAACGAACCGTAAAATCCGGCAAGGCTGGCACCCAACACGACCAGCAGGATGGACAGTAGCAGATAGTGGGGGCGAGTTGCTAGAAATAGGGTCTTGATGGAGGTCATCGGTTTTACTGCATGTTTTCCGGCAACAACCGCCAGACTGAATAAGCTGCAAACCCAAGAAACAATACTCCACTTAGCCGATGCAGCCAGTGCAGGGGGATGTGCCGCAGCAAGGCGCGCCCCGCCCACACGCCCAGTATCGAGGTCGTAGCCAGTGCCAAAGTTCCGCCCAGCCAGACCGGGGCAGGCGG
>CAIZPP010000040.1 GCA_903934875.1 uncultured Methylococcaceae bacterium
ATACATTTCTGAAAAGGGTATGTGAAGCATGAGAATATCTTTATGTACAGCATTTTCATCTTTAAAATATACCTAATAAAGGATATTCAGCTATCAAGTAACTCTCTGATGTTGAAAATGCTGTACGTGAATGAAGGCATTTTACGCAGGTGCAAAGACCAAGGCAAAGGCAAAGGCGTAGAAAACAGGCAAAGCCAAAAAGTAGCAATTCAATCGAGTCTGACCCCTTTGATTTGATTAGGCTGCTCGTCTAGGCAATGGGAGTTGAAATTTTCCGGCAATAACCCCAGCAACGGTCAAGTCTTCATCAAGATTCTCCCATCTCAAAGCATATCCATTTAATTCAATTTTAACTTCTTTCAGTTCTTCATCAGTAGCTTGACTAAGAATCTTGAAACGGTCTGCGGGAAAACCAAAAATTCGCCCATCCGTCAATTCAATGAAGACAGTTCGCTTTTCCAACCAAACTGCTATTGCAACGGGTTCTACTTCAATGACCGTGGTATTCATGATATTTATCAATAAAAATTTGTTTATTTTCAAAAACAAGCCGCTCTATTTCCCGCAAATCATAGGGTGAAATACCACGGTAGCGAGCCAAGGCAACAGGCAAAAGCCAGAATTTACACTCGCCATCGGAACCACGAACTTGTTAAGATGAGAACGCTGTACATGAATTCAAATCGGAACTCCTAGCGATGTAGTGGCACATAGACCGTTGTTTGTCGTGCAACAAAATGACCTTGCTAGGCCTACGGCTTACGCCTGTTGCGCCTTACCGCGTTGAGGGAAGCACATAAGTGGATTATTATACGCGTTTAAATAATTGGTTGGCATACATTCATGAAAAGGGTAAGTATCAAGCATGGAGATATCTTTATGTACAGCGTTTTCATCTTTAAAACATTACTAAAAAATTGATATTCATTTAACCCTAAAGTTAACAGAATAGCCTACGCTAGTGTACCCACTATCAAGTAACTCTTTGATGTTGAAAACGCTGTATTTGATGTCGAAAACGCTGTATTAAGCCTCCGGCACAAAGAAAAACGGGCTGCCCTCATGCCCTGCGTGTTGCAAAGGGGCATATTGCGGCGTTTGCTGGAACCCGACTTTGGTCGAGGCCGGCAGCATTTGGTTGGAGACATCCC
Organism: uncultured Methylococcaceae bacterium; assembly: GCA_903934875.1. Classification (GTDB taxonomy): domain Bacteria; phylum Pseudomonadota; class Gammaproteobacteria; order Methylococcales; family Methylococcaceae; genus Methylumidiphilus. The sequence continues at coordinate 1,152 of CAIZPP010000040.1, forward strand.
GGTACAGCTCATAATCTTCCAAAACCTGCTGATTACTGCGCAAGACCTTTAAAAAGGCATCCGCGAAAATGGAATGGTCGCCTCCCCCTGCGTCCAAAACCGGCTTGACGCCGCCTGAAGTCAGGACCGTCCTGGCTTTACGGGTGTTCATCACTTTCAGCCATTTCTCACGCTTGCTCTCATCCATGCCATCCGGCAGTTTGGCCACGGCGGAACCGGTCATTGCGCCGGAATAGCAAGAATCCGCCACCACCATCACATGCCGGGCAGGTAGGATACTGAGAAATTCGGTAATATTGTCGCTGGAAATCCAGTTTGCCGAATTGCCCACCTCCGCATCCGTGGGTAGCCAGTAGGCCATCTGGTTACTCTTGTCAATTTCGCCATGACCGGCGTAATAGACCAAGAGGTTGTCTTGGTCAGTCAGTCGTTTCTTCATTTCGTTTAACGCTGTCATGATGGCATGGCGATTGGCGTTGACCAACAGCGTGGTCTTGAAGCCATAGTGTTCGCGTAGGATCAACTCTACGCTTTTGGCATCATTGATCGGGGTTTTCAACGCTGGGTAAGCTTTATAATCGGCGTTGCCGATGATTAGCGCGTAAAACTGTCCAAAATTGACATTGCCAGTGCGCCCCCCGCCAGTCTGCTTGGACTCTGGAAACGCCTCGGCTTTGGCTGCATTGATCTCGCCGAGCAAGCTAATGACCAAATCACCCCGCCGGTTTTTCTTGTCGGTGGCGGTAATATTCAGTTGGTTTTGCCCATTGGAAATATTGGCAGGAATACGGAACACCCCGGAGGCATCCACCGATTGTGGCAGTCCGTTGACCGTCAAGCCGTTCAACCCTTCAGGCGAGTTGATCCGGCCGACGATTTCCTTGCGCTTCTCGCCGCTACCGAGTTGAATCGTCGGCATACCGCGGGTCAGGGTGGTGGGAGGGTCAATGATTTCTATCTTCGGGCCTTCTGCCAGTTGCAGAGGCTCCTGTCCATTTTCGGCGAGCTTGCGGTTTTGTTGCTCGACTTTTTCGCGCAAGGCAGTGATCTCCTTGGCATCATCCTGCAATTCTTTTTTACGCGCATCAATCTGACTCCTGTCCGCCCCGCCGCCGGTAAGCCACTGGGTCAATTCGGCGGATTTTTGCTGATAGCTGGCAATTTTTTCATTTAAAGCCGTTTGCGCTTGCGCCTGTTCGCCACCGGCTGCCTTTACTTGATGCGTCTCCATGTGCGGGGCCACGGCCTTCTTTTCTTGTAGCACCGCTTCCCGTTCGCGCTTGACCGTCTGCCGCTCTTTACTGACAGAAGCTGACATCGCCGCCACTTTGGCTTCTTGGGCTTTCAGTTGTGCCTGCCTCTGGCGCAATTCCTCTTCCAATTGGCGCAGCGCAGTGTCATCGGCTTTCGCGGGCTGGGCCTTTTCTTGCTGGATTTTCTGTTGTGTTTCCTCCAGCTCATCCTGCGATTTGCGCAAAGCCTCCTGCTGTTGGATTATTTTGCCTTGGGCTTCGGCCAACTGGGCGCGGGCCTGCGCGGCTTCCTGGCGGCTTTTTTCCGCCTCCCTACGGCTAGTCTCGGCCTCTTTGCGCAGAGATGCAAGTTCTGGATTATCGGTTTGGGTGGCAGCTTGCACTGGTGGCAGGACTTCGGCCAGCGGTGTACCCCCCGCAGCCGGGGTGAATTGCAGTCCGACGCTTTCTAGGCCCGAGGCTTTGCGATACCACTTATTGGCCGCATCCATGTCCGCCGGGGTTCCCAAGCCTTTTTCATAGAGATGCCCCAAGTTAAGCTGGGCCTCCCCGTTGCCCTGTTCCGCCGATTTCTTGTACCACTCAAAAGCGGCTTTATAATCTGCAGCTTGCCCTAGTCCCTTCTCGAAGATTCGGCCGACAATATTTTGTGCCTCGGCATCGCCTTCCTTTGCTTTAGGCAGCCAGACTTTGAACGCACTGGCGTAATTGGCGCGGTCATAGGCGACATACTCGCCGCCGCGCACCTCGCAATCCGCCGCTGTGGTGCGGATGGGGCGGCGGGCAGACAGATAGGTCATCTGCGTCCCCAATTTGCGCACCTGCCCCGGCAGCAGGCAATCCACCACGAAAAGTTTGTTGGTATCCTCGATATAGCCTTCGGTCGCTTTCGCCATGTCCTCCTTGCTGACGTTAGGGGCGCAAGCGGCCAGCAAGACGGCACTGACCGCGACAACTAGCGTACGTTGTTTCAAACCTGCTTTGGACATGGGGACACTCCTTAAGGTTTTGGGTTTTTGGCATGGCTCATCGTTCGGCCCGGCAGTTTGAGGGGGAGAACTAGCTTGTGGAGTGCGGCGACTCGTCGCCGCCTTTCGTGCCAAGCGGCGGCGAGTCGCCGCACTCCAGAAAATGCAAATTGCCAGCCCTGGCAATTGGGCTGAACGATGACCAAGGCCTGGTTTTGCTTAATGCAGCAACATAGCGGCGGTATTAATGGCCACCCAAAAAATCCGCCTTGCCTAATTCAACGCCCCAATGCCTGAGGATGGCGTAGGTGGTGGTCGTGTGGAAATACACATTCGGCAGCACAAAATCGAATAGGTAGGACAGGCCCTGAAAATTCCATTCGCGCCCCCCGACCAACAAAGTGACCGTTTTTTCCTCGGTACCGTCGATTTGCGAGGGCGTGACAGTTTCCAAAAAGGCGATGGTTTTGGCTATGCGCGCCTGTAGCTCGGCAAATGTGGTTTCGTTGTCTTCATATTTTGGCGGTTCGTTCCCCGCCAGCCTTGCCCCGCATCCTTTGGCCACATCGGTGGCGATTTGCACTTGCCTCGCCAAGGGGTACATATTGGGGTAAAGCCTGGCTTGGACGAACAGCGCCGGGTCGATTTTTTTCGCCGCCGCATGGGCCTCGGCTTTCTCCAATACCTTAGATAGATTCGCAAGAGCTTTGTTCAATACGGGTATTGAGGCTTGGTACATTGAAATGGTCATGTTATGCTCCTCGTTGATGAATGTTCAAGACCGACTCGGTGTTACAGCGTTTTTATAGTAATAAAGAAAAATAATAAAGGACGCTCAATCAAACCATCCTGTGTGTCTGTGCTTTGCAAAATAATATAACTTAACAAGTAACTATCCGATGTTGAAAAAGCTGTAGTTGCGTCTAATTTTCTGCGATCACGGTACGGTTGCGGCCCGCCTCCTTGGCCACATAGAGTGCCTTGTCTGCCTCATGCAGCAATTTTTTTGCGTCCGCCGCATGGATCGGCCAGGTTGCTACGCCTGCCGACAATGTGGTTCTGGCATCGCCTTCATCGGTAAGGACAGACAATTCGGCAAAAATTTTGCGCAAGGTTTCTGCCCGTTCATAACCCACCTCAGTGCCAATGCCGGGGAGAACCAATACAAATTCCTCGCCGCCGAAGCGAAATGCGCTATCTCCCCTGCGTATTGCCGAACGGATGATGTCCGCCAGTGCCACCAACACCCGGTCACCTGTTTGGTGTCCATAGGTATCGTTGATCTGTTTAAAATAATCAATGTCGATCATCACTAGGCTTAAAGGCTTGCCGTCACGCTCGTTTTGCGCAATCTCGCGTTCCAGCAATTCATGGAAATAACGCCGGTTGTAGAGGTTGGTCAAAGGATCATGCAGGGCCTGCTCACGCAATTCATCTTGCAACGATTGGATTTGCTTGATTTGCAGGCGCAAACTTTGATTGGCTTCTTCGACCTCGTCCCGCATCACTTTGCGTTGGGCAATTTCGCGGGAAAGTCTGCGATTGATTTTTAATATGTAAACCGCGCACCCGCCCGCGAACAGGGAGAAGCCGAGTACCACCCCGGTAGCCCAATAGACCCAGGCCGGAATATGCAAGGCATCCGGGTCGTAGAGGAAATCCTTGAACGAAAAATCGCTAGGCAACATTCCCAACTCGGTATAAACATCCGCTATATGTTGCCAGCGTCCCGGATACATATAACCAGCGGCCACCAAGTCTGGTCGCAACAGTGGGCGCATCTGTTCATATTCGTACAGCAATTGGTCCTTATTTTTCCGATTACTATAGTGTGCAATGATGAGGTCGGCCATTTCTTCAGGATGCGCCATGGCATACTCCCAACCGCGCAAGCTGGCCTGCCGGAAAGCCGCGACAACGCCTGGCTGGGCTTGGAGAAAATCCTTGCTAGTGAACAAATTATCGCCATAGAAATCAATGCCAGCAGAACGCGGACTGAAAACCGAATAATTTAGACCGGCTTGGTCCAACACATAGGGCTCATCGGTGCTGTAAACAGACATGGCATCAGCTTCGCCGTTCAGTAATTCCTCCACCCCGAAAGAATGCGGGAAAAATTTGATTCGGCTCTGTGGGACTTGGATGCCTTCCCGTTTCAGGTAAGCAATCAACTCTGCCGAGTGGGGTTCAATCATGACCCGCTTGCCGGTAAGCTGGTGGATATTGTGGATGCCTGACTTTTCCAAGGCCACCAAAGCCAGTGACGAATGCTGGAAGACCACCCCCAAGACGACGATTGGCCGGCCACTGGCTTTGTAAAGCAAAAGGTCTGAGTTGCCTACGCCAAACTCGTACTGCCCACTGAGCACCGCATCAACCGAATCTTTGTTTGGGCTGGCCTCATGGAAAGTCACATCTAGGCCTGCCTCACGATAAAACCCCTGCTGTTGGGCGGCATAGTAGCCGGCGAATTGGAATTGGTGTTTCCATAAAAGCTGCAAGCCTATATGCCGCAATGCTTGATCTGCCAAAGCACACGGCCCGCAACATAGTAGCAGTAAAGCTGCCGCCAATATCTTCAATGGGCCAATCATGGTGAGCCTTTATCCTCGTTCCACAATAGCGGATGGGTTTCACCGTGGATGGATGGGTCACCGTCTTGCATCTGGCGATTGTAGCCGCGACCGAGCAGATGTCCTTGCAGGTCAAAAACGGCAGCGCCCACCGGCACACCGCATTCCTGCAAGCCCAAGCGGGCTTCTTCCACAGCTACCGCCAACAACATTTGATAATCAATGTCCATCTTCAACTCCTGTGTTAGCCTAAGAAATCGCCTACAAAATAGTAACACCCTACACTATTGCTTAGTTACGCAGGGGAAACTGGCAGCGGAAAATGTTAAACTTGCAATTATTTTCCTTACTAGATAAATGAAAGTCATGCAACTCGTCATAACCGTCGCAGGGCAAGATCGTCTGGAACTGATCGAAGAACTTACCCGAATCATCAAGGAATGCAAGTGCAATATACTGGAAAGCCGAATGACCGAGTTGGGAACGGAATTCGGTGCCCATTTTCTGGTCGATGGCAACTGGAACCATATTGTCAAACTGGAAACCGGGTTGGAAGCAATGGCGGGGCGCAATAAGCTTAAAATCAGCACTTTGCGTGCGAAGGAAAGCCGCCCCGAGGATGAAAATGTGATTCCCTATGGAGTAGATGTCTTCGCCAGTGATCATATCGACAACATCCACGAACTGGTTTCCTTTTTTACCAAAAGAGGCATTAAAATTATTGATGTGAGCACTAGCCGCTATCCCGCCCCTTACAGCAACACCCCGCTGCTAGTTGCCCGTATGATAGTCAAGATTCCGACCGCAATCAGGATTGTTTCTTTGCGGGATGAATTTTTGGAATTCTGCGACCAACAGAACCTTGATGCCATCTTGGAACCCGTGAAACGCTAAGCTTTTTTATCATTTGGAGCCGCACCCATGACCGCCCCCGCCATTGGCCAAACCGTTCCCGATTTTACCGCAACTGCCACGTCCGGCAAAACCGTATCCCCTGCCGAATTGAGGGGGAAGCTGTGGGTGGTTTACTTTTACCCCAAAGACAGCACACCCGGCTGCACTCAGGAGGGACAGGATTTTCGCGACCACTATGCCGAATTTGTGCAGCTAGACTGCGAAATTTTCGGGGTTTCCCGCGATAGCCTGAAATCCCACGAGAACTTCAAGTGCAAACAGACTTTTCCATTTGAGTTGATTTCCGATACGGAAGAAACGTTGTGTCGGCTGTTTGATGTGATCAAACAGAAGAATATGTACGGCAAGCAGGTGCAAGGCATAGAACGCAGCACCTTCCTGATCGACCGCGAAGGCCGGTTGGTCCACGAATGGCGCAAAGTCAGCGTCAAAGGCCATGTGGAAAAGGTGCTTGAGGCGGTGATACAGCGTTTTTAATATCGAATAGTTACTTGTTAAATTATATTATTTTGCGAAGCACAGACACATAGGATGGTTTGATTGAGTGTCCTTTATTATTTTTCTTTGTTAAGAAAAACGCTGTACATAAATGCAAATCGGGACTTCTGGTGGGGAAAGTGGCGCATAGGCCGTTGTTTGTCGAGCAACAAAATGACCTTACCAGAACTATGGCTTACGCCTGTTGCTCCACACCGCGTTGAGGGAAGCCCATAAGTGCATTATTATATGCGTTTAAATGATTGGTTGGCATAGATTTATGAAAAGGGTATGTGAAGCCGACCAGCCGCCCGTCCGGTGGGCTACGGCGCACACAAGCCACCCTGTTGAATTCAACCTTCTTGCTGTGTGCGCCTAGCCCACCCTACGATGGCGAGTGTTTCCGGCGAAGCGGTTTCGGCACCTATGCATAACTGATGTTACGCATGTAGTGGCAAAGCTCGCTTTGCCTGTCAAGGCAGGCCTTGACACTCCAAAACGAATTGCAGTTGGTCTGCAATCCTTTGACGATAACAGCACAGGGGGCTGTGCGTAACGTCAGTGCATAACATCAGTTAGCTAATAATTGCTGGACAAAACATGATCGTAAACCTACACGGCAACGATTTCCACGCTTGGACCATAGAAGAACAAACAAGACGAACCTATGAACACCCACATCGTACTGGATGATAATTTGATAGAAGAAGCCATGCGACTAAGTCACGCAAAAAGTGAGCGTGAAGTCGTTAATCTTGCCTTGCGAGAATTCGTTTTCCGTCACAAGACCAAAAATATCCTCGATTTGGTGGGGCAGGACTTGATAGACCCCGATTATGACGTTCGTGCAGTCAGGGCAGGAATGAATCGTGATCTTGGTCGATAGTTCGGTTTGGATTGACCTTCTGAGGAAAAAATCGACACCACAAATCCAACGATTACGCGATCTATTGCAATATAATCAAGCCGCTGTTGCACCGGTCATTTACCAGGAAATTCTGCAAGGGGCATCTTCCCACGAAAATTTCACACGGTTGCGCGAGTATTTTAGCAGCCTGCCATTTATTCTACCTCTCGATCCCATCGGCACATACGAAAATGCCGGTGAACTATATGCTCGCTGTAGACGATCCGGCATTACCCCGCGCAGTCCGCATGATTGCCTAATAGCCTGTATTGCCATTGAACACGGAGTTCCATTGCTTCATGATGACAGAGACTTCGAGGCTATAGCCCGGGTCGAGCCTAGATTATTTTTGGCTGGGATTCAAGAAGTGATTTAGCACTACTTTCCTATTGGAAAATTTAGCCATGTCCGAACTTGCTTTGCGCTTGATTGAAGAAAACAAGAAAACCCGCGCTACCTTCCTAGACCTTGGGAACTGTGGACTGACCGAAGTGCCGGAGGAAATAGGAGAGTTGGTTTGGTTGGAAGGCATTGCATTTTCTATGGATTGGCGGGTTTGTGATGGGAATAGATCGTATCAGATAAGGTCTAGCAATCAAGGCAAACTTAACGAAATTGGTCAGTTACCCGATTCCTTTGCTAACTTAATTAACCTCAGGAATATATGGTTGAGTGGTTACCCTAACATATTCGATCTTCATGATTTGACTTTGCTAGATCGACTAGAACGGTTGCAGATTTTAGATATTTCTCAAACAAAAGTTTGCAATCTAGAGCCTTTGGCTGGATTGTTTGCTATTCAAACATTAAATATATCAAATACACAGGTAACTAATCTCTCCCCTATTCTGCAATTGATAAAAAAAGGGATACATGTAAGATGGGAAACAATGTCAATGGAAAGCGAAGGAATTTATGTCAGCGGTTGCCCTCTGAAAATCCCGCCATCAGAAATTGCCTTCCAAGGTAACGCAGCCATCCTCCGCTATTTTGCCGAAAAACAACGATCCAGCACCATCAAAGTCCGCGAAGCTAAACTCTTGCTAGTCGGACAAGGCAAAGCGGGCAAAACGACGCTGAAAAGAAAACTGCAAGACCCCAACGCTGACATGCCAGCTCCTGGCGACACCACGCGCGGCATCGAAATCACCCGCTTGGATGAAACAATGCCGCAGACCGGCGAACCCTTGCGCATCAATATCTGGGATTTCGGCGGGCAGGACATCCAGCATTACGCCCACCAATTTTTTCTGACAGGCAGTTCGCTGTACGCCTTAGTGACCAATGAGCGCATCCAGGATTCCATGCATTTGCCTTATTGGTTGAACATTATCGAGATGCTCGGCAAGAAAAGCCCGGTACTGCTGATTCAAAATAAAGACGGTGGACATTGCCAAGCCTTGCGCGACGAGGCCGCGATTCGTGCGCGGTTTGGCAATGTCCATAACCGCGTGTTTAAGACTGATTTGTCGCAAGCCGCCTCCGAATCTGAGTTTGACGAATTGCGCCGGGAAATTGTCCATCAAGCCTCTTTACTCCCGCATGTCGAACGCGACTATCTGGCTTCCTTCGTGGAACTGCGCGGCAAACTGGAAGCGGAAGCTGACCGTCAAACCCATTATCTGCGCTGGGCGGCTTATATCGCGTTGATGCCTGAATTATCCGAGGACTTGCTGCGCGATTTTGCCAATGCGTTGACGTTTCTGGGTGTCTGCCAGTATTTCCCCAACGATGCCTTGCTGTCTCAATTCGTGTTCCTGCGCCCAAAATGGATCATTGACGCGTTGTTTGCGTTATTGCTGCACCCCTCTTTGGAGGCCAAACGCGGGCATTTCTGCGAAAACGACACTTTCGAGATTTGGCAAGGCGCGGGATGTCGGGGTATGCATGCACTACTGGTGCGGATGATGGAGGAGTTTGAATTGTGCTACCGGATCGAGGGTGGCAATCACGCTTATATCCTGCCGCAGCGTTTGCCCAGTGAAAGTAAAACCTATGGCTGGAACGAACCCGGCGACACGCCGGTACAATACCGCTATAAATTCATGCCCAAGGGCATCCTGACCCGCTTGATTTGCCGTTTGCATGAACGCATTGAAGCTGACCCGGAACGGGGGCAGCGGGTCTGGTGCGACGCGGTGATATTTGCATTACCGGATGGCAAAGGCAGGGTGTTTGCCCGCGAGGTTTACAGCGAGAATACTATCGAGCTACGCGCCAGCGGGTATAAGCGGGCAGAAATGTTGAATGAGGTCATCCGCAAAATGGACGACATTAACCGCGATGCCAAATACGATAACTTGCAAGTGGACAAGCTGGTGCCTTGTCCGTGTGAGGAGTGTGTGCGGGCAGAAGCACAGGGGTTCCACGAATACGAAGCCTTGCTCAGGCGCATTGAGAAAGGCAAGGCCACATCTGAATGCAAAAAAAGCGGTGAAGATGTGTCGATAGACAAGATATTCGGCAAATCGGGCGTGAAAAGACCAAGCTCCCCCCAAAGTGGTGGGTTTTATAACGAATCTCAAGCAACAACATTGAAAATCTTCATTTCCTACGCCCACGCCCAACGGGAGTATTTCCCGATATTCAAGGCCGACTTCACCCAATACGCTAAATTTCCCGGCTTGGACATCCAGGTATTTGGTGACAATGAAATTCCCATCGGCACGGCTTGGGATGAGTTTCTGCAAGGCAAAGTCACTGATTGCGACGTGATGATTCTGCTGGTCAGCCAGGAATTCATCAATTCGCAGTATATCCGTGCACAGGAATTCGGCGCGTCGTTGGCAAGATTGCAGGCCGGACGGGCCTTGTTGATTGCCCCGATTTATTTTGCGCCCTGCCAGTTTGAATCGGACGAGGAATTGGCCCGTTTGCAATTTTTCAAACCGCATGGCGATGGCTATGGCGAGGCGCAAAAGGGCAACGGTTTTTCCTATATCGACTTGGTAACATTTCGCAATACTGACGGACTGGCCATTCCCAACCCCAACCGCCTGCATTACATGATGGAACTGATGAATAAGCTGGGGCCGGAATTGCGGAAACTGGCGGGTAGGCTAGCAAGCCGCTAGGTTTTGTTTCTTCTGACCATATATTTTTTTAACTTTTTGGTTGGTAGTAGGTTAAGCCTTGCTTCCTAGGCGTTAAAAAACGTATGAACCCGCACTTACAGCGTTTTCATCTTTAAAATGTAACTAAATAATGGACATTCATTTAACGTTAAAGTTAACAGAATGTCCCGCGCCATCATACCCACTATCAAGTAACTTTCTGATGTTGAAAACGCTGTATGCTTCGGAACTGACTACACAACTGGGGTAAGCGTTCACCCCTACCGGAAATCCCCTCGCCCTACAGGAGAGGGTTAGGGTGAGGGTTCTCAAAATCAAGGTTCTACAGATGCCCTCATCCCCAGCCCCTCTCCCGCAGGGCGAGGGGCACTGCCATTAAGTTAAGCCGTTCGTGGTGAGCCTGTCGAACCATGAACGGTTTAACTTGCAACATGTTGGGATTTACCGTTTACCCTTCGACAAGCTCAGGGCGAACGGAAAATCCTTAACTTAATAGCAGTGAGGGCGAGGGGGTGAACGCTTACCCCTTGTGATGGCTTTAGCCGCCGGCACTCCGCTCAATCGAGGGCAAGGCTGCCTTAATGGCATTGACGGCACCGGAGGCAGTGAGGCGACGCAGTTGCGCACCCAGCGCGGGTTCGACCTTGCCTGCCGCCGTATTCGCCAGCGCAAGCTGGGCCAGCATGACAATTAACGGACCCCAGGGATCAACCGGGTGCCCCACGCCATTGATGATGACTGAGCCGCCGCCGTCAACACTGACGCCACCGATCACCGTTCCAACAATCGTTCCATGCACTGACGGCGTGTTGAAAGCCACGTCGGAGCGCTCATAGAACGCGATGCCCAGCCCCACGGCCTTGGCCGGCACGGCAAGTGTGTCGCCGGTTGCCGTCCCTGCGCCATAGGCGCGCCATTGCGAGAACGGCTCGTTGGTGGATGGCACGGAGTGGGCGGCCACCAGCGTTTCGGGAAGCAGAGTCGGAACGATGCCCACCACGTTGGCCTGGCTGGTCAACGACGCATCGCTGGTGACAGTGACAAAGGTGTCGTCAATGAAGTCGCCTTTTACCGCCGAGAAGGCATCGTCGATAATGGCGGGGCCTCCGCCGTACAGGCCAGGCCCGCTGATGGGGAAATACCAGGCGGTGATGGTCAGCGGATTATCCCCCACCTGCACGGTCAAATCCCCGGCGGGATAGGTTTTCCCCTGGGTTCCGTCGGTGGCGCTCCAAAACAGCAATTGGGCCAGCCCCGTGGCGTTGTTGAGGGTATACTGCACTTGATCGAAATGTGGCGGGGTGAAAGGCGTGTCCGCTACGGCATCGGACGGCGCAGGGTTGTTCACATCAATTTCAGCCGAGGCGTTGCGTGGCTGGCGGTGGTGTCCGCCGGGAAGATAGACTTTGTAATGCACGGTGACAAAAGGCATGGACTTTCTCCCGAATAAGTTAAAAATAGCATTCGAGCTTGCGCAAGGCCCTCACTCGCAAGCTTTGACGGAACGATGGAGCAACCGGCTTGATGTGTGATGATGTCGGCGTTTCGCAAGTTTTAAGAAAAGTTGCTAGATTCCGCTATGAGATGTTTTTACGAATGGCCTTGCGTGACACTATAGTCAGCCAATTAATTGGTAATTGCAGTGAAATATTACCGAAATCGGTAAATTGTTGTAGCCGGGCTTAGGGCTAGGGCAACCGGGGCAGTTGCCTATCATTGGAAACCGCAAATTGGCGAGTGCAATCGGCGAAATGTTGCGCAAAACGCGGATCGGGCTTCGCTTCATCCGGGCTACGGCTTACTAAAGAACTAGGGGCAACAAAAACCAATGCGAATCACGAAATCTTTGTTTGCACTCCTAGGTAATTTTGTTTAAGTTATTGAAGGCGTTTAATGTTGCTTTACTAAAGCAACACCCTTAAAGATTTACGCAAAACATTTGCCAACACTGTTCGCCCCGGACCTGTCTAAGGGTGGGCGGCATGCAAAGCTTCTTCATGCTTCGACAGGCTCAGCTCGAACGGGGCTTTGCGTAAGTCCTAACCCTAAACCTTAAACTCAATGAGTGCAAGGCTGGCCTTGTACGTCAATCAATCAACCAAGAAAGGTGAATATTATGCACAAGAATTTATGTAATCTAATGGGCATTTTAGGCTTGTTGTTTAGCTTGACGGTTTCCGCAACAACGCCTAGCCAACTCGTAGTATTTGGCGATAGCTTGTCGGATGACGGCAATTTGTCCGCCGTAGTCCCTCAATATGCTTTTTTAAACAGCCCGCCCTATGACCACGGATTCAGCAACGGGCCTAGGGCTGTCGAGGTGCTTGCCGCCAAGTTGGGGCTGACGCTGAGCCCTTATTTTCCGTTTTACTACAAACTGACTAGCGTTCCGGGGACCAATTTTGCGTTTGCGGGTGCGCTAGCTTATGACTCCCGTCCCCCTGCAACCCGCCTGCCGGACCTCGGCAATCAGGTGAGCGCCTTTCTCGCCACCTTCGGCGCAGCGGATGCAAACGCCCTGTATGTTGTCTACATTGGCGGCAATGATGTGCGTAGCGCACGGGATGCGGCGAGCAGGGCCAGCGCCGAAAGTATCATCCGTGCGGGGGTCAATGCCATAGGCAGCAATGTGCGCAAATTGCTCAGCGCAGGGGCGAGGACCATCATGGTCGTCAACGTAGGCGATGTCGGTGCCATTCCAGAAACCCGCCTGCTGGCACTGAGTAAACACCAGCCTGGCCTAATCTCGCGGACTACCGAGCTAGCGTGGGAATTCAATGAAGAGTTGGCGGAGAACATCCATGAGATTAAACGGCAGTCCAATGCCAGCTATGTGCTTGAATTCGACCAGTTTGGTCTTTCCCGGTATTTAACCAAAGAATACTTGGCTTTGGGCTTTACCGACAGCCAAGACGGTTGCTTTAGCAGTGTGACCTTCACGTTCAATGCCGGCTGCAACAACGGCTTGAATTTTGATGAGTTTTTGTATTTCGATGAAATCCACCCTACGGCGAGAACCAACGAACGCATAGGCAGGGCGCTCTATTCAGCCATTCCAGAGTTAACTCACTAGCAACACACAAGGAAAATCATGACGTATTGTGTCGGCATCCTGTTGGAGCAGGGATTGGTCTTCGCTTCGGACTCCCGGACCAATGCCGGTTTGGATAACATCGCGAAGTTCTGCAAGATGACGGTGTTTGAACGCCCCGGTGACCGGGTGATCACGCTGTTGAGTTCCGGAAATCTCGCCGGGACGCAGGCGGTAATCAGTCTGCTGAAGCAACGGGGCGAGGCCAGGGACAATTCATCCACACTATGGAATGTCAAAACCCTATTCGATGTCGCGGGTCTGGTGGCGGACACCATGCGTGACATCGACCGTCGCGACGGTGCGTATTTGTTAGAAAGCGGTGGGTTCAACGCGTCTTTTATACTCGGCGGGCAACTGAGCGGCGAGCCGATGCGGCTGTTTAGGATTTACGCTGAAGGCAATTTCATCGAAGCGGACCTGAGCACTACGCCTTATTTCCAGACTGGCGAGGCAAAATACGGCAAGCCGATTATTGATCGCGTCATCACGCCTGGCACTAGCCTGGCTGATGCCGCCAAATGTGTGTTGGTTTCCTTCGATTCGACCATGCGCAGCAACTTGTCCGTCGGTATGCCCATTGATCTGATGTGCTACCAGCGTGACAGTCTTAAAATCCAGATGCGTCGCCGGTTCGACGAGGGCGATGCCTATTTCACCGAACTGAGCAATCAATGGAGAATAGGCGTACGCGATGTATTCAGCCGCTTGCCTGAGCCTGAACTAGAAACCTAAAAACAGCATTCAGCCATTGAAAATAAAGAACAATTCCTCCGCAAACTAGCTTGCCAAGCTGGGGCTTGGCGTTCCTTCCGGGAGCGCCAAGCACCAGCTTGGCATTTGGATGGGATGTTCTTTATCGGATATCACAAACTCAAGCGGTCGGCCAAAAAATGGTCAACGACAGCAAGCCAGTGGCCTATGCGGGTATCCATGACAAACAAACCGATGACAACACCGATGAAATTGGCCAGCATGTCATAAGGGTCGTAGCTTCTCAAACCGCTGACCCCTTGTACAATCTCCAGCCCGATTCCCAGCGTGACCATGAATATGGGCCAGCGCCAGCGGCGGACGTGGCTCATGCCGAACCAATACATCAAACCCGCGTAAGCGGTGACATGCTGGGCCTTGTCCCAACCAAAAAACGATGGCATTTGCGGTGGGCTTGGGGTAATGGAAAGCCAAACCACTATCGCAACCATCATCCAGCCGATAGCCTGCCAGAACTTCTCATATTTCAGGCCGGTGGAAAAACTTGTTTTATGTGTCATGCGATTTCCAAAGTAAAGGCTAAGGATATGGTCGAAAACAACTTTCTTGTTGCTCGTTCCCAAGCTCCTGCTTGGGAATGGGGTTTTTTAAGCTCCATCTTCCCGAAGAACGGCCAAGCAGGAGCTTGCAAGCTAAGGGTTCCCAGGCCGGAGCTTGGGAACCAGCCAGACTTCTTTCGGGAAGTTGTTTTTGACCAAAACCTAAAGCGTATTGGGTCAAACCGCGACAATCCCGGACACGGGAGTGCCGCCCAGACTTAGGCAAACATCCAGCAATGCCTCCCACGCATCGCCAGATTCCATGCCTTTGATCATCCTGTCGGCTTTGGCGCACAATAGCAAAGCCCGGTGTGCCTGGGCTAGCGTCAGCCGTTGCGCAGCGTTAGCCAAGCTGGATTTGCGTTTGTCCCAAACCTTTTCTTTCTGCCGGGCAAAAGCGGCATCTAGGCTTTCGCCGTTTTCCATCAGGTGGCTCAGCTTGCACAGCAGCCTGATGTCCCTGGCCAATGCCCATAACACCACAGCATTGGCTATGCCTTCCCCGCGCAATCCTAGCAACACCCGATGGGCGCGGGTAATCTGGCCTTGCAGGGCCGCCTCGGCCAAATCATAGACATCATAGCGGGCGCTATCGGCCACCGCTTTGCGCATCCTATCATCACTGATTCGCGTTGCTCCGTAAAGGATGTGCAGCTTTTCAATTTCTTGCGCGGCTGCCAGCAGATTGCCTTCCACTCTTGCAGCAAGAATAGCCAGCCCTGATCGGTCAGCCAGCATGTTTTTGGCAACCATCCGCTTGTCCAGCCAAGCCATCAAGGCTGGCCCGGATAGCGGCCAAACCTGTATGAACAGCCCCTTTTTTTCCAGTGCCTGGAACCAGGCGGCTTTCTGGTCGGTGGCGGTCAATTTGGGCAAGCTAACGATCAGCACGGCATCGTCGGGCGGACGCTTGGCATAGCCCTCCAACACCGCAGCGCCTTCTTTGTCGGGTTTGCCGGGCAGGCGCAAATCGAGAACCCTCGGTTCGCCGAACAAGGAAAAGGAGCCGCAAGCCTCCACCAAGCGTACCCAATTAAAGCCGCCGTCGGCATAAAACACCTCCCGGTCGATGAATCCCCGGTCGGCAGCGGCCTTGCGCACGGCATCTAAGGCTTCGTTTAGTTGCAGCGGCTCATCACCAGAGATGATATAAACCGGGGCGATGGATTTGCCCAAAGCAACCGGCAATTGCTCCAAAGACAGCTTCACGATTTCTTTTCGGGTGGTTTGGCGGGTTCCGGCTTGGACTCGGGGACTTTATTAATGTCGTTCACCACTCGTCGCAGCAACGATTGCGCGGCCTCAATCGCTAGTGCCTCGTTGATCTGGCCCTCTTCCGCCTGTTGCGCCAACGGAAGGGTCTGGTCGTTGTAGTAATCGCGCTTGACCTCGAACTCTTTGCGCGGCTGGAGCACCACGCCTTTGGGATTGCGCACATCGTAACTGATGCGGTAGCTCAAATCGAAACCCGTGGCACGGCCGGTATTGCTCAAGGTAATCGACTGGCGCTTGAAGGTCGCTTGGTACATATGGATGATGGCGGTACTATCCACCGGCTCGAAAACCTGTTTGCCGCCGGCAGCGACTAGCGCGGTTGCGAAAACGCTGGCGAAACCGGTATGCGCGCCCGGCCCTTCCAGATAGAGCCTTTGCGCAAACGAGTTTTTACCCTCCTCGCCGTTAGCGCTGCTGCCACGCAAATGAAATCCGCAACCGGCAAGTGCCAGCGATGCAAATAGGGCCAAGATAGCGAATCTGGCATAATCTTTAAGGCCCAGTCCAAAAATTATTTTCTCTGCCCCCCTTTTGCAAAGGAGGGTAAACATGTTCTGAAATCGCCTCAACACGTTCATTCTTTTCACACCACAATGTTGACGAGTTTGCCCGGCACCACGATGACTTTTTTGGGTGTTTTGCCTTCGACAAAGCGTTGTACGATTTCGTCTTGCAAGGCCACTGCTTCGACTTCCTCCTTACCCGCCGCCACCGGCACGATGATCTTGCTGCGCAGTTTGCCGTTAACCTGCACCACCAATTCAATTGACTCTTGCGCCAAGGCGGAATCGTCTGCCACCGGCCAACCGGCTTCAAGAATATCCAGCCCTGGTTGCAGTTGCGTCCAAAGTGTGTGGCAGATATGCGGGGCGATGGGATAGAGCAAACGGAGCAGGATGGAGAACCCCTCAAACTTCACAATGGTGACACCTCTAGTATCAGCTTGCAAGCCTTCTATGCCTGCAAAATGCTTCATGTCCCAAATACCCTCATCGTCCGCCAAGATATTCAAAATCTTCATTGAAGCCGATACAACGGTATTAAACTGGTGTTTGCTATAATCAAAGTTAGCTTGTTTTAAGTTCAGGTGAATATTCCGCCGCGCCTCACGCATAGGCTTCCCTAAGGAGCCAACCGCCAAATTATTGATACTCAGCTCGCTACGGTCAGGGTATTGGCTAAATATTTCGTTGGCATTTTTTGCCGTCCGGCCCCATAAACGCTTCAAGAAGCGATAAGCCCCTTCCACGCCGCTGTCGGACCATTCCAAAGATTGCTCCGGCGGGGCGGCAAACATCATGAACAACCTTGCCGTGTCCGCGCCGTACTGGTTGATCAAAGATTGCGGATCGACACCGTTGTTTTTCGATTTGGCCATCTTTTCGATGGCACCAATGACCACCGGCTGGCCGTCGGCTTTCAACACCGCACTGACCGGCCTGCCGCGCTCGTCGGTGCGCAAGTCCACTTCCGCCGGGTTATGGTAATGCTTTTTGCCGTCGCTGCTTTCCCGGTAAAACGTAGGGGCAACCACCATGCCCTGGGTCAACAGGTTTTTAAACGGCTCATTGCCAGGGGCCAGCCCCTCGTCCCGCATCAGCTTATGGAAGAAGCGGGCATATAACAAATGCAAGATGGCATGTTCGATGCCGCCTATGTATTGGTCCACCGGCAACCAATAATTGGCCCGACTGTCCAGCATGGTGCTAGTAGCGTCCGGGCAGGCATAGCGGGCGTAATACCATGACGACTCGACAAACGTGTCGAAGGTGTCAGTCTCGCGCTCCGCCGCCGCGCTGCATTGCGGGCAGGTGGTTGCATAAAACGCAGGCATTTTCTTGATCGGTGAGCCTACATCAATGGTCACGTCTTCCGGCAACACCACTGGCAACTGGTCTTCGGGCACCGTCACATCGCCGCAAGATGGGCAATGGATGATGGGGATGGGGCAACCCCAATAGCGCTGGCGTGAGATGCCCCAATCACGCAGGCGAAATTGGGTGCGCTTTTGGCCCAAGCCCTTGGCTGCCAAATCAGCGGCGATGGCATCAAAGGCTGGTTGAAAATTCAAGCCGTCATAAATGCCGGAATTGACACAAATCCCATAGTCGGCGTAAGCATCCAACCACGCGCCTTCGACATCCACCGTCTGATAAGCACCGGTGGCTGAGGCAATCACCGTATTGATCGGTAAGTCGTATTTTTTGGCGAAGGCAAAATCCCGCTCATCATGCGCAGGTACCGCCATCACCGCACCCTCGCCATAGCCCCATAGCACATAGTTGGCGACCCACACCGGCAACTTCTCGCCGTTCAACGGATGGATGACGAAACGGCCCGTCGCCATGCCCTTCTTTTCCATGGTCGCCAAATCCGCCTCAGCCGTGCCGCCCTGCTTGCATTCTTCAATAAAAGCAGCCAACTCCGCATTATCTACCGCCGCCGCCAAGGCCAAAGGATGCTCCGCCGCAACCGCCACATAGGTCGCACCCATCAACGTGTCCGGGCGGGTGGTGTAGACCTTCAGAACACCCTCGCCTTCATTTAGATATGAGGGAGCGCCGCGTGTTGGAGCGCCGAGCATCTGCTCGGCTACTATTGGAAAATGCACCTCGCAACCGAAGCTCTTGCCTATCCAATTGCGCTGCATGGTCTTCACCTGCTCGGGCCAGCCCGGCAGATTCTCCAACTCGCCCAACAATTCTTCTGCATAAGCCGTGATGCGCATGAAATACATCGGAATGTCGCGCTTCTCCACCAAGGCACCGGAGCGCCAGCCGCGCCCGTCTATTACCTGCTCGTTCGCCAGCACGGTATTGTCCACCGGGTCCCAATTCACCGGCGCGGTTTTTTTGTAAATCAAGCCTTTTTTGAACAAGCGGGTGAACAGCCATTGCTCCCAACGGTAATAATCCGGGCGGCAGGTTGCCAGTTCGCGGTCCCAGTCTATCGCCAGCCCCAGCGCCTTAAGCTGCTTGCGCATGTAATCGGCATTGGCGTAAGTCCACGCCGCCGGGGCGACATTGTTCTGCATCGCGGCATTTTCGGCCGGCAGGCCAAAGGCATCCCAACCCATGGGCTGTAGCACATTCTTGCCCTGCATGCGCTGGTAGCGGCTGATGACATCGCCTATGGTGTAATTGCGCACATGGCCCATGTGCAAGCGCCCGCTAGGATAGGGGAACATGGATAGGCAGTAGTATTTTTCGCGGTTGGAATCTTCCACCGCCTTGAACACTAGTGCCTCGGCCCACGCGTGTTGGGCCTCTTTTTCGATTTGTTGCGGCTGGTAAATTTCTTCCATTGATCGTAAGGTTCGGTAGTCAGTAAAAAAAGAGTTAGAATACAGCAGCCAAAGGTAAATCTAAAGCAAACACTTTCGATCCAAACGAATTCTATATGAGAGGCAATATGCGCAGGGTGGTCTTCAATCAGAAAGGTGGCGTGGGTAAATCGACTATTGCCTGTAATTTAGCCGCCATCAGCGCCATCGACGACAAAAAAACGCTGGTCATCGACTTGGATGTGCAGTGCAACACAACCCATTATTTATTGGGGGGGAAAGTCGCCGACCCTGAACGCACCATCGCCCATTTCTTCAAGGAATCGCTAGGCGTGAATCTGTTCGGCAAGACCAATTCCCAAATTTTGGCATCGGTCATTCACGAAACCCGCTGGCCCAATCTCTATGTCATTCCCGCCCATGCCGAACTGGAACCCTTGCAAAGCCGCTTGGAATCGCGCTACAAAATTTACAAATTGCGTGAGGCCCTAGACCAACTCGAAGGCTTTGACCACGTCTACCTCGACACCCCGGCGGGGCTCAATTTCTACAGCCGCACCGCGCTGATCGCCGCCAAACTCTGCCTGATCCCCTTCGACTGCGATGCCTTCTCCCGCGACGGGCTGTACAACCTGCTGGCCACCATCGCCGAAATAAAAGCCGACCATAACGCCGACCTAACCATAGAAGGCATCGTCGTCAACCAATTCCAGTCCCGTGCGAACCTGCCGCAGCAATTGGTCGAAGCCTTGATCGCGGAAGGCCACCCGGTGCTAGACAGCAAGATTTCCCCCTCGGTAAAGGTGCGCGAGTCCCACAGCGAATCGCAGCCGCTAATCCATTATGCCCCAGACCACAAACTGACCGAGGAATTTCTGGCCCTGCATTTGGAGTTGCACAGCAAGATTTGAGGCTGCGGCAAATGGACATGATTGTTAGCTTCCAAGACCGCATCACTTTTAATCACACCCAAATGCAAATTCCCGCTTCCATTTTGCTCCTGTTGCTAATATAATATGCAGGCTAAATAAATGACCTATAGCAGGCGCGTAGCTCAGTTGGTTAGAGCACCACCTTGACATGGTGGGGGTCGTTGGTTCGAGTCCAATCGCGCCTACCAATACCCAAAGCATCGCGTATAGCGGTGCTTTTTTGTTAATGCTGTTTTCCGAGTTACTGTACCTTAATGCCCGTAGTTACCCTCCCCGACGGCTCCAAGCGCGAATTTGACAGCGCCGTCACGTTACGCCAAGTCGCCGAGTCCATAGGCGCGGGTTTGGCGCGGGCAGCGGTGGCGGGGAAAGTCGGCGGGCACTTGGTCGATCTGTCTTTTCTGTTGGAATCCGATGCCGATGTGGCCATCGTAACGCCGCGTGACAACGAAGGCGTTGAGGTCATCCGCCATTCCGCCGCCCATTTGTTGGCGCAGGCAGTCAAGTCACTATATCCCAACGCGCAGGTCACCATAGGCCCTGTGGTTGATGACGGTTTCTACTACGATTTCGCCTTCGAGCGCCCGTTTACGCCGGATGATTTGCAGCTAATCGAAAAAAAGATGGAGGAGTTGGCCGCGCAGGGCATGGAAGTGAAGCGTAGCGAGTTGCCGCGTAACGAGGCCATCGCTTTTTTCCGGGGCTTGGGAGAGTCCTATAAGGCAGAGATCATAGCATCCATACCCGAGGGCGAGACTCTGTCGCTCTACACCCAAGGGGAATTCACCGATTTGTGCCGTGGCCCGCATGTGCCGGACACTGGCAAGCTGAAAGCTTTCAAGCTGATGAAAATCGCCGGGTCATATTGGCGTGGCGACTCCAATAATGTGATGTTGCAGCGGATCTACGGCACAGCTTGGGCCGAAAAGAAAGATTTGAAGGAGTATTTGCATAGGCTGGAGGAAGCTGAAAAGCGCGACCATCGCAAAATCGCCAAAACCTTGAACCTGTTCCACCTTCAGGAAGAGGCGCCGGGCATGGTGTTTTGGCACCCGGCGGGGTGGAGCTTATGGCAGACGGTCGAGCAATACATGCGTGAGGTGTTCCGCGACAATGGCTACCAGGAAATCAAAACGCCGTTGCTTGTGGGTCGTTCCTTGTGGGAAAAATCCGGACACTGGGACAAATTCCAAGACCAGATGTTTACCACGGCTTCCGAAGAGCGGGATTTCGCCATCAAGCCGATGAACTGCCCTTGCCATATCCAAGTATACAACCAAGGCTTGAAGAGCTACCGGGATTTGCCTTTGCGCTTGGCCGAGTTTGGCTCCTGCCATCGCAACGAATTGTCCGGCGTGTTGCACGGGATCATGCGGGTTCGCGGGTTTACCCAAGACGATGCGCATATCTTCTGCACCGAGGAGCAAGTGCAAGCAGAGGTTTCCGATTTTATCGACCTGCTGCACCGAGTCTATGCCGATTTCGGTTTCAACCAAGTGCTGGTTAAACTATCGACCCGTCCGGTGGTGCGCGTAGGCTCCGACGAGGTTTGGGACAAAGCCGAAGCGGCATTGCAAATGGCTTTGGACAGCAAAGGACTAGCCTTCGACCTGCAACCGGGCGAAGGGGCTTTCTACGGACCCAAGATAGAATTTTCGTTGCAGGACTGCCTCAATCGGGTCTGGCAATGCGGCACAATTCAGGTGGACTTTTCCATGCCGGAAAGGCTGGGGGCGGTTTATGTGGCGGAAAGCGGCGCAAAATTGGCACCCGTGATGCTGCATCGGGCGATTCTTGGTTCGATGGAGCGCTTCATCGGCATCCTGATCGAACATTATGCGGGCTATTTTCCGCTTTGGCTGGCACCGATCCAAGTTGCCGTCATCAATATCACCGACAGACAAGCAGAATACGCTCAGGGCATTGCTAAAGAATTGAGTTCAAAAGGCTTACGAGTTAAAACTGACTTGAGAAATGAGAAGATCGGCTTTAAAATCCGTGAACATTCGATGCACCGGGTTCCTTATCTTCTCATTGTCGGCGACAAAGAAGTTGAGGCGCAGACCGTCACTCTGCGGACACAGAACGGAACCGATCTCGGCAGTTTCAGCCTGTCCGATGCCGAACAGAAGCTCGTCGATGAAATTGCTAGACGGGTAGCCAATGCATAATTCTTTTTTGGAGGAATAGGGTATCACTGCGAATGACAGAAAAGAGCCTCGTCTGAACGACGAGATCAACTGGGCCCAAGTTAGGCTAATCGGTGCGGAGGGACAGCAATTAGGCATAGTCTCCAGTCGCGAAGCGAAGCAAATCGCCTTCGATGCCGAGTTGGACTTGGTGGAAATTTCACCAACCGCCGATCCGCCGGTTTGCCGTGTCATGGATTACGGCAAATTCCGTTTTGAGCAAAGTAAAAAGCTGCAAGCGGCAAAGAAAAAGCAGAAGCTGATCCATATCAAGGAAGTCAAATTTAGGCCGGGTACCGACGAAGGCGATTACCAAATCAAGCTGCGCAACCTGATCCGCTTTTTGATGGATGGTGACAAAGCCAAAATCACCGTCCGTTTTCGTGGTCGTGAATTGTCCCATCGCGAACTGGGCATGGACTTACTGAAACGGATAGAAACCGACTTGCTGGAACATGCCACCGTTGAACAGTTTCCCAAACTGGAAGGGAAGCAGTTGAGCATGACGCTTGTGCCGAAGAAGAAGAAATCCTAATCGATCCACTGGAGTAGTAAACAATGCCTAAGATGAAGAGTAATCGCGGTGCGGCAAAGAGATTCCGCAAGACCGCTTCCGGTGGCTTCAAGTGCAACGCATCGCACCGTCGCCACATACTGACCAAAAAGAGCACCAAGCGTAAACGCCAGTTGCGCAGTCCGTCCATGATCCATGCTTCGGACCTGAAGAGCGCAAACCGAATGTTGCCTTACGCTTGATTTTATCGAGTCCACGTATCCCAAATAAAGGAGATATTCCATGCCCAGAGTTAAACGTGGCGTAACCGCCCACGCTAGGCACAAAAAAATACTCAAGCTGGCGAAGGGCTATTACGGCGCCCGCAGCCGCGTATTCCGCGTTGCCAAACAAGCCGTCATCAAAGCAGGCCAGTATGCCTATCGTGACCGCAGGCAGCGGAAGCGCCAATTCCGCGCACTGTGGATTGCCCGCATCAACGCGGCTGCCCGCGAAAGCGGCATCTCCTACAGCCGTTTGATGGATGCGCTGAAAAAAGCCTCCATTGACTTGGACCGCAAGGTTCTGGCAGACATGGCCGTGCATGACAAGGAAGGCTTTGCCGCGCTAGTCCAGCAGGTCAAACCCGCTTAAACCCGGATGGATGATATTCTGAAGCAGGCCCGGCAACAGCTTGCCGCCGCTGAATCGCTGGCCGATCTGGACCAAATACGAGTCAATTACATCGGTAAAAAAGGCGTATTTACCGAGCGCATGAAAGAGTTGGGCAAATTGCCGCCTGAACAGCGCCGGGAAGCGGGTCAGGCTATCAATCTGTCGCGTGACGGTTTCCAATCGGCTTTGGAAGAGAGGAAGCTGTGGCTTGAAGAACGGGAGTTGGAAACACGTCTGGCCAGCGAGGCTATTGATGTCAGTTTGCCAGGGCGCGGCCAGGGCGGGGGTGGCTTGCATCCGGTCACTTTGACCTTGCGCCGGATTTGCAAGCTGTTCGGGAATGTCGGCTTTGAAGTGGTGGAAGGCCCGGAAATCGAAGACGATTACCATAATTTTGAAGCGCTAAACATTCCCGCATCGCACCCTGCACGGGCGATGCATGATACTTTTTATTTCGACGAACATACCCTGCTGCGCACACATACCTCACCGGTGCAGGTACGCGTGATGGAAAGCCGGAATGCTCCTTTGCGGATCATTGCCCCTGGCAGGGTTTACC
This sequence comes from uncultured Methylococcaceae bacterium, assembly GCA_903934875.1. Lineage (GTDB taxonomy): Bacteria > Pseudomonadota > Gammaproteobacteria > Methylococcales > Methylococcaceae > Methylumidiphilus. The sequence continues at coordinate 25,129 of CAIZPP010000040.1, forward strand.
GTTGCGACTCGGACCTTACGCACACGCCGATGTTCCATCAGGTGGAAGGGTTCTTAGTTGACGAGACGGTTAGCTTCGCTGATTTGAAGGGCATACTGTACGAGTTTCTGCGTCTGTTTTTTGAAAAAGATATCCAGGTCCGCTTTCGACCATCTTATTTCCCTTTTACCGAACCCTCAGCCGAGGTAGACATCGAATGCGTCATCTGTGGCGGTGTCGGTTGCCGGGTCTGCAAAAAAAGTGGCTGGCTTGAAGTCATGGGTTGCGGCATGATACACCCCAAAGTATTCAATCATGTTGATATCGACCCGGAACGCTGGTCGGGTTTCGCATTCGGCTTGGGAGTCGAGCGCATGGCCATGTTACGCTACGGCATCAATGACCTGCGCCTGTTCTTTGAGAACGACTTAAGGTTCCTGCATCAATTCAGAGTCTCTTGAATTTTTCCGCATCTTAAAGTAAAGCCTTTAAGATGCGGAAAAATATAGTTCTGGAGTGGGATGCATCTTTGCAGCAGTGGACAGCACCCTATCTCTATCAAAGATCGGTTCGTTTTTCACCGCACCCTACGTTGCTTACAACGTTTTCATGTGTAAAAAACTAACTAAAAATGAATATTCAAAGAATCTCTGATTTAAAAAAATATCTGACACCACCATTACGCCTTATCAAGTAACGTGTGATACTGAAAACGCTGTAAAAACAACCTATATGGAATACGGTCATGCGCTTTAGCGAGGCTTGGTTAAGAGAATTGGTAAATCCGCCACTGTCGACCGCTCAATTGCTTGAGCAGTTGACTATGGCAGGTTTGGAAGTCGATAGCGTGGCACCTGTTGCAGGAGAATTTAGCGGTGTAGTCGTAGCAGAAGTCTTGTCGCTGTCGCCGCATCCGCAAGCCGACCGGCTGCGTGTCTGCCAAGTGGCGGCAGGTCTCGCAGAACCGTTAACCATCGTCTGCGGAGCTGCCAATGTCGCAGTGGGCATGAAGGCACCGTTGGCATTGGAAGGCGGCGTGATGCCGGACGGGACGAAAATTACCAAGTCTGCGCTACGCGGGGTCGCGTCTTTTGGCATGTTATGTTCCGCCAAAGAACTGGGCTTTGAAGACGGCCAAGACGGATTGCTGGCACTGCCTGCCGAGGCGCAAGTCGGAGCCGATTTGCGCGACTATCTGCAATTGAATGATGTCATGGTCGAAGTCGATCTGACGCCAAACCGCGCCGATTGCCTGAGCGTGGAAGGCATTGCCCGCGAAGTGGCTTTGCTGAATGGCATCGACAGAATGCCACCGTCCTTCAAGGCAACCGAAGTCACACAGGCGGACACAATCCCGGTTACAGTGGATGCCCCAGGGGACTGCCCGCGTTACTTAGGCCGCTTGATTAAGCAAGTCGACAGGAATGCCGCCACGCCTTTGTGGATGCGCGAACGGCTGCGGCGCTCCGGGCTGCGCTCCCTCGGGCCGTTGGTCGATATCACGAATTATGTGCTACTGGAACTTGGCCAGCCCCTGCATGCCTTTGACGTGGCCAAACTCAATGGCGGCATCCACGTCCGCCTAGGAACCCTTGGGGAAACATTGACCCTGCTGAACGGGCAAGAAATTGCCCTCGCAGAGGATGTGTTGGTGATTGCCGACGACAAGCGCCCGTTGGCCTTGGCCGGTATCATGGGCGGTGCCGATTCGGCCATAGGCGAGGGCACTACCGATATTTTCTTGGAGTGCGCTTTTTTCACACCCACGGCTATCATGGGCAAGGCCAGACGCTATGGCTTGAGCACTGACTCTTCCCATCGTTTTGAACGCGGAGTCGACCCGCAATTGCAATACCGTGCCATCGAACGTGCCAGCCAGCTAGTATTGGAAATCGCAGGGGGCCAGGCCGGCCCTATCGTTGAATCCAGCTCAGATGCCCATCTGCCTACCCGCAGTACTATCCTACTCCGGGAGTCGCGGGTGGAAAAAATGCTGGGGCTGCGCATAGACCGCGAGCTTGTGGCGGGGCTTTTGCAGCGTCTGGGTTTGGCGGTGGAAGAATTGGCTGACGGTTGGCGGGTAACGCCGCCCGGCTTCCGCTTTGACCTTGCCATAGAAGCCGATTTGATTGAAGAAATAGGCCGGGTCTATGGATACAATAATATCCCTAAACGCAATCCAGCCACCCACATGGAATTGCACGCAGTTTCCGAAGCTCTGCTGGACGTGGAACGGGTCAAGGATATATTAGTGGATCGCGGCTACCAAGAAGCGATCACCTACAGCTTTGTCGAACCGGGCATGCAGGCGAAGATCGAACCTGAATTGGAGGCCATTGCCTTGAGGAACCCGATTTCCTCCGACATGGCGGTGATGCGCACCGGACTTTGGACCGGCTTGCTGGATGCCGCGTTGAAAAATCTGAACCGCCAGCAAAACCGCGTCCGCCTGTTTGAAGCGGGTTTGCGCTTCACCCGTTCGGAAGGCGAGATTGTGCAGAAAAAATCCTTCGCCAGTCTGGCGCTGGGTTCAGTGCGGGAGGAACAATGGGGGGAACAGTCCCGCCCGGTTGATTTTTTCGATATAAAATCCGACGTGGAAGCCATATTACGCCTTGCCGGGCATGAGAATTCGACAAGCTTTGTTAGCAATAAACATCCCGCTCTGCACCCTGGGCAATCCGCCGAAATGCTATTGGACGGCCAGCATTTGGGTTGGTTGGGTATGCTGCATCCGAAGCTGGAAAAGGAACTGGGCTTCGAGACGCGGGTGTTTTTGTTTGAGTTGGATCAAAACCAGCTACTGAAGCGCAATATCCCAGCCTTCAAAGCCCTGTCCAAGTTCCCGCAAGTACGCCGTGATATTGCCATTATTGTCGAAGAACACGTTACCGCTGCCGACCTTAGCCCATTTGCGCAAAGCGTATCCCAGCTAATCCGCCAGGTTCTGGTTTTCGATGTTTACCAGGGGACTGGCATAGAAAACGGTAAAAAAAGTGTGGCGCTCGGCTTGGTGCTGCAAGACGACGATGAAACCCTGACCGATGCCAGGGTCGATAATGTCCTAGCCCTAGTGCTGAAAGGTTTGGAAGAAAGATTTAACGCAACATTGAGGAAATGAAAATGGCATTAACCAAAGCCGATTTAGTGGAAACACTCCTTGAAGAAACCGAATTGAACAAACATGAAGCCAAGGAGCTGATCGACCAGTTTTTCGAGGAAGTCAAATCTGCACTGGAATCAGGCAGTTCCGTCAAACTGTCCGGTTTCGGCAATTTCGATCTGCGCGACAAAAAGCAAAGGCCGGGGCGCAACCCGAAAACTGGCGAGGAAATCCCCATCACCGCCCGCCGCGTAGTGACCTTCAAACCGGGGCAGAAGCTTAAAGCCAAGGTTGAGGATTATTCGGACACCCACCAGAATTAGAAATCTGTAAAGAGAGTTTGCTTCAACCCATTCAATTCTCATCAATTCCATGACGAGTTTCCAGTGTTGAATTGGTTGCCTAAAACTTGACAGACACCTAACACAATGACTCACCCTGTCTTTTTCTTGACGCGTGTGGTGTTGCGGAATTACAAAAGCATTGCCAGTTGTGACGTGCGTCTTGAGCCGTTAAATTACCTTGTGGGCGCTAATGGATCGGGCAAGAGTAATTTTCTCGACGCGCTCCATCTCGTCCGTGACGCACTGTCCAGTTCATTAGACAACGCGATCAGGGAACGTGGTGGCTTAACCGAAGTGCGCAGGCGTTCCAGCGGACACCCTAACAATTTCGGCATCCGCCTGGAGTTTCGCTTACGAAATGGTGACCCCGGCCACTATGCATTTAACGTCGGAGCCTTGCCTAAGGGAGGCTTCGAGGTGCAAACCGAAGAATGCGTCATCAAAGGCATTGGCAAAGGCCCATTCTTTCAACTTGACCGTGGAAAGCTTAGGCAAAGTAGTGAGTCGAGTTTTCCATCCGTCACTTCGGATCGACTGGCTTTGGTGAGTGCGTCGGGTTTGTCGATGTTTCGACCGGTGTACGACGCCCTGAGTTCGATGGGCTTTTACAACCTCAACCCAAAACTTATCCGCGAACTACAAAAGCCGCAGGATGGCCGCTTGCTAAAACCGGCAGGGGAAAACATCGCCAGTGTCATTGGACATCTGGCCCCCAAGTCGATTCAAATCATCGAGGACTATCTGCATTCCGTCGTGCCTATGGTTCATGGCGTGGAACGCAAATTGATCGGCCCGATGGAAACACTGGAGTTTCGGCAGGAAATGGCAGGGTCCAAGCACCCATGGAGATTCTTGGCTCAAAACATGTCCGATGGTACTTTGCGTGCGCTAGGCGTATTAACTGCATTATTCCAAGGCGACAGTGGCCACATTCCCTCATTGATCGGAATCGAAGAGCCTGAAACGGCTTTGCACCCGGCTGCCTCCGGCGCGTTACGCGAAGCTTTACAACGCGCAGCCGAACAAGCGCAAATTATCGTCACCAGCCATAGCCCAGACTTGTTGGACAGTGCTAGCGTGTCAGCCGACTCATTGCTTGCTGTGGTGGCGAAAGCCGGTGAAACAAGTATCGCACCAGTCGATGCCGCCACCCGTACTGCCCTGCGTGAACACCTGTTCTCCGCCGGCGAATTGTTGCGGCTTAACCAGTTGGCACCTGATCCCGCCGTACTGGACGCACAAAGTCAACGGCCCCCCGATTTATTTGGCGAGACCGAGTGAAGACAGTTGCATCCATTGTAGAAGGTGACGGAGAAGTCGCTGCTCTGGCGGAAATACCCCGTAATGCTAAAGGATGGCTAAGCGAGCGGATAGAGGGGGGCACTTATCGTGAAACGATAGACCAACCCGCCTTCTCAGCGCTAATTGATTTGCAGCAAGCGTTTGACCGCAGCCGTTCATTCCGCAAACTCTGCCAGGAATGGTCGAAACAGATGGCATGACAACCTTCGGACCTCGTTCAAATCTTTACAGCGTTCTCATGCCCAAAAAGTAACAACAAATAATGGTTAAAAACGTTGTATGATTAAAATAGCCATCGTCGGCGGCACCGGCTACACCGGTGTCGAACTTCTGCGCATCCTCGCGCTACACCCCGAAGTCATCATCCATACCGTCACCTCCCGTGCTGACGTGGGGAAGCGGGTGGATGATATGTACCCCAATCTGCGCGGCTTCGTGGATGCGGAGTTCACCGAACCGAGCGTGGAGTCTTTGGCAGAATGCGATATCGTATTCTTCGCCACACCCAACGGCACCGCCATGCGCATGGCACAAGCCTTATTGGAACGGGGGTTGAAAATCATCGACTTGGCTGCCGATTTCCGTTTGACCGACCCCGCTGTTTGGGAGCATTGGTATGGCGAACCCCATGTTTGCCCGGACTTACTGCACGAGGCCGTTTACGGTTTGCCTGAGGTCAACCGCGAACGCATACGCAATGCGCGGCTGCTTGCCAATCCCGGATGCTATCCCACAGCGGTGCAACTGGGTTTGTTACCCTTGGTCGAACAGCGGCTAGTGCATTTGGACACACTCATTGCCGATGCGAAATCCGGTGTCAGCGGTGCGGGCCGTAAGGCGGAAATCCCCATGCTGATGAGCGAAACTGGCGAAAGCTTCAAAGCCTACGGGGTCAAAGGCCACCGCCATCTACCCGAGATTCGCCAAGGCTTGGAGCAAGCCTGCGGCGAGCCAATCGGGCTTACCTTCGTGCCCCATTTGGTCCCGATGATACGCGGCATCCATGCGACCCTCTATGCTCAGTTAGTCACTAGCGCCGCGCTGGATTTGCAAAACCTCTACGAAACCCGCTACCGCGACGAACCGTTTGTCGATGTGCTGCCCGCAGGCTCGCATCCCGACACCCGCAACGTGCGCGGTTCCAACCGCTGCCAGATTGCTGTCCACAGACCCCAGGGCGGTGACACGGTGGTGATTCTTTCGGTCATCGACAATTTGGTGAAGGGCGCGGCGGGACAGGCCGTGCAGAATATGAATTTGCTGTTTGGCTTGGAAGAAACAACCGGGCTTAGGGCGATTGGGGTTTATCCCTGACTTACAGCGTTTTCAACATCAATCGGTTACTTGATAAGGCTTGTGGCTGTTGCTAGTTATTTTTTTCAACCAAAGGTTGTTTGAATATTCATTTTTAGTTGGTTTTTAAAAATGAAAAAGCTGTACATAAAGGTTTACCCATTCGTAAGCGTTCACCCCCCTCGCCCTGCGGGAGAGGGGCTGGGGGTGAGGGCATCTGTAGAGCCTTGATTTTGAGAACCCTCACCCTAACCCTCTCCCGTAGGGCGAGGGGATTTCCGGTAGGGGGGTGAACGCTTACACCCATTCTTCACATACAATGTATGCCAACCAATCATATAAGGGCCGTAGGATGCGCGGTGTTGCCGGCACTATCCTTGGCTTAGTACACGAAGGTATACATCATTCCAGATAGGTTTGCTTGCCGTTCATCTGCTAGGTAATGAGCGGCGTGCACTGTCCACCGCAATGCTGGCAATCAACTTGTTGCCATTGGGGTCCAAATACTGGAATTCGTTACTAGAAACTCCAGCCGTCATGTCCTTTCCATTGGTACGGATGAAGGTGTTGCCGAAGCGCCACGCCATCATCTTGTTATTCGACCAGTCCACATAAGGTATAGCCGTGGCGTAGTGCCTTACCGGATTGACGGAACCCCCAGGCGCACCTCCCGACGTTTGCACAAACCATCCTCCGTTCAGGCTGGCCGTTAGCGACGGAAGGCTAGCTGCAAGCGTCGATTTTAAATCAATGCTGGGGGTGACTTTAAGTGGATTCCGGTGTTCATCCAACACCAAAAATTGCGGGTCGGCGGAACTCGCGGCCGGAGGCACTAAGGTATTGGCAAAATCCGGCATTGTGCTGGCAATGAAAATCCCATAAAACTCCTGAATACCCTGGGTACTCTTAACCAAGTCATGCATATTCGGCGCTGACCTTGCCGCATCGACATTGCCCTGCAATTGTTTGGGTAGATCCGCATTGCTGAATACCATTATGCCCTCTTCAATAATCGTGACAAGTGCCGCAGTCACGATGAGGAGTGGGGCAGCAACGGCGCTAGCAGCGTCACCCACGCCAATGACTATATCACTCGCTTTCATGCCAAGAGCAAGTCCCTCAATTTCTGCATTCGTCGCAGCAAGCGGGGCCACTGCACTCAGAAAAGCACTCTCACCAAACTGAGAAACAGTAAGACCGGCGATGCTGTAGACCAGGGACCCACCGATACCGGCACCCACAGCACCGCCGGCACTAGCCGTTGCCCCATAAATGATCCCTGACGCTGTTCCCGCAGCGGTAATAGCCATTTGGGCATCCGTTGACAAATCGCTATAGGCATAGCGGACGCCATAAGATTTGAAATCATCAAAGCTAGGAGGATTCGGCGTTGTGCCACCTGCGGCCATGCCAGCGGTTCGTCCGCCGGCGAGGCAGGCTTGCCTGGTCTGCGTGTAATCAAAAGCGGGGAAGCCCGCCGGCGGCGCCCAGCCCTTGCCGGGCGAGCTACCGAGGCAGATATTTGTTTCGAAAAGATTGTACTGGTACTGGGAAAAACTGGCTGCAGCCGCACGTCTAAGCCGGATTCGCTCCGCGTAAAAGTCCATCACCGCCTTTTCGGCAGCCGTCCATTGGGTTTTATTCGCGACATTAAGAAGTTGGGCATAGACATTCGCCCTGACCTCATTCCGTGCCGAGTCAAGGATGATAGCGGCATCGGATGTTGGCAAATTATGCAACTGCCGCACCGTCTCCACGGCATTGCTCTCGTAACTTCGCATTGCCGTGGCTACGGTCGCCGATGCGGGCCGCACATCCGCCATCCCGTAACTCGGCATGGGGGTTTGCGTAGAGGATGGCGGTCGATTCACCAGTAGCACTGGCTCAAGACCTCCCTCCACATTGGTTTGCACGATGTATTTCGGATTAGCCAAGGTGGCCAGACAGGAACCATCCGCTTGCTTCACCCCATAAAGATCAGTTGATGTTGTACAATTAGACATGAATTGGGCAGTACAAGCCAATGGTAGACCGGAGGGTTCTAAGAAGCATGTTTTATAATCGGGCAGGCACGAACCGTCCGCTTGCCGAGTTCCAGTACCGGCGACACTACCATTAGGTGAATATAGACAGGCAGAACCCACAGCACCGAGGGAGATTTTACCGGAGGTAGTGTTTGGCATTATAGTGATAGTAGATGTAGACATGACCAAGTCGGCCGCACACGAGCCATCCGCTTGGATCGTCCCCTGTGTCCCGTAGGGAAGTGTGCAACTGGTCCCCGGTTGCGGTTGCGTGGCTAGCAATTGCTGCGTTGCTGCCAAATTTGCCGCTGCCGCGGCCGAAAGGGAATTCTGAGCCGCCGCATAGGCTACGCCGTCGCCCGAGCCTGATGCCGCCGGCATGGCGGCGGTGGGTTGGCCGGTTTGCTGATTGATGCGCGGACAGCCTGACGCCGCCAGCACGGCGACGGTGAGCAGGCAAGTGGTGAAAGCACATCGCAGGCGTTGAAATAGATAGCTTTTGGTGGTTACAGTTTGCATCGTGATAAAAATCAGTTGGGTGTTAAATAAGGCATTAGATTCTATCAGAAACCGCCCTCCATCCTTATCGCCAAAATGAGAATTGCTGGGGCAACGACCACATTCTAAGTGACTGCAAGGATTCCTGGCACTTCTGTCTAAGCTAGGGCCGGAGGATGCGCCAAGGTACGAGAATCGGTCGCTATTGATGCGCTTCGCAAGCTCAGCGCATCCTACGGGCTGTAATAACAATCTATATTGACTTTTACAGTAGTGTTGTGCGATTGTTGAGTGCGCTTGACCTCAATCGCAATACATCGTTATAGCAACACATTATTGAGAAAGTTTTCCAGCAGGGCGTAATACAGCATTTTCGACATCAAAGAGTTACTTGGTAGTGGGTATGATAGCGCAGGTTATTCGGTTAACCTGAAGGGTTAACGGAATATCTGTTTTAGGTATATTTTTAAGATGAAAATGCTGTACATAAATATATCCCCATGCTTAACATACCATTTTAATAAATATACGCCAACCAATCATTCGAACGCGTATAATAATACACTAATGGGCCTCCCTCAATACTGTAGGGCGCAACAGGCAAGTTCCGTTGTTTTGGCAACGTCTTTTGTTGAACGTCAAAACGGCCTATATGCCATTTTTTTTACCGCTAGGAGTCCCGATTTACATTTGTGTACAGCGTTTTTTCTTAACAAAGAAAAATAATAAAGGACACTCAATCAAACCACCCTGTGTGTGAACTACTTTGCAAAATGATATAATCCAACAAGTAACTCTTCGATATTAAAAACGCTATAGCATGAAAAACAAAAATCTGCTTTCAATTTTACTTTTGCTAACCGCCATGCCACTCAATGCCGAGCCCGCTCTCACTGTTTACAACCAGAATTTTGCCGTGGTGCGGGAAACCGTGCCGCTGGATTTGAAAGCGGGTGTGACGGAATCGCTTTATAGCGACATGGTCTCGCATTTGGAACCCGATTCAGTCATTCTGCGCGACCCCACGGGCAAGTCCAAGTTTCAAATTCTTGAACAAAGCTACCGTAACGACCCGGTCACGCAACAGTTATTGCTCTCGTTGTTCGAAGGGAAAACTATCGACTTTTTCATCAAGGAGGCTAACAAGCCCGATGCCACCGTGCAGGGTAAAATTATCCGCAGCGGTTATAAGACGAATACCCAGCCGGTGATTGAGGTGAGAGGCAAATTGCAGTTCAGCCTGCCGGGCCTGCCGATTTTCCCCTCTTTAGGTGATGACACCGTACTCAACCCAACGCTGACGTGGAAAATAGAGTCGGCCAAGGAGGCCAAGTTCGATGCCGAGCTGGCTTATGTCACTGGCGGGTTCACTTGGGAAGCGGATTACAATTTGGTTGCACCCGAGAATGGCAATATTGTCGATCTCGTCGGCTGGGTGACCATCAAAAACGAATCCGGCAAAACCTTCAAGGAAGCCCGCGTCAAGTTGATGGCGGGGGAAGTCAATAAAATCCAGCCGCCACAACCTGAGGCGCGGCGTGGCTATGCCATGAAGGCGATGGCTGCGGTGGCCGACATCGCAGCGCCGGTCAGCGAGAGAGCCTTCGACGAGTTCCATCTGTACACTCTCGCCAACAAGACCACCTTGCGTGACCAGGAAACCAAACAAGTCGAATTCGTCCGGGCGGCGGCGGTGAAAATGGAGCGTGTCTATGTCTATGACGGCGCACAGATCGGCGGGTGGCAGCTTGGCATGACATTCGGCGGCGATCCGGGCTACGGTGCTGAGTCGAACAAAAAAGTCGCTGTGTACCGCGAGTTCAGAAATTCCCTGGAGAATAACTTAGGGGTTCCGCTGCCGAAGGGCCGTGTCCGCTTTTACACCCAAGACAGCGCGGACCAGTCGCTACAGTTTGTCGGCGAAAACAGCCTAGCCCACACCCCCAAGGATGAACTGGTGCGGCTTTACACGGGCGACTCCTTCGACCTAGTCGGCGAACGCAAACGGATAGACTTAAAAGTCAACGAGTCCAACCACCAGGCCAGCGAGTCATTCGAAATCAAACTGCGCAACCACAAAAAGGAATCCGTGGAGATTCGCGTCGTCGAACACTTATTCCGCTGGACCCGCTGGGAGATCAAAGACAAGTCCACTCCGTTCGAGAAGAAAGACGCCCAAACCATCGAGTTCCGTGTGCCGCTAAAGCCTGACCAGGAGCAAACGGTCACTTACACGGTGGGTTATTCGTGGTGACTGACTGCATTCCCAAGCTGGCGTTCTCATCGTTATACACAAGTGACGATGTTTGAAATAACGCCGTCATTCCAGTCATTGATGCCGGAATCCAGCGTCCAAGGATGGCAAACTCGAAGCCGCGATAAGTGTCCCAGTATCAAAAAACAGGAAACTACAGGTTGGCAAGTGATCCGAATCAAGCACTTGTGCAACCGGCTGGATACCGTCCATGGCCTATAGGGGTAGGGAAGGCTCTCGCCTTCCCTCCCTCCGAACCGTACGGGCGGTTTTCCCGCATACGGCTCTCCAGTCCAGGGTTTTTCACGACCACTCTGCCGAAGGCATCGTAATCGTATTGGAAACTTAAGGGGGTCTTGTTGCCAGCACGGGCAAGCAGGGTATGTAACAGGCGGTTGCCCTGAATCGCAGGGGTTGCCAGTGCTTCTCCTTGACCTCTACTTGGCAACAAATTGTCCGCCGCGTCCCAAGCAAAGTGTTCACTTGCAGCGTTTTTGCCCGTCTGGTAATACCCCGTGAAACGACCGGCGGGGTCATAGTCGTACTGGCTTTCTCCACGGACATTGTCATTGATGCGTTCAAGTTCTCCCGCCGGGTTGTAATGATAATCCCGCCCTACTAATATCTTCTCGCTCTCTCCCGCCGTGCGCATAATGGCGCGTTGCCGACTGACCCGTCCCCGTTTGTCATAAGCGCGTTTGCTGGTGTGTTGCCCTTGGGTGCGCAACACTTCGCGATGTAGGTCGTCGCGCTCAAAGTTTAGAATGTCCACGCCGTCAAAGGCCATGCCGTGCACATGCCCCGAGCCATAGCGTTGATATCCCACCTGTTGACCTTGAGGCAAAGTCAGACTCTGTAGATTGGATAGGCCATCCCACGCCCAGTAAAGTTCGCCGTTGTCTCCTGCCTCGTGAATGAGCCTCCCCAGCTTATCAAATTCAAAGCGTAGATTGTGGATGCCTAGCCCTAATTCCATGCCTGCGGAGGTGGGTGTGCGGGTGGCGGTATCCAGTTGCCCGAGACTGTTATAACTGTAGTGTAAACTAGACGTGAGGTTTTGCTGATTGGTGAGTCTTCCATCGGCATCGTAACAATATTGGATACTACGCACGGGAGGCTTTTCTAACGAACCTTTTTCATTGAAACCTATAATATCGCGCTGCACCAGCCAGCCTTGGGTATTGTAATGCAGATGTTTTTCAACGCCATCAGGCTGCTTTTCTGCCTGTAGCCTTCCGCTTGCATCCCAGATGAACTGATGTTGGGCTGTACCTTTGGTTAACGTTAACGCACTCAGTTGTTGGCGGGGATTGTATTGCGCCTGAGTGGTTTTACCACTGGCATCGGTGTGGCTTTTGATTTGTCCGCGAACTGTATAGTGCCAGTATTGGCTTTGCCTTGCCGTGTCGGTGTGCGTGCCGAGCAGCCCTTGTTCGTTCCAGACGAACTGTTCACGGCTGCCGTCGGGATGGGTGATGCCTTGGATTCGCCCCAAACCATCAAGCCGGTAGCCCGTGCGTTGCCCAAGGGCATCAGTCCAGCGTCGAAATGTCGGGCAACAAACAAGACGTTGCCCGACATGGCTACCCAATTTCAAACCTTTATCATAATATGGCTTGATGATGTGAATCACCATATGCCACATGTTCCAACTCTGGCTTTCCAAATAGAATAAATGGGTTCAGAGTAGAATAACTTAGGAGTTTGAAATTTTATTCTGAATAAAATTACACGTTAATCGATATTGAATTTAGCCCAAGGAATCTTCTTGTAATTCTCATACCACGCAAGTGATAAACCAACCACCCAAGGATATTGAGTTTTCGCTAATAATCTATCTGCGCCACGTTCGGTGTAAAAAATATCTATCCAATCATCGTGAGGAACAACAAAGTACCCCTCATCTGGCGATATAACATTAGAATTCTTAATCAAAAATGAAATATTATTATATAGCTTATTAATATTGTATCTTACACTTTCAAGTGAAGTCATTGTATTTAATAATGTATCTTTGTCAATGCCAAAATCGTCCAAGAAAAATGGAATTGCCACTGGTGAAAAACTAGCTGAAGGGGGTTCAATAAGATATTCGACTACTTTATATTCATTTATCAACCAATAATGATTTTGGTTAGTTTCATCCCAGAAAAAACCTGCTTTTGCCTCTTTATTATTACAACTTTTTCCACCTAATATAAAACTCTCTTTTTCTACTCCCATAAAAATTAATGCACCTTGTAAACGTTCTGCTGAACGGACAAGAAATTTGTTTGTACCAACCTCAAATTTTATTGTCATTAATTGTCTCCTAAATAACCTTCTTCCTTAGCGGTTTGCACATTGAAAGGACGGTCAGTGGGCCACCCATCAGGCGGAATTAATTTATATTGGGTTCCGCCCCCAGGTTGATCAAACCAAGGTGCTATTTCAGATTGTTCCACTGGTAACGGTTTGTTTACAATGTAATTGTTGGCAGGTTCTGTTGGCACTCGAGGCAAGGCCCGACTTTCAAATGAATCGCCTGCTTCTGAAAGAAATCTGCCCTGCTCATTACCGAACCTATCCAATTCAGTTCCTACAGGAAGCTCGGTTTTGACTGGTTCCCCTACGCCACCGTTATTGGGTGGCCACCATGTTGACTCATCAGGCTTTTTCCAGCCAGCCTCTTTTGCTTCTGCATATTCGGCTTGAAATTCTGGCGACATCCGGCTAAGAGGTTCTTCAGTAACTGATATTCCGTCTTCTGTTGCTTGACCTTTCCCCAATCCCGCAAGTTTAGGACTTGCCAACAACAACCCCATTCCAGCAATGCCTTGAAACAAATCTCGATAACCGGGGCCAAGACTGTCACCAAGCCGTCCCAAGCCTTCAAAACCCGCCATCATGCCACCTGTGATACCTGCAAAAGAGCCGAACGCTGCCCAGCCAGCTACAGCCGCATAACCCGCACCCCCCAATAATGCCCCAACACCAAGAATTTCCAGCCCAGTATGTAACCAAGATTCAAAATCCCAGACAAAAGCGAGCGCCACGGTTTCCCCGCCAATAAAAACATTCGGACTGCCGCTTTTAATGTGCGCTCCGCATACCATTTTACTGGTCAGTCGTGCAGCGGGAAAGCCATTGATATAAACGCTTTTGCTGCCTTCTGCCACTAAGGGACTGGGCCAAGTTATTGGTACATGACTGGTCAAGCCACCACAAGCTGCCGCCATATCTTGACCTGCACGAATGGCAGCACGGCTATTTGAAAAAACATTAGGACTGCCCCGTATCAAAGCACCTGTGGTTGGTTCTGGTAAGTTAAATATGGTACTAATTCCTTTAACCAGTTGACCCATTGCTAAACCGCCACCTGCTATTGCACCCGCAAAAATAACGGCCGCGAGTCCACCCGTAGCGGCAACAGCTCCTACCACCATAGCACCAACGACTGCCCCTACGACCGCACCAGCCACCATTGATAAAAAACCGGCTCCATGTGCTATTTCATCGCCCATACGGGCTGCTGCTTGGGAATCCATAGATAAAATTTAAGGGTTTTTAGGTGGAAAATCAGGTGCGTCGTCCTGTGGTGGTGGCAAAAGTTTGAGGCTATTCATCACTCGTCGCCAAGTAGCATCGTGATGGGCAACATCGGCAGGCGAAACCGTTAAGGTGCAGATTAATACCTTTGCACCAATGGCATAAAATATTTGCCGAATATAAAGAACGATAGAACCGTTGTGCCAGCAATATTCAAGCCAGCCACATTGTGTCCCTTGGGTTTCAAAGCACTCATTTTTTTTTAGTTCAAATTGGGGAAGTTGGGTTTGGCATTTATTAAGTTGCAGTTGAAAATAGTCTTTAAATGCTTTGGCTGTATCGAGGGTATCGCGACTAATGAGAAAACTGCCTTCGTGGAATCCATTACCCCCGGGAATTTTAAAAATATTTAAGCTTTGATCGCTCCATTCGCTTGGAATTGTTAAATTAGCTTCTTGAATACGATAAGATGTCATTGTGGTTGCTTAGGATTTGAGGTTGTTAATTGAAATAAGAAAGTGCTCAATGGGCTATAGATTTACTTGTAAAAACTATGACCTTATAGCATCCTTATGAAAATTATTTATTTATATCGACACGACTAGGACCTATCACTTCGATAGTTCCATCTTTAATGCTGATGTAGCTTGAACCCACCACCAGCCTGATTTCAGTTGGTGCTTTGATCGTTATTGATCCTGACTCCGATGTAACGGTGATGTCGCCATTGACGGTATTGTCCTGTTTGCCATCGGTAACCTTGACGGTACGATCTTTCTTAATGGTTTCAGTATGTAAACCATCCACAGTTTCGGTACGATCATTTTTGACGTGCGTAGTTTCATCGTGTCCTATCGTTTTTGTCCGGCTCGCCTCCACCGAAAGCGTCTCGCAGTTTTCCACCAAAGTATCCAAGTTCTTCTCGGCATGGATGTAGACTTGCTCGTGGCCCTTCTTGTCCTCGAAGCGGATTTCATTGAAGTGGGCGGGCTGGCCGCCTTTTGTACTGCGCGATTTGATACCGCTTTGGGTTTTGTTGGCGGGCAGGGCGTAGGGCGGCATTTGGCTGCAGTTGTAGACGCTGCCGGTGACCAGCGGGCGGTCGGGGTCGCCTTCGAGGAAGTCCACGACAACCTCCTGGCCAATGCGAGGCAGGGCGACCATGCCCCAGTTCTTGCCCGCCCACGGCTGGGCGACGCGCATCCAGCAAGAGGAATGTTCGTCCCTCTTGCCGTAGCGGTCCCAGTGGAACTGGACTTTCACCTGCCCGTACTGGTCGGTGTGGATTTCCTCGCCCGCCGGACCGGTCACCACGGCGGTCTGTGCGCCGTAGACCAAGGGTTTTGGCGTGATTCGCGGAGGGCGGTAGGTCAGGCTGGATTCGATGGCGGTGAAGCTGCATTGGAACATTTCCCCTTCCGAAGCGGGGGAAGACGAGGCGATGTAGCTGTCGAGCCTAAGCCGGTAGGCGGCGGAGACCACGAGGTATTCACGGTTTTGGCTTTGGTTGCTGTGTTCGGTCAACATGAACAATCGCCCCACGCCTAGGCCACGGGCGTTGCAATGCCCCTCGAAGCCTTCGAAGCGGGCGCGGCGTTCCTCCATGCGGCTGCGGACGAGGCTTTCGCCAACGCTGATTTCCTTATGGCCCCCCGGATAATCGAACACCTCGTAGCTCGCGTGAGGGTGGGACATTTTGATGACCGACTTGACCAGTAGGGCGGTTTTGGGTTTTTCAAAGTCATAGTCGGTCAACACATGGACGCCAGGCTGGACAGTGCGCGTGTAGGTCCATTCGTGGATGTGGTCGGTACGGGATTTGTCGGTCCCGCCCTGTTCGGGATGGTAGGGGATGGTTCCGTAGCCGGGGAACTTGTCGTGAGCGCTGACCGAATCGGCCAAGACCACATGGTGCTTACCGTTGTCGTGGATAAAATAGAAGTAGATGCCTTCCTCCTCCAGCAACCGACTGACGAAATTGAAATCGGTCTCGCGGTACTGGACGCAATATTCACGGGCGGAGTAATGGCCGCTCAGGCGTTCCTCGAAGTCGGAAAAGCCTTGGTCCCTAAACACCTGCTTGACGATGTCGGGGACGTTGCTGTTCTGGAAAATCCGGCAATTAGCGGCGCGGGTCAGAAACCACAGCCAGGGGCGCAGGGTGGCGCGGTAGGCGGCAAAGCCATTGGTAACCTCATACTGGCCGAAGCGGGCGACATAGCCGTTGAGGTAGCGCCATTTGTCTTCGGGCAGGCTGATGCCGACGGTGACGTTCTCGCCGAGCATTTTGTCCGGGTCGATGGCGTGGTTTTCACTGAGCATTTCGAGTTCATACTCAAACAGTTCGCCGAGCTTCTCCGTGCCGTGCATCTGGTAAAACAACAGAACATCCTCGCCCAGCGGTGTCGCTATTTGAATCGAGCGGTTTTTCTGCGAGATGGCCATAATCAGAATCCTTAATTTTTACGCATGACTTTAGCGAAACCAAACCCGGCGCAAGCTCTCTAAAGTGGATTGCACTCCGCCCCCTTCGGTGACAAGCGAACAGCCCCAGTCAATGTCATCCGTTTCCGCGGTTTGCTGCGCGGCGGCGAGGGCGGCGGCAATTTGTTCGGGGCTGAACAGTGGCGAAGTAGCGTTGGGTTTGCTGTTTGTCGGCATAGCGGCACGAGATCAAATAGGCGGCATTCTGCCGATCTGTCCAAACTAGGAAAACGACCCGCCCACGCCAGAACGCCAAGCTTGCAGCCTTTGCTCGCCATAAGCGATGCGGTCATCTTCCACCGTGACCATTGGGAAGTCGAAGGCACTTTCGAGTCAGCTAGATCAATACGGTGACTGGCAAGATTCTTTCTGCGTTTCGGCTCATCCTAGGTGATCATCGGCGGACTGTAAATGCGTTTTAGGGTAGAGTCAAGCACTGTGGATACGGTGAGAAAGGGTTTCGGTTGCTTCACTACCCCGATGCCCTATATTATCAACAGTGCTTTCACATTCAAAGAGTAACTAAAAATGACTGAAGTATCCAAAGACCAAGGTGTCGCAATAAGCCTTGTGGAAAGATTGACCAAGGACACGCTGCCAAAAGCCTTTGAAATCAAGGCAAGGCTTGAGCGTGGGGAGCGATTGGGGCATTGGGATATAGAATTTCTTAAAGAACTGTTTAAGCATGCCGAACAAGTCCAGCCCTTGGTGGACAGGAATCCGGAATATCAAGAGGTCTATGCCCAAGTAGTGCAACTTTATAAAGAGATAACGGAGCGGGCGCTCCTCAACGAGAAAGATTCCACAGCGCCTAGCTAGCCGGAGAGCTGCACCTTGTTGCCATTAAATTAAGCATGGGCGGAGGGCAAGGCCCTTGCACAAGGTTGCCGAGCATTTGTAAATCCTAACAAGGCAAGTCTTTTGCATTCCCTGTGTTGGCAAGCCACAGGCTAGAAAAAACTCTACATATAGGGTGCTGGGGACAATACCTTCGCCAAGCTGGTGCTTGGCGCTCCCAATGGGAACGCCAAGCACCAGCTTGGCCTTTATATCGGCGGTTCTGTGCCAAAATTGGAGGTCTCTCACGACATTGGCGAAGGTATTGGGGGAAGTAAAGCAACTTTAAATTTGCCCTCACCCCAACCCTCTCCCGTGGGGCGAGTGAGTTTTGTGTTTGTTTATATCTTCAGCGTCCTATTGCAAGGGCCTTCCTCAAATCCAAAGTGCAGGGGTATTCCGGGCTATTCCCCTCATCCGCTAAGATCAATTCAGCCTTCGATGTTCCAGGAGTGTGGCCGAAGTTCCAGAACCGCCCGACGCGGCGGGCCTCGGCTTCGTAGGCATTGACCGGGAAATGGGTGAAGTTGCGCCCGCCAGGGTGGGCAACATGGTAGGTGCAGCCGCCGATGGACCGGTCATTCCACAGGTCGACGATGTCGAACACTAAGGGCGAATGGACCGGGATGTTCGGATGCAATGCCGTGGGAGGCTGCCATGCGCGGAAGCGGACAGCGCCAACAAACTCGCCACGCTTGCCAGTATTGCGCAGAGGGACGCGGCGACCATTGCAAGTGACGAGGTAGCGGCCATCGGTCATGCCGTCGATTTTGACCTGTAGACGCTCCACCGAGGAGTCCACATAGCGCGCCGTGCCGGTGGAGACCGTTTCTTCGCCCAGCACATGCCAAGGCTCAATGGCGCAGCGCAGTTCGAGTTCGATGTTTTGGCAGCGTATCTTGCCATACAGGGGAAAACGGAATTCCAAGAAAGGCTCGAACCATTCCTTGCGGAAGTCGTAACCGGCCCGGTTGAGGTCATTGACGACTTCGTTCACATCGGCTGCGAGATAATGCGGCAACATGAAGCGGTCATGCAGTTCCGTACCCCAGCGCACCAGTTTGTGCTGGTAAGGCTCGCGCCAAAACCGGGCAACCAAGGTACGGATCAGCAACATTTGCACCAAGCTCATGTGCGGATGGGGCGGCATCTCAAAACAGCGCAGTTCCAGCAAGCCCAGGCGACCGCTGTCGCTGTCGGGAGAATAGAGTTTGTCTATGCAGAACTCAGACCGGTGTGTGTTGCCTGTCACATCCACCAACAGGTTGCGTAACAAACGGTCCACCAGCCAAGGGCAGGGGGTTTCCCCTTTGGGCATTTGCTCGAAGGCGATCTCCAACTCGTACAACAATTCGCCGCGGCCCTCATCCACCCGTGGCGCTTGGCTGGTGGGTCCGACAAACAGGCCAGAAAACAGGTATGACAAAGCCGGATGATGTTGCCAATAGGTGATCAGGCTGCGCATTAGGTCAGGACGGCGCAGCAAGGGGCTGTCTGCGGGCATGGCACCGCCAAGGGTGATGTGGTTTCCGCCCCCGGTTCCGGTATGGCGGCCATCCAACAGGAATTTTTCCGCCGACAGCCGACTGAGCAGGGCTTCCTCATAGAGCATTGTGTTCTTACTGACCAGTTCGTCCCAAGAAGCGGAGGGGTGGATGTTGACCTCAATGACGCCGGGGTCTGGAGTCACCTGCAAACGCACCAAACGCGCATCGCGGGGCGGCCCATAGCCTTCTAAAATAACCGGTTTGCCACCGTCGGCGGCGGCGGACTCAATGGCGGCGACCAATTCCAAATAATGTTCGAGATCGGTCAGGGGGGGCAGGAAAACACATAGGCGGCCATCCCGAGGCTGCACACAGAGTGCCGTGTGAGTGGTTTTCTCCGCTCCTGTTTTTCTGTCGTCACCCGGCTCCTGCGGATGAACGCCGGGGCGGTCGTTCGGCCCCGCAAGCAACAAGCTGAAACGACGCGCCACTTCGCCATAACCATCCGGTAGCGGGGGGGAGGGTTCGAACAGGCTGCGCTCCTGGTGCGCTTCCCGGTTGGGAAGCCAAGGCAGGGAATCGATAGGCAGTCTAAGACCCATCGGCGAGTCGCCCGGCAGCAGGAACATTTCTTCGCGGCGGAAAGTCCACAGACTACTGCGCCAAGCCCCATCGCCGTAATCCCAGCATAGCGGAAGGGCGTAGCCGGTGGCTTGGTTCAGTCCTTGGTCTAGCAGGCGGGCTAGCCGTGTGCGTTCGAACGGGTCGCTTAAATCGGCTGCCAAAGGATCGACATTGGCGGGCAATGCGCCTTCCTGCCAAAGAAAGTAAAAGGCGTCTTCATATCCCGGCAGGACATGGCCGGTATGAACCCTCAGCCGCTCGGCAATTTTCCGGGCAAGCTCCAAGGCCTGTTCGATGCTGGCACCGTAGTCTTGGGTTTCCTCGGCCAATAGTCGCTGATCATGCCAAATGGGCTTGCCATCGGTTCGCCAGTAACAGGCCATGAGCCAGCGCGGCAGCGGCTCGCCGGGGTACCATTTGCCTTGGCTGTAATGCCTAATACCATCCATGCTGAAGCGGTTTTGTAGCCTGCGAATCAACACCCCTGCCAATTCGCGTTTATGGAGGCCGTCGGCGGCGGTGTTCCATTGGGGCGACTCCATGTCGTCTACGGATACGAAGGTGGGTTCTCCCCCCATCGTCAAGCGCACATCGCTCTTGATGAGGTTTTCGTCCACTCGCCGACCCATAGCGAGGATGGCCTGCCATTGCGACTCGCTGTAGGGTTTGGCCGTGTGCGCCTCTTCATGAATGCGGCTGACGCTATTGGCAAAACTTAATTCGCAGCCCGCCTTCCCGGTGAAGCTGCCCGTAATCGGTGCCGCACTGGCGGGGTCGGGTGTGCAGGCCAGAGGGATGTGCCCTTCTCCCGCAAACAAACCGGAAGTTGGGTCCAACCCAATCCAGCCCGCCCCAGGCACATACACTTCGGCCCATGCGTGGAGGTCGGTGAAATCCTGTTCCGGTCCGGAGTGGCCATCCAGCAGTTGAAAGTCGGGGGTGAGTTGGATGAGATACCCGGAGACAAAGCGGGCCGCCATCCCCATGTGGCGCAGCGCCTGCACCAGCAACCAGGCGCTATCCCGGCAAGAACCCATTCTTTTTTGCAGGGTTTCTTCGCAGGTCATGACGCCCGGTTCCATGCGTATGGAGTAGGCAATATCCTTATTCACGCGGCGGTTCAATCCGACC
The DNA here is from genome assembly GCA_903934875.1 of uncultured Methylococcaceae bacterium. Taxonomy (GTDB): domain Bacteria; phylum Pseudomonadota; class Gammaproteobacteria; order Methylococcales; family Methylococcaceae; genus Methylumidiphilus. Next base: position 46,017 of record CAIZPP010000040.1, read on the forward strand.
AGGAAATCCACCGTGTTGCGCCTAGAACCTTCAATAACCGCCAGCCAGGCATTCAGTCGGGGCCCATCCTCGCGCACCTCCAGATAGCAGCTAAGATCGTTTTTTAGCTGGACATCGTAATGAAAGGGGTACCATTCGGCATAGTCTTCTATAAAGAAGTCAAAGGGATTGATCGCAGTCATGGCGGCGAGCAATTCCACATCAATGTGCATCTCTGCGACCGGTTCGTTGAATATTACCCTTGCCAGGTAATTGCCAAAAGGGTCCTGTTGCCAGTTGATGAAATGATTGCCCGGTTGTATTTTTAAGGCATAGGACTCTATAGGAGTCCGGCAATGGGCGGCCGGACGCAAGCGCAACACTTGGGGAGACAGGCTTACGGGCCTGTCATATCGGTAAATGGTTTGATGGCGGATTGCCACGCGAATTGCCATAGATCGAATCTTCTAATTAGGAATGCGGTGGGTCATGGAAAATTCGTGCCAACGCCTGACGGTCCCGGCTTTCATTAGCGAGGTAAGTAGGAGTGCATAAGTTTTTTTTAACCACTAGAAAATAAGGCTTAACCGTTCGTCCTGAGTCCTGAGCTTGTCGAAGGGTCGAAGGATGGACGGTTAAGCCGTTCATAGTTCGACAAGCTCAGCGCGAACGGCATTGGAAGACGTTTTTGCGCAAGTCCTACGGGGGACACTGCTATAGCTCCCAATCAAACCGGGGCAGTGAGTTGAACCCCGCCCGTATGCTCTCGGACCAGTGTTTCTGAACCCCGGAATACAGCGGCGAAGAGGTGTCCAGATTGAGATGATGCCCCATCTTGAATGTGCCTGCCCGATAAATGCCCACTTCGACTGGCGGGCCTACCGATATGTTACTGCGCATGGTCGAGTCTAGTGACACCAAAGCGCAACGTGCCGCATCCTCCAGCGAGGTTTTCGCCTCTGCCATCCGATCCAAAATGGGCTTGCCGTATTTGGTTTCGCCAATTTGCAGGTAAGGCGTGCTTGGTGAGGCGTTGATGTAATTTCCTTGCGGGTAGATCAGGTATATCTCATGCGGCTGGTCCGCTATCTGCCCGCCGAGGATGAAAGTCGCCTCAGCACTGAATCCACTACGTTGCATTGCCAGTGAGTGCTGTTCCTGCACCTTCACGCTGATGCCGCCCACATAGGTAGCCGCATCGAATAAGTAGGTCGCCGTATTGAGGCTGCTCGCTGCGCCCGGATTTTCCAGATCGCGCCGGATCAAATTCACCACCGCCTGGGTTGTCGCCAGACTTCCTGCCGCCAGCAGGACGATAAATCGGTCGTCTTGCAAATCAAACTGGTGCATTTTGCTGAATACGCTGGCGTAGTCAACGCCCGCATGTGTGCGTGAGTCGGAAGCGAAAACCAGTCCGTCATCGACCTTAATTGCCAAACAGTAAGTCATATTACCTCTTTATGATCTCCGCAGGGGGAGTAGAACAAAAATGTGCTAATCTTGCTCCAAGCTTGGGAATTTCTCAAGCTCTGAAATCGCACCATAACGGATAGGTGCCTGCACCATAACTAATCCTGCCAATCGAGCATTGGGTGCCAGCGATCCTACTATCTGGTTCAAAACCATCCGATTAGGGGTAAAATCAGCATCTGGCCTGCCTCTTGCTTTGACTGTTGCAGATTTAATTAACCTCCTTAACAATCATATCGATGCACCGAGCAATGAAAGTGCCACAGGCAACCTTCAGATAATACCCTGCAAACGAGATTCTATCTGTACTTTCATGATAACCTTGCATCATTTTCCGACATTTGGATAGATTCACAATTATGACCATCACCTGGAAAGACTATCCCGTAAACGGGTATTTCGACGAATTAATTTCCTTCGAGGGTGAACCTAGAAGTGGTGCCGAACTATTGCTCAGGCATCTCGACGGCATGACTGAAACCGAACTACAGGAGCGCAAAGCTGCCTCCGATGCGGCCATTCTTGGCATGGGCATAACGTTTACCGTGTATTCGGAGAACGAAGGCTCCATCGACAGGGCATGGCCGTTCGACATCATCCCACGCATCATCACATTGCGCGAATGGCGGCGGATCGAGCAAGGGCTTAAGCAACGGGTACGGGCGCTCAATTTATTCATCGACGATATTTACCATGAGCAGAAAATAGTCAAGGACGGTGTTTTTCCTCGTGAATTGCTAGCCGATTCAAAAAACTTTCGCCCCGAATGTGTGGGAATCGACCCACCTCAGGGCATTTGGGCACATGTCTGTGGCTCTGATTTGGTGCGGGACCATGAAGGAAAAGTGTATGTGCTGGAGGACAACTTGCGGGTGCCATCGGGCGTGTCTTATATGCTGGAAAACCGCTTGGTGATGAAACGGGTTTTGCCTGAACTGTTCGAGGACTATGCGATAGTGCCGGTCGACGACTATCCGTCCCAGCTTTACCAATGCCTTGCCTCTCTAGCCAAGGATAAAAAGTGGCCGAATGTAGTGGTTCTGACCCCCGGCATTTACAACTCGGCCTACTTTGAGCACTGCTATCTGGCCCAGCAGATGGGTGCGGAGCTAGTCGAGGGCAAAGACTTGGTCGTCGGGGACGACGATTGCGTCTATATGCGCACTATTGAGGGACTCAGCCGAGTCGATGTGATTTACCGGCGCATAGACGACTTGTTTTTGGACCCGGAGGCTTTTTTGCCGGACTCCACATTGGGTGTTCCAGGGCTTCTGCGCGCATGGAAAAAGGGCAATGTGGCCTTGGCCAACGCACCAGGTGCGGGAGTTGCCGATGACAAGGTGGTATACACTTATGTACCGGAAATCATCCGTTATTATCTGGGCGAAGATGCCATCCTCCCCAATGTGCCATCCTACCGTTGTTTCAACCCGGAGGAGTGCGAGTATGTGCTTGCCAACCTTGATAAATTAGTGGTCAAACCGGCCAACGAGTCGGGTGGCTATGGTATGTTGATCGGACCCAAAGCCAGCCCGAAGGAACTGGACGAATTCGCGCAACTGATCCGTAACGATCCAAGGAATTATATGGCCCAACCCCTGCTACTTCTGTCAACCGCCCCCACGCTGATTGGCGATAAGGTGGAACCGCGTCATCTGGATTTGCGGCCCTTCGTCCTTTCCGGGCAGCAAACCTATGTCACCAACGGCGGCTTGACCAGGGTCGCGCTGAAAAAAGGTTCCACCGTGGTGAATTCCTCCCAAGGTGGCGGCAGCAAGGACACTTGGATTGTTGATTGGGAGGGTGCGTAACATGGCTATGTTATCCCGAGTCGCCGAACATCTATATTGGTTGGCCCGCTATTTGGAGCGTGCCGAGAACACCGCCCGTCTGGTCAACGTCAACGGAAGTTTGATCCTCGATTTACCCAAGCACGCACGTCCAGGCTGGTCTTCCCTGATCGCCATCACCGGTGCCGACGACATATTCTATCGTCTTTACCCCGATGCGGCCGAAGGCCATGTGGTCAAGTTTATGCTGGCGGACAGCGAGAATCCGGGGTCTATCCTGACATCCATCCGCAACGCGCGCGAAAATGCGCGCACAGTCCGCGATATCATTCCGCGCGAGGCTTGGGAGCAGATCAATGAACTGCACCTGAAGGCCAGGGAAAACCTGGCGAGTGGCCTGTCGCCGAAATGGCGCCATGCTTTTCTGAGCGAGGTTATCCTCAGTGTCCAGATGATTTCAGGCATACTGAACGGCGGCATGAGCCACGATGCCGGACATGAATTCATGAACATAGGATGCAACCTCGAACGTGCCGATATGACGACCCGCATCATTGACGTGCGCTCCTTGAGCCTTAGCCAGAAGGACCAAGCCGAAGCGCTGAAACCGTTTGAAAACATTCTGTGGATGAGCGTGTTGAAATCCCTGACGGCCTGGCAAATGTATCGCCGCCACATGCAGACTTCGGTGCGCAGGGATGCGGTCCTAAAGTTTCTATTGCGGGACGGCCAGTTTCCCCGTGCCTTCCGCTTTTGCCTCGATACCGTGGAAAACTGTCTGGATCGCCTGCCACGCAGCGCACAGGTACTGCAAGCCCTGTCACCCTTGAAAGAGCAGATTGAGGCCGGCAATCCAGAAAAACTGGGCCAAAACGAACTGATGGAATATATTGACCAATTACAAATCAAGCTGGGCGATATCCATATTGCCATCGGCAAGACCTATTTCGGTGCTGAGGAAGGGCAGGGCCAATCACAATAGCATACTGCGTTTTCAACATCTACTCCCGTATCACTCTAAAAACAGCTTATTGGTAGGATGGGCAAAGGCCGCTAGGCCGTGCCCATCAAACCGCGCAAGATGGGCACGGCCTAGCGGCCTTTGCCCATCCTTCTACACTTTGTACAATTTTGTAGTGATTAGGGAGTAAGTA
>CAIZPP010000041.1 GCA_903934875.1 uncultured Methylococcaceae bacterium
TTAACCGAATAACCTGCGCTTACATACCCACTATCAAGTAACTCTTTGATGTTGAAAATGCGGTATAGTGATGTTGCCGGTTTGTGGCGTGCGGCGACTCATCGCAGCGTAAGCGTTCACCCCTAGCGGAAATCCCCTCGCCCTACGGGAGAGGGTTAGGGATTTCAAAATCAAGGCTCTACAGATGCCCTCACCCCCAGCCCCTCTCCCGCAGGGCGAGGGGGGTGAACGTTTACATCGCAGCCTGCCAAGCCCTGCGGCGACGAGTCGCCGCACTCCATATCTAAGTTGCGCTCTTCCGCAACAAGCTCACCTGCAAGGGCTGCGCGGTATCCAGGTGTACATCGCGTTGTGGGAAGGCCATGACAATGCCGTTGGCGCTTAGGGTTTTGTGAATCATATAGCGCAAGTCGCTGGCGATAGTCCGCCAATCCACGTCGCGCTTGATCTCAACCCAGACATACAAGCCGAACTGCAAGGCATCACTGCCAAAATCCTCAAACAAAACTTGTGGCGGCGGCTTGTCTTGCACCAGCCCGTGCCGGTCCGCCGTTTCCAACAGCAGTTCCGTCAACTTCTGCACCGGCGCGTCATAGGCGACCCCCAGCTTGACCACAATGCGCACCGACTGGCTGCTCAAGGTCCAGTTAGTCACATTTTCCTCAACAAAGGTGCTGTTCGGAATCAGAGTTTCGATGCCGTTGCCATCGCGGAAATGGGAACTGCGCATCCCTATGTCGATGACATGCCCACGGACACCGCCCACTTCCACTAAGTCACCCGGCCGGAACGGGCGCTCCAACAGCAACATCAGGCCGCTGATCAGGTTTTTCAGCAAGTTTTGCATGCCGAAGCCCGCGCCTATGGCCACCGCCCCGCCGGTGAAAGCGAATACCGTGAGCGGAATCTTCACTATCACGAAGCTGGTCATTAGCAAAACCGCGCCGACTAGGAACAGCACCCAGCGCCGCGCAATGCGGGCGCTGCTCGCATCAATGCCGATGCGGGCGACGGCATTGCGCTCCACGAACCGGGCCAACTTGGACGAAACCCATAGGCCAACCACCAAGATAGACAGGGCGATCACCACCTTGCCCACAGTGACGCTGCGCTTGCCGGTGACGGGTTGGCCATCGACTTCAATGGTGTCTTCCACCGCGAAGATTTCGAACTGCCACAACTGGGGAACGGCCTGGCGCACCTGTGCCCACCAATCCCGCATCTGATTCGCCACGGGTTTGCTACGCTGCCGGTCGTCCAAGTCTTGCTTCCACAAATCCAACAGATGGTCGGTCACTTCCAGTCCGCCAAACATGCGCCGGTAGCTTGCCTCGCGCTCGACAAAAAGTTTGTGCAGCTTCTGCTGGTAATCGCTCAACGGAGCGGAAGAGGGATCGAGCATCTGCCTTTCCATGTCTAAGATTTGGTCGGTCGTCAACTTGAGCCGCTGTTCCAGAAACTGCCGGATGGGCTTCGATTCGATTTGCAGCTTGGTGATCACCCCGTATCCCTGTCCCGCATCCGCAGAGCTGGGGGAGTCGCCCTTGGGCCAACGCAATTCCCAGATTTTCTCCCGCATTTTGACCGAATCTACCAGCCAGTTCAGTGTCTGATAATTAATGTCGGCGTTCTCCGCCTGTTCGCGGCAGAGTTTGAGTTCGTTCTCCAACTCGGCGACAGGCCGTTGCGCAGTGTCGCCTGCCGCCTGGGATGCCCGCCTTTGCTCTAGGGCGTCTGCCGCATCATCCACTGCCTGATGGCTGGCTTCGACAATTGGGAGCATCGCCTCCATCTCGGCTTGGAGGTTTCCGCGCTCCACCGCCAGACGGTCCCGCACCTGCTTGCGGTCGGCGGGCGCGAAGGAAATTTGGCGTTTCACTTCGTCCAGTTGCCGCTCGGAAAATGCAAGTTTTTGCCGGGTTTCGGCCATTTCCTCAGCGCTGGTTCGCTGCTCAATGCGAATGCCGATGACACGGGACTCAGCCAGGCGGTTGCGCTGCCCTTCCAAGTCGCGCAGCCAAACCAAGCGGGCGTTCCCGGCGTTGGCATCGCTTTCAAGCTTTTCGTTGGCCTGGCGCAGGTTCTTGGCAGTTTTTTCAAAGGTATCACTCCTGCGCAAGGATTCCTGCCCCAAGGCGGCATTCATGGCCTCCAGCGCAATAAGATATTCCCTGTGGAAGCGCACTTTTTCCCGCAATTCGTCCAGCAAGGAAAACGAATATGGCGGCGGGGTCGCCATGCCGGCCCAGTTCGCCGCCGTGCGGTCGAGTTCCGCACCGCTTTGCTGCAGGCTCTTCAATTTCAACAGGCTATCGATTTGGCGCTGGTAAACCCGGACCATCTGCTGCTGCAACAGCCCGCTCTCAATGACTTCCTCCGGGGTCGCCACGCTGCTCGAAGGCATTGCGCTGGCTTTCACCTGCGCCAGAACCTCTTTGGTGGCGGCCAGTTTGTTGCGCAGTTCTGCGATGAGGGTGTCCGGCGGTGCCGTGGACCAGTCGGTTTGCTGTGCTGTGGAGTCCGCTTTCCCCGCTGGCGCGGCAGCGGACACAGGCAGCGGGGAAGCCGACTCGCAGGGTGCGCCCGCCAAACCTAGCGCCAGGCAGAGCACTGCCATCCAAGAGGCCCTTGGCGGGGCGGGGTTCGGCCTTGGCCTAGCGGGAAGCGGCATGTAGGGCATGTCTTATGCGGCAGGAAAGTGTTAAACGGCGGCTTGTCATCGCTTGATTATACGACACAACACGCCCTCATCCCCGGCCCTCATTCCCTGGGGAGAAGGGAAAAACCACGAAATTCACGCACAATTCCTCCGCAAATCACCTTGCCAAGCTGGTGCTTGGCGTTCCTTCTGGGAGCGGCAAGCCCAAGCATCATCTTTTGCTGTGGCATACAATAAACTAATTTTATCAATAAGCTATAAGTCAACAAAAATATTGCGGATTTTTATAAATTTTCTGTTTCTGTTTTTGGTTTTATGTTATAAATATAACCGTAGAAGAGGTACGTGTAGGCGGTCAGCATGGAAAGCCCCGTTCGACTTAAGGAGCGTTGTGGGATTTAATCGCCCGGACGGATTCCCCTTTTAAACGCCCGCCCACCCAGGCGGGAACCAGTCAATCCGTTTTTGGGGAGCATGTGTTATGTCTGACTCTGAAATGTCTATCGGTAGCCAGAACCTGTTTGGCTTGCAATTCGACAAAGGGGATTCTCACAGATTGGGGCCAAGCGCGGAGGAAGCGCGAAAGCTGGAAGAATTTGTGGCGACGGGCTTAGGTAGCCGGGGCGGCCCCAATAAGCTGTCCAACAAGTTGAAGCGCAACCCTATGTCTTATATTTTGCGCAACGCCATTCCGCTGGAGCACTTTATAGCATCGGCCCTACGCAGCAGGGGCGGTCCCAACAAAGTGACCAACAAGCTGAAAAGCCGCCTGAGTTCCTATTTGTACGATTAGTGCCAAAGCCGCAGGGAAGCGGCTGTGTTGGACATCTGGCAAGCAATCTCTGGTTTGATTGGATGTCCTTTGTACATATTCAAAATCCGCTATTTTCCAACCCTATCTGAACTAAAGCGCCCAAGCCAGTTCGGCCCTCTCTACGCATATTCCACGCCATTCGGCCAGGCAGCCGGAGCGAAGCGGCCTTGGGTTTTGCAGGCAATCACTTAGGATTTACGCAAATTCACCTTGTTCCTATAGGCAATTCTACGGATACCGCTGCTCCCGCAGCGCGGATATTCTATGCCTTCGCCCGGCGAGACGCTTCCTTATAGCAGGTACAGGGGAGTTGCGGATGGGGTATCGGCTTCATTCCATAGTCGGAACCGGGCACCACTATTTAAGATTCATTTTGACTGGCCTTATGCAAACTTTTTATCCCGTTGAATCCTAAGCAAGCCGCAACTGCCATGCAAAAACATTCCATTCATTTCCAACAAATCGAACAATGGTTCCAATGTGCCCAAGCACCCTACGGAGTTAAGGATATCTATGCGTTCAACGCGCTTTACCGACGCACTTACAATCACCTCACCCGCGAAGAGAAGCGCCGCGTCGAAGATGAAATCGTCAGCACCATGATTGACGGGGTCGAATATCCCGACCTAAAGGCAAAAATCTACGGCGTAGTCTAGCAATCGCTCAAGTTCGGCCACGATCCGTTCCCCGCTGTGTCCGTCCCATTTTTCCGGGATGCCCCCCTTCTTCCATTCTCCGGCAAACAGGCGGTCCAAGGCGGGCCGCAGGCAGGCGGGGTCGGTCCCGATCAATTCATTGGTGCCGATGCTCACCGTCTCCGGGCGTTCGGTAGTGTCCCGCAGCGTCAGGCAGGGTACGCCCATCACGGTGGTTTCCTCCGTGATTCCCCCAGAATCGGTGATGACGGCCTTAGCATTCTTCACCAAGTAATTGAATTCCAGATAAGGCTGGGGTTCGACTAGGCGCAGGCAGGACGGCAAACAGTCCAAAGCCTGCAGTGTCTTGGCTGTGCGCGGATGCACGGGGAACACCACAGGCAGGCCCCGCGTGCCTGCCGCAATGGCGGTGAGCAATTGCACAAAGGTCTCGGTGGTGTCCACATTGGCCGGACGGTGCAGGGTCGTCACTAGGTATTCACCTGCCTGCAAGCCCAGCCCGTCCCAGAATGCGGGTGGCCTCAGGCGGTCCATGTTCGAGAGCAGCGTGTCGATCATCGTGTTGCCGACAAAGAAAATGCGATCCTCGCCGACCCCGGATTGGCGCAGGTTCTGGTTGGCCGCTGCGCTAGTGGTGAAAAACCAGTTGGTGATCGAGTCCGTCACCCTGCGATTGATTTCCTCCGGCATGGTCCAATCGCCGGAACGGATGCCACCTTCCACATGGGCCACGGGCACACAGAGCTTCTGCGCTGCGATGGCGCAAGCCATAGTGGATGTCACGTCGCCTACCACCAAGCACAGATCGCTGCGCACATCCAGCAACAGACGCTCGTAGGCGGTCATGATGGCGGCCGTCTGCCCGGCCTGGGTGCCGGACCCCACTTCCAAGTTCACGTCCGGTTGGGGAATGCCCAGTTGGGTGAAGAAATCGCCGGACATGCGGGCATCGTAATGCTGCCCGGTATGCACCAAGCGGTAGCGCAATGGCCCGCCCGCCACCTTGTGTGCGTCTAGCGCCCGGATGATGGGCGCGATTTTCATAAAATTCGGACGTGCTCCGGCAATAATATCGATAGTATTTGTCATCTTGGGTCTAGCGAAAATTGCTGATAAAAAAACAATTTAAGCAGAAAAATACTCATGTTTCGACTATAATTTTAAAGATGACTAAAAAAATATGGGCCGAATTTATCACGAAGTGTATGAAAACCGTTCTCCACGGGCTTAGATTCCTAACTTTTCTTTTCGGTTGCGCATTGCTGCCGTCCTGCCAGTGGCTGGACTTGGCAAGAGACCAGCCGAAAGCCCCGGTCGGTAGCCTGCCCAAGGCCATGACAACCGATGCTTACCGCCTCAACCCAGGCGACAAACTGGAAATCACGGTTTGGCATGAAGAGAACTTGCACTCGGAGGTGCTGGTCCTGCCGGATGGCACCGTCTCGTTTCCCTTGGTCGGGCATGTCCCGGCCGCCCGCAAAACTACCGAAGAATTGGTCGCTTTGCTGCGCGAGCGCTTGAGCAAATACATCCCCAACCCCGAAGTAAACATTCGCTTGCTTGCCGCAGAGGGCAACAACATTTATGTGGTCGGCGAAGTTGCCCATCCCGGTGCAATCAATATGACGAGGCCCACGGATGTGATGCAAGCCTTGGGCATGGCCGGCGGTTTGACGCAGTTTGCCAAAAGAAACAGCATCCACATCTTGCGGCGCGATGCCGAAGGCCACGCCACAAGCATACCCTTTGAGTATGGCGATGTGGAGGGCGGTGACAACATAGAATCGAATATTCTGTTGCAAAGTGGCGACACTATTGTTGTGCCTTAAACCGCTATGGAAAGGAGATCGTCTGGCTACAGTATAGGCTGTTGCGGAAGTAAAGCATTACAAAACGCCCTCCTTCCCTTGGATAGACCAAAGTGTATTGCCTGTGCCGGACGGGGTCTATGAACCATAGGGCAAGCCTTGGTCAGTTTCAGAGCCGCCCCCAGCCCCTTTCTGCAAAAGAGGGCAGGGTGAATTTAAGTCAAGTCGTTTGGCTGAAAATCGGCGTGTTTGCCCTAGCCTGCCTAGGATTCGGCAAAGAAGCAAAGGCATCGGATTGGGCTGATTGGGCTTCAGAGTGGGCAAATTTGAAAGCTTCCTTGACGCAACAAATACAATATAATGACAATATGACTTATAGTTCTACCCAAAAACAGGCGGCTTTTGGCTATTTTTTGAGCCCTAGCCTACAAGCCAGCCACAATACCGAATCATTCGACATCAGTGTTAAAGCACAGGGAAGCATTAAACGTTACGACAATCCGCTGTGGGATTGTGAAAACTATACACTGGGCTTGAATAGTCAATATAAAACCCGCCGCAGTATTTTTAAAATGGTCGGAGGATACGGCATCAGTTGTGCCTATTCCAGTCAATCCCAAGAGACAGGGGTTATAGTACCCGGAGTCCAGTCCACCAATTACAATTTGGCACCCTCTTGGATGTGGCAGTGGACGGCTCGCAGTCAATTGAGCCTAGGGGCTGCATACACGAACAGAAGTTATACCAGCAGTTCGAATTCGACGGCGAAAACCAGTTCCACCGCTCCCACAAGCTACACCAACTACGACTCCTACAGCATCAATCTGGGGCTTAACTATGCATGGGACCGTGAACTCAGTTTGAACGGGGGATTGTATTTTATGGACAGCCAATACCAAGGAAGCAACGCTTCGACGCAGCGGTCAATTGGTCTGCAGTTAGGGGGGCAGTATGTAATCAGTCCATACTGGACTGCTAATTTCAGCGCAGGCCTAAGGCGGACAGATATCCAATATGCCTCAAATGCCCCAAACAGTTCGAGCATGAGTCCGCTAGGTAATGCCAGTCTAAGCTATATAGACCGTCTAAGCAAGTTCTCTATTGGCTATTCAAGCACCATCGTGCCGAGTGCCCTTGGCCAAACGCTGCAAACCCAATCGGTCTATGCCAGATATTCGTACAAACTTACCCCACATCTGATGCTGAACATCAACACCAACCTTTTGCAGAGCCTGCCGATCGGTGGTCAAGCCTCCAGTGGCACCACCACGAGTGCTTATGGTCGCAACTCTGTCAATAGTTCGGTGGCGTTTATTTGGGATTTCGCGGCAAACTGGCAGCTTAAAGGAAGCTATGCCTTCCTATGGCAGAAGCTTCAGCAACAAGGACCAGCCGAGGGAAATGTCGTGACGCTTTCCTTGAGTTATGCTCTCGATGAAATCGAAGAATTAGCCGCCGGAAAATATAATATGTTTGATGATACGACAGTTGTTCACAGTAGTTCCACCGAAAACCATGGACTGTCGTTTTAATGCAAGCCATACAGCATTTTTAATATCGAAGAGTTACTTGTTAAGTTATATTATTTTGCAAAGCAATTAAATGATTGGTTGGCTCATATTTCTTAAAAGGCTATGTGAAGCATGGGCGTTTATTTATGTACGGCGTTTTCATCTTCATAATATACCTAAAAATGATATTCGATTAACTCTTTCGGTAAACCGAATAACCTGTGCTATAATAACCACTACCAAGTAACTCTTTGATGTTGAAAAGGCTGTATAAGGTATTGATAAGTTAATGGAAGAAAATGAAACAACTCTAATTGAAACGATAAACGGCTTCCTATCCTTAGTGAAGCGGCATAAGTTTTACCTGCTGATACCATTTATCACCATCAGTACCATTTCATCCATCGTTGCGATGAAGCTGCCAATGGCTTTCATTTCGAAAGGTACCATTCTTATCGAACAGCAGCAAGTTCCTCAAAGTATGATCCAAACCACCGTCACTGGCTTTGCCGACGAGCGCATCCGATTTATCCAACAGCGTGTCATGACTAGGGATCGCATCCTCTCAATCATTGACAAATATCACCTCTATGCCAAGAAAAAGGATAAATCGACCCCCAGCGAGTTGACACAGCAGTTTCTAGATGATGTCACGGTGGACCTTATCGCTGCCGATGTGAAATCCCAAGGTAGCAGTGCCGGCAAGGCAACCATAGCTTTTACCATTGCGTTTAAATCTGAACAGCCTGTCATGGCGCAGTCGGTTGCCAACGAACTGGTAAATCTTTTCTTGGCGGAAAATAGCCGAGTGAGAACCCAGCGCGCCACGAAAACGACAGAATTTATCAACGAAGAAGCAGGGAGGGTCAATCGGGACATTCAGGGCATAGAAAACAAAATTGCCGAGTTCAAGGAAAAGTTCGGTAGAAGCCTGCCGGAACTGTTACCCTCAAACCTAGCCGCCGTTCAACGGATAGCTGATGATTTGCGGCAGACGGAAACCCAGGTTAGTCTCCTAAAAGAACGGATAGACTATCTTACCACTTCGCTTCCTAGGGCTAGGCAAGGGGTTCCCGTCCCGCAACAACTGGGTGTGAGGGAAAAGACCCCGCCCGCTCTTAGCAAGGAAGATCAAATCAGGGCTTTAAAAGCAGAATATATGCAATTGGCAAGCCAGTACAACCCCGCACACCCGGATGTCGTGCGGATTACTCGGCAAATCAAAGCGCTTGACCCTAGTTTTACCGGGATGCTGGACCAGCAAGACGCTGCGCTTGAATTAAATAAGACCCAGCAGGAGTTGGACGCACTGCAGGAAACCTATCCCGAAAATCATCCTGATGTGGTCAGACTCAAACAAAAGACTAAAAAGCTTGAGCAGCAGGCGGTATCGACGCAGGCCAATCCGCCTCCGGCCCCTGATGACTCGGCGGGTTCGACCGACCCTCTTTATATCAATTTACTGGGGCAACTCAACAATAGCCAGAGCGAGCTTGAAGCCCTGGTGAAACGGCAAGCCGACCTGCAAAAAAACTTGGAGCAACTTAATGGCTATATTGCCCAGACCCCTCAGGTGGAGCGGGGATACAATGAACTCGTGAGAGAGCGGAACGCCGACTTGCAGAAGTTCGCCGAACTTAAAAACAAGGCACAGGAAGCCAGGTTGGCACAAACGCTGGAGGAAGAGCAAAAGGGTGAGAGCTTCACTCTGATAGACCCCCCCATTCTTCCAGAAAAACCTGAAAAGGGAACCCGGACAAAACTATTATTTGGGGGTGTTGCCGCCAGTTTGCTGGTCGGCGTGGGATTGACCGTATTGGCGGAGGCATTGAATAGTAGTGTGCGCGGGCATAAAGCTTTACAGGCAATAACCGGGATGCAAGCTATTATCGTGATTCCCTACATCAAAAATAACGATGATGAGGCGCTTGAACGGCGACGGGCCAAACTCGTATGGATATCGGTCCTAGTATTGTTAGTGCTTGCGATTCTGCTAACCCACTTCGTGGTGATGCCCTTGGGTGATGTTTGGGATAGACTAGTTGCTTATGCGCAGCACTTCTAATGCCAATGGATTTTTTATCGGAGCCTAAAATGAAGCCCCCGGAAATTGATCAACAGCCGTCATTAATTCAGTATACCAATACCAAAGTGACTAGAAGCAGCCCGGATTTACTGCGCCAGAGGCGTACCATCATGGGTTTGAAAAACGACCCGCATATCAATATTTTTCGCCAGCTTCGCACTAGGGTGCTGAAAAGGCTGCGCGAAAATAAATGGAACAGCTTGGCCATCACCAGCGCGACACCCAATGCCGGAAAAAGCTTTGTGATAGCCAACTTGGCTATCGCCCTAGCGATGGAGGTCAACCAGACGGTGCTGGTCGTGGATGCCGATCTTAGGAACCCAAGCCTAGGTTGGTTTTTCGGTTTGGACGTGGAAAAAGGCCTGCTGGATTATCTGAACGGGGACACGCCATTGGCAGAGATTTTGATCAACCCCGGCTTTCAGCGGCTGGTGGTATTGCCTGGAAAGGGTCATACGACGCATTCATCCGAGTTGTTGTCATCGCCCAAGATGGTTGCCTTAGTGAATGACATGAAATCCAAATATGACTCGAGAATCATCCTGTTTGATCTGCCTCCGCTGCTGACATCCGATGATACCATGCTATTCATGCCCAATTTCGATGCAGCCCTGTTCGTAGTGGAGGACGGCAATAACACTGCTGAGGATATCCGCCGATCCCTGCAAATACTGGAAGGAACCGAGTTAATGGGTATCGTCCTGAATAAATCACAGGAACCAGTAGAGAAGAATGCCTATCACAGCACGAGTGTTACCCGCGTTAGCGACCCTGCGAATGCATAAACCGGAGTATTGCCAGAGGCGTTCTTTCAATGTATTGTTTCGCGATTAGAAGTATAAAATAATCAATAATATGTCTTCATCACATCGTATCCATATAGCCAGCTGCATCGATTCGTTCGAGGTCGGTGGAACTGAGTTGAACGCCGTGCGTACTGCGGAAGCGTTGGACTTGGAACGGTTTGAGCTGTGCGTGACACACTTCCATGCCGACGGCCCGCTGCGTGCCCGATACGAAAAGCTCGGAGTGCAAATGGTCCATTTCCCTATCCCGAATTTATACTCTCCGCAGACTTTACGGCAGGGTGTGCGCTTTGCCACGTTTCTACGAGACTGGGGGGCCGATGTCGTACACACGCACGACCTCTACACCAATATCTTTGCCGTGCCTTGGGCGCGCCTATTCGGAAAATGCCAGGTCATCGCCAGCCGCCGTTGGTGGTATGATGCCCCCCGGCCCGGACTGGTACCGCTGAATCGATGGAGCTACAGGCTGGCCCATAGGATACTGGCAAACAGCAGCGCGGTGGCAAACCTGCTAGTTCGCGAAGAGGGTGTGCCATGTGAGAAGATCGTAGAAATTCCCAATTTTTTGGCGGAAACCGCGTTCGATTCGGTGGACGAGGCATCGCGCATGGCTCAGATGCGGGCTTGGGGGGTTCCAGGGGATGCCTTCACCGTCGGAGTAGTGGCGCGGCTGGCGCCTGTCAAGAACCATGCCCTGCTTTTGCGGGCCTTGGCACAACTCGACCCGCGATTCCACGTGGTGCTGGTAGGCGACGGACCGTCCCGCTCCGAACTCGCCCAGTTGGCGAACCAACTGAATATCGAATATCGCGTCCATTTCGTCGGAGAAGTGATGTCACCTTTGAATCTGCACCAGTTTTTTGACGCTAGCGTCCTTTGCTCGCTGAACGAGGGGTTCCCTAATTCCGTGATTGAGGCTCTGGCGGCGGCAAGGCCGGTTCTTGCCACGCCGGTTGGGGGGGTGCCCGATGTGGTGGTTGACGGGGAGACCGGCATCTTGGTGCCTCCCGAAGACCCTGCTGCGCTCAGCGGGGCGTTGCGGATGCTTGCTGCGAACCCGCCGCTAAGAACCCGGCTTGGGGAGGCCGGCCGTGAGGCGGTGCGGATGCAATTCCATCAGAACATCGTGATAGAGAAGCTTTCGACACTCTACGAAACACTGGCAAACCGCAGTCTGCTGGTCACAAAGGGGAAAGCCGATGGATGAGGGAGTGCCCAAAAAAGCGGCAAGGCGTATCCGCCATGCGCTACTAGCCAGTTTTCGCGCAAGCGGCGGATTCAGATTGGTTGCCGCATCGCCCTGGCGCCATCGCCATCTGCTTATCCTTTGCTACCACGGAGTGTCACTGCGAGACGAACACGAATGGGACCCAATGCTGTTTGTGACGCCAGCCTTTTTGCGGCGGCGGTTTGAGATTCTGCGTGACAACGGATATGTGGTATTGCCATTGGCCGAGGCGGTCTGCCGCCTAGTGGACGGCAAGCTCCCCCATCGTAGCGTGGCACTCACTTTCGACGATGGCTTCCACAATTTCTTCTCGGCCGCGATGCCTTTGCTTGAGGAATTCGGCTACCCGGCAACGGTTTATTTATCGAGCTACTACTGCCTCCACCAGCGCCCGATCCTTGGCATAACGCTCCGCTACCTGCTCTGGCTAGCCCGTTCTCAGGCGTTGCCCGCCGGAACACTCCCCGCGCAAAGCGAACCGGTGGACTTGGGGGATGTGCGGCAACGGGACCGGCTGGCCGCTCGCCTGCTCGTCGATGTGCGACTCCTCGCACAGGACCGCGAGGCGCAACTAGCGTGGCTTGCCCTTGTGGCAGACCGGCTGGGGATCGACTGGGAAGACATTGTGCGAAGCAGGCGTCTCCACCTCATGACAGGGGAAGAAGTCGCCGCCATAGCACAGCGGGGCTTCGATGTCCAACTACACACACACCGCCACCGGACACCCCGTGAAGAATCCACTTTCCGCTCTGAGGTGCTTGAGAACAGGCTTATCATCAAGGAATTGACTGGCAGGCCAGCGACACATTTCTGCTACCCTAGCGGGGATGTCGATCCCGTTTTTCTGCCCTGGCTGCGCGATCTCGGCGTGGAAACGGCTACGACCTGCGCGGTTGGCTTGGCAAATGTCGGACAAAATACTCTGCTGCTCCCCCGCTATATCGACACTATGGCGCAGACTGAAGTATTATTTGAAGGTTGGTTATCCGGTGCGGCAGAGATGCTAAAATGGAGGGGCAAATGAACCAGGCCACCGGTCGCCACGGGGCAATTTCCAGCCCCGCCAATTTGTCCGTGTCGACCTTGAAAAATCAATCCACCCGGCCTGCGGGTCCGAAATCTAAGGCGCGGGAATCACGGCTAGGTTTGCCTGACTTCAAATGGACAATGACGCTGCTGGGTTTGTGCATTTATTCCTTCGCAATCATAACCTTTAAATTTCCCGTTGCGCAGCTTGGCATAGCCATGGGTGTCATGGGATTGCTCTCAGGCCGCAACCCAGTGCAAAAGCCGACACCTTTTTTGCTATATTTGGCCTTTATGTTTTGGGCTTTGGTAGCGTCCTTCACCTCGCCATTTGCTGATGTTGCCTTAGAAACCGTGGTAGAACGCCTTAAATTGCTAGTCGTCCTCCTAATCGCCATGAATGCTTTCCAGACAGAGGGCCAATTTCGCTTCTACCTATTGCTTATACTCGGTTGCTTCATACTGTTCCCCGCCCGCGGCACGTTCCTAGGGGGCGACACTGTCCAAGGCCGTGCGGTATGGACCCACGTCTATAATAATCCCAACGATTTGGCGGCACTGTGTCTCCTTGCATTCGGGGTTGCCCTTGCCATTGTCTTCTCCGAGACGACATGGAATCCCGTAAGGCTGGGCTGTGGGATCAGCGCGGCCATACTGCTTGTTGTGATTCTGCGCACACAGTCACGGGGTGTCTTCTTGGGGATTATAATTGCCATAGCCCCAGGCTTCATCCCGATTTTGCTGAAGCAATTACGCCTCGCTATTGGCATGGGCATTGTTGTCGGATTGGTTCTTAGTTTTGCAATTCCGCCGAAGACATGGGAGCGTCTGGGCGGTATTAAAAAGCTGACCAGCACCGAAGCAGTCGAAAATCAGAACGACAGCAACGAAGCCGACTCCTCAGCCGCGCAACGCCTTGAAATAGTAAAGACAGGATGGAAAATATTCCTTGACCACCCCATTTTCGGCATGGGTCTGGGTGCGTATCCACTGGCAAACAACATGTATTCCCCTTTTCTGGGAAAAAGGGACACGCACAATACTTATATCAATCTGGCCGCAGAGACCGGGTTGCCTGGGCTTGTGATTTGGTGCTCATTGGTTTGGTCCGTTTTGTACCGTGCCTATCGCGCCCGGCAGCGGGCTGCGGAAAGTCCGCTGAAAATCCAGAACTACTGGCTCGGACAGGCTCTCCTCGGATATCTCGTGGCCGGCACGTTTGGCTCTTACTCCGGGCTGAATTTCCTTTATCTGATGCTGTCGGCCTTGTGGTGTTCGACAAATTTGCTGGTTGCGGCGTCACCGCGCCCGATGCGCCGCGTTGGCGCAGGAAGAACATAAAATGTGTGGAATCGCTGGTTTTGTAGGTTTTCAGATATCCGCGGAAGAAGCGGCTTGCCAAGTGCGAACGATGTGCGATGCCATCAGGCATCGTGGACCGGATGCCGATGGTTACCATGTTGCCGAGGGCGTGGCGCTGGGTATGCGCCGCCTGAGCATCATTGATGTCGGGGGGGGGCGGCAACCGATCTATAACGAGGACGGGTCGATCACCGTCGTCTTCAATGGAGAGATATACAACCATCATGCCTTGCGCCGTGAGCTTGAAGCCTCGGGGCACCGTTTCCGTACTCACAGTGACACGGAAGTGCTGGTCCATCTCTACGAAGATTTCGGTTCCGGGATGGTCTCCCGCTTGCACGGCATGTTCGCTTTCGCTATCTGGGACAGCCGGAACAGTAGTCTGCTGATCGCACGGGACCGGACCGGCATGAAGCCGCTCAGCTACATGGAGTCCCAGGAAGGTCTGGTTTTTTGTTCCGAACTGCGCTCGCTATACGCCCTGCAACCCGAGCGTCTGCGCGTCTCGCCAAGCGCGGTCATGCAATATTTGGCTTTTGGCTATGTGCCCGATCCCGACAGCATCTTCGAAGGCGTGAAGAAATTACCCCCCGGCCATTTATTGGAATGGAACGCGGCCAATGGAGCAAAGCTGCACAAATACTGGACGCCGCCGAGTGCCGAAGGCCCCATCGCCAACGAACAGGAACTGGTTGATGCCATCCGCGCAAAACTGGATGCGGCGGTGGAGTCCCATCTGGAATCCGAGGTGCCGCTTGGCGCATTCCTATCGGGCGGACTGGATTCGTCAACAGTAGTCGCATTGATGGGCCGCCATGCGGCGGGCAGGGTGCGCACGTTTTCTATCGGATTTGCCGAAGAGGAATTCGACGAGTCCGCAGCCGCACGGTCTGTCGCCGAGGAACTGGGCACCGAGCATACCGAACTGCTCCTGCGCCCTAAGGTTGAGGAAATCTTCGAGTCGATTGCAGCAATGTTCGACGAGCCATTCGCCGACTCGTCCGCCATCCCTACATTCGCTGTGGCGCAACTTGCGCGGCAATCGGTGACTGTCGCGCTCTCGGGCGACGGCGGCGACGAACTGTTCGGGGGCTACTCCAGATATTGGGAAACCTTGCGACACGGTGCGGAAAGCGGAGGCAGGCTTGGCAAACTGTTGACCGCGCTGGGGCTCATGCTGCCGCATATGTTTCCTGGGCGCAATCGCCTAGTTGACTTAGGGCGCTCCAAGTGGGGCAGGTATGCCGCCACGGTGGTCCAGCCATTGCGACTGGATGAGGGCGGGGTTGCGCGGGCGGACCAACCGGGCGGAACAGGGTTTGTCGCCGACCAACTGCGAAGATGGATTCCAGCGGAACTGGGGGATGACTTTGCCTCCGCGATGATGCGGGTTGACCTTGAGACATACCTTCCAGGGGATATCCTGACGAAAGTGGACCGGACCAGTATGGCCGTCTCGCTGGAGGCCAGGGTGCCGTTGTTGGATTTCGACCTCGTCGATTTCGCGTTGGGCATCCCTGGAAGCGGAAGGGTGACGGTCGGCGAGAGCAAACGGCTTTTCCGTCTCGCCATCAAGGGAATCGTCCCAGACTCAGTGCTGTCGCGACCGAAGCGGGGATTTGCGGTTCCGCTTGGGCGTTGGTTCCGCGGACCGCTCCGCCACCGTGTTGAGGCCCTCCGCAAGCCGTCGCCCGAACTCCGGCAGTATGTGGACACGGGCGCGGTTGGGCGGCTGGTCTCCGAACACTTGATAGGACGGCGGGACCACAGTGCCATGTTATGGCGCCTCATGGTGCTGGACTGTTGGCTTGCGGCACTCAAAATGGGCCGCCTCGGGCAACCGCCGACATTACCGGCGATGCCTGCAATGACTGCCCGTTGACCGAGGCAAATTAATCCTCCCTTCGCCACACAAACGTGCCCGGCTGTTCTCTTGCGCCGCAAAACGTCTCGCCACAGTAAGTCACGGTATTGCAGTGGACTGCTATTATGCGCGAAGGGCGATTATCCGAATCCAGCATTGCGTACAGAAATCTCCCATCGGTTTCCCAACCATCGGCGGTGATGGCCGAAAAGCCATCACCTAGGATGAAAACTGAATGCACATTCCCGTTTCCCAAGCGGTACGCACGGTGGGCATGCCCAGTGTTCAAGGCCGCCAGTGTGAGCGCGGATGCGCCTGCTGCTCCGCTCCAGAGGATGCTTGCAACGGCTTCCTTGCCTCCCGCACTCTTTTTATCGAGCCTGACGACAGGCGCGGCTTGCTTTGCGCCATAGGCAGGGGAAAACCAGCCAGACTCGACTGCGGGGTGCCATCCGTCTGCGGCGGTAATGATATATAGTTTGCTTTCCTCCAAACCGACGCTCCACCTGCCTGCTGCCTCTTGTTCCACGCCCGCACCGGGTGCCAGATGCCAGTGCAGGGCATAATCGTGCGGGCCGTCACTCACTAACTCGTCCAACACGAACCAAAAGCCGTCATGCGGCGCAAAAAGCGTGCGGCGATGCGTCACGGGGGGCTGGCACCGGGTGTAGCCGTCATGGGCGGCGGCGATGAATTCAAATTCCGGGGTGAATGCAACTGTCTCCAAGCTGACCTTAGGCCACTGGAACCAAGAAAACGCGGTTTTGGGGATGGCTTGGGAAAGGCCGTCCACGGTGACGGTGTTGTGCGCCCCTGTCACGCGGAAGTACTCCCGCTCGGAATCCGGCCCGACATAATTGCATGCGCCCGGATCAACCAGCGCTGGCTTCCCATTCAAATTCAATGTCAGGCTCAGCGCGTCGGCATGGCCATGTCCTCCGCTTCCGCCTCCCAAGGGACCGGCATCGAACACCAACTGGCTGCGGCCGATTTCCCGGCAATCGCCGCAGAGCGGCGCGGTTTGCAAAACCGAGTCGGTCTTACTCCGGGGTCCAACCGGCTCGGGCATCGTGCCGCGACCTTTCCCGCCGTAGGCGATGTACAATCCCGCGTGGTCAAACCGGGCTGATTTGCCGCCTGCCAATGTAGGAAAGTCAGCAAAGGCCGTCAGCCCTTCCTCTCCGAGTAGCCACAGCATTTCTTCGGTGACCTGCACACCCGGTTGTTTAAAATCCGCGCATTGGTAAAGCGCGGCTCCTATCGCGAGCGGGTCTGACAAGTGCTCGGCCCGATTGCGGCGGCCATCGAACAAGCGCCCGCCATCGTCGTCGCCGAAACGCGGCGGAGGCCCTGCCTGACAAAGGCAGGCAAGATGCACTAGCATTTTCTTCACGACATCGTCAAATCCAGCCGGAAACGGCTTCCCGTTGCGTTCGGCGAGTATGCGGGCATGCAGGAAGAAATCGAGTGCGTACACATGGTAGTAGGTCGATTGCTCGAAATAGGCACCGTCCTCCAGAACCTTGGTGAGCGCGTGTTCCAACAGGACGTTCCAGCCCGTCTCGCTCCAATCTTGGGCCTTGGGCAGTGAAGGGAACAGTGTGCCGATGCAATACAGTGCCACAGCCTCGCCCTGCAAATGCGTGTTCGGCGAGAAATAGGTTGACAGGTAGCGCCGGATGTACCAAGCATTGAAAGCCAGCGCTTGCATGATGTCTTGGCGGAGTTTTGCGGTGCTTCCGCATCCGCCCAACAGTTGCGCCGTCCAGACCCACGACAGGCTGCGGAAAGCGACCTCAAGGCTGCTGGTCCAATTGATGCCCAGGGGGTAGGGGTTCTTCCGCTGCCAGTCATAATAAAGGCTTTCCAGCTTCCTGACAAAACGCTCGTCACCTGTCAGCAGCCAGGCTTTAGCGAGGGTTGGCAAAAACTGGTGGCGGTTAAGTTCCCAAGTGACCTTGCTGTCGCCGACCTGCTGGAAATCCAGATAGCCGATCTTGGGCCAGGGCTTGAGCGGTGCGCATCTGCCGCTAACGATGTCGAGCTGCCAATCGATATCCTTGCCATAATCCAGCACTCCGTAACCGAGCAGCGAAAACTGGTGGTCCAATATCTGCTCGGCCTGGTTAAGTATATTGTCGTCGTAGTTGGGAATAATGCCGCAGATCAGGCGAATCCGTTGCGGGATATCGTCCTTGTGGAAAAAAAACCGTCCGGCTTCAGTCGAATACTGTGCCGTGTGGGGTTTGAACGATGGTTGCAACAAGCCTAGACTGTCAATCCTCTTGGCAAGCTCTTGCGCAAAGCGCGAGTATAATTCCTCTGCGCCCATGGACGCCAGGCGCTGAAGTTTGTTATGGGACACTGGCTTATTCCCCCAACAGCCAATCGGCGGTCAATGCGACATTGTCCTGTCCTGTCCCCAAGGGTAACTGCTGCTTGACAACATCGAAATTTTGCAGCAGGTACTCTAATTTGCTGCACATGTCCGCCGCATCCATTTCGGCATAAGTGATTACGCCCGCCGGTCTGCGTCCATTTTCACTGGCGACCACAGGCACCCCGAGAGCCAGAGACTCCAATACGGACGCGCTCACCCCGTCGCAGGCCGGTGTCCTTAATTTCAAGGTACAACGCAACAGCAGCGTCAAAAATTCGTCGTGGCTCAAGTTTCCCAGCAATAGCAAGGATTCCTTTTCATCTGCGGCAAAAGCGGAAATATGGTCACGGACTGCGGGCACCTCTTTTTCCGGAAACCCAAGCCATATGAACCCCGCATGAGGATGGCTTGCCCGCAACAACTTCATCCCCTCGCGCAGAATCTCCAGACGGTACTCTGGGCGAAACGAAACATAACAGAAAATTGCCGGGTCATGCGACTGCAAGAAAGTTTCCACCTCGTCACCCAAATCCACCGTTTGATGGGTAAGATTCTGGCTGGAGAAGCCAGCAGCAGTGCCGATTTTGGCGGATGGCACAGCATAGCGTTCGATTGGGCGCTTGATCTCATCGCTGTCACAGAGGATACCGGAGGCAATGGCGAACAGCAATCTGAATTTCCAGTGCCAAAGCGACGACTTGGGCAAGGGGAAAAAAGTCTGTGGTGTGCCACCGTGGAATGTCACCGTTGCCTTGCGCAGAAATAGGTGGCCAACGGCGACTGCGATGAGGGCAAGGAGGTAGCCCTTGGGGGACTCGGCGTTGACATGCACATTGATAGAATACCCGGATGCGGCAAATCGTATCACTTTAATCAGATAGTCGAGCCCATTTTGGACATCCACATATTCCGTGCTCTTGATTTGGCGGTTATCATTGATTTTCAGAACCTCGCATCGGTGTCCGCGCCGCCTGATTTCCGCAACAACATACCGGGTGTGCGTGCCCCAGCCGTCGTAGGGAGGGGGGTAGTTGGCGATTTCCAAGTGTTTATGCGGCGTTTTTTTCGGAGGCATTAGAAAAACTTATGGCCTTTTTCATCCGGGTAATTGCCGGTAGCATATCACCACCTATCACTTTGCGCCAAGAGGGCAATGAAAAAGTGCGCAATGCCAGTTTGGGAGTAATGTGATGATAGGTAGTGAGATCAAAGCATTGGCTAAATCTCGACAGCAAAGACACTACCATGTTAAAGTGATACTTAGTATAGCCGAATAGGAAAGACCATGACTGCCACCCCCCTGCAACCGACGACAATCAAAATTGACCAGCTCACCAAGGATGGGATTGGGCTTAATTGCCTATCATCCAAGCCCGTCTCCACTTGCAGTTTTCCCCAACGTAAGGTGTTTAATGCGCACGATTAGTGTTTTTGGTTTAGGTTATGTTGGATCGGTTACCGCTGCCTGTTTCTCCAGCAAGGGCCACAAAGTCTTAGGCATTGATGTGGCGACGGAAAAAGTCGAACTGATGGCGGCAGGAAAGACCCCCATCTTTGAACCGGGTATTCAGGAGATGATCACTGAAGCCCATGCCCAAGGTCGGCTCACCGCCACGACGGATATCAACGAAGCCGTGCTCGGGAGTGAAATTTCCTTCATCTGCGTAGGCACGCCTAGCCAAGCGAATGGGAAACTCGATCTTAAAGGTATCCGACACGTTTGCGAGCAGATTGGCGCCAGCCTGAGGCATAAAGATACATTCCATGTCGTGGTGACTCGCAGCACCATCCTGCCTGGCACCACCGCCGATGTCATTACGCCTGCGTTGGAGGCTGCCAGCGGAAAGAAAGCGGGCAGGGACTTTGGCGTGGCCACCAACCCCGAGTTCCTCCGCGAGGGTTCTGCGATCAAAGATTTCCTCAACCCGCCGATGACCGTGCTGGGCGTGGACGACGCAGAATCTGAAGCCTTGCTGAAAGCACTTTACGCATGGGTGCCCGCCGAGTTGTTCGCCGTTCCGGTGCCCTCGGCAGAAATGGTGAAGTATGCCTGCAACACCTTCCACGCACTGAAGGTGGCTTTTGCCAATGAAGTCGGCACACTGTGCAAGCACGCCGGTGTGGACACGGAGGCGGTCACGAAGATTTTCCTGTCGGACAAGCAGTTGAACATCTCCCCTTACTACCTGAACCCAGGCTTTGCCTTTGGCGGTTCCTGCCTGCCTAAAGATGTGCGGGCTTTGACGTATCGCGGCAAGGAGTTGGATTGCAAACTGCCGCTGCTTGATTCCATCATGCCCAGCAACCATGAGCATATCGAGCGCTCGGCGCTATCCATCATGGCCCACGGCAAAAAGAAAATCGGCATGCTCGGGCTTAGCTTCAAATCCGGCACTGATGACTTGCGCGAAAGCCCGCAAGTCCTGCTAATCAAGAAATTGCTCGGCGAGGGCTACCAAGCGCAGATATGGGATGAGAACGTGTATATGGGCCGCTTAATTGGCTCCAACCGACAGTTTATCGCAGACAATATTCCGCATCTCGGCTCCTTGCTTACCAATGACCTTGAGGCGGTTTTGCGCGAGTGCGAGATTGTCCTGATCGGCACTAGGGTGGACAAGGCAAAGCTGGAATCGCTGCTGCAACCACACCACATCGTCATCGACTTGATCAACTTGCACAAACACAACCGGGTTAGCCATGAGGGCGAATACGAAGGGATATGCTGGTAAATGAAAATCATCTGGGTAAAGGCCGGTGGCTTGGTTCCGCCGGATTCAGGCGGCAAAATCCGTAGCTTCCACATTGCCAAGGAACTCGCCAAAAACCATCAGGTGACATTGTTCACCTTTTATGTGGAAGAACCCAACGACGAGCACCCCAAGCTCGCACCAGTCTTCGAAAAGGTGGTGACGCACCCGCTAAAGATCAGCAGCGGACGGGGGTTCGGCGAAGCGCTCGGCTATCTTGCCCATTTTTTTGCCCCTCTGCCTCACTCCCTCAGCAAATATTGCCGCCCGGAAGTCGCCCGCCATCTGCGCGAAGTTTTGCTGGCGGAGAAGTATGATATTATCCTGTGCGATTTTGTCAACGCAGCCCCCGTTGTTCCGTTCGACCTCGGCATTCCTGTGGTCACCTTCACGCATAATGTGGAGGCCATGATTTGGAAACGGCACTGGGAGGTGGCGGTCAACCCAGTCTGGAAGTTCGTATTCCAACGCGAGTATGAAAAAATGCGAAAGGCGGAGTTGGACTATTTGCGCCGGTCGGTACATGTGCTGACAGTTTCGGACACCGACACGGACTTCTTTGCCAAAGATATAAATCCCGCAAAAATCACCACCATTCCGACTGGCGTGGATACTGATTATTTCCAACCCGCTGATGGCGAGGAACCCGAAAGCCTAGTGTTTACCGGTTCCATGGATTGGATGCCCAACGAAGACGGTATTCTCTATTTTGTTGAAGCGATTCTGCCATTGATTCGAAAACCGCGCCCAAACACGAAATTATGGGTGGTTGGGCGCCGACCGGGCAAGAAAATCTTGGCGCTGGCGGAATCCGACCCTGGCATAGCGGTCACCGGGCGGGTCGAGGATATTCGCCCGTCCATCGCGAAAGGCTCGGTGTATATCGTACCGCTACGGGTGGGAGGCGGCACACGGCTGAAGATATTCGAGGCGATGGCGATGGGCAAAGCTGTGGTGTCAACCACGATTGGCGCAGAAGGACTCCCGGTGACCAATGGCTCGGACATCGTATTGGCCGACGAACCCAAGCACTTTGCCGACGCAGTGTGCCGCCTGCTAGGATCGCCGGAAGAGCGGAAACTAATCGGCGATGCCGCAAGACGGCTAGTGGAGGAGAAATACAGTTGGGGGGCGGTGGCCAGGCATGTGGAAAGCGTGTTACGTTTGATCCCTTAGGATTGTTTTGAATGAAAAAAAGCGAAACGTAAGGGCCATAGTCGACTACTTGCTCCAAGTCGGTTAAAAAAATCTTACACATCGAAAGTGGTGAAATGATTACAAGTGATAACTGCGAACATGCCGCGCAAGGCCATCTCTATGTCAACCAATAGATGATCATGGTTAATGCGTACGCAAGGTTTGTCGAATTTACGAGTGAGCATTGATGATGTCACGCATTAAACCGTACCCATGGACCATGACCATTCCTATAAATTGTTATTTTCCCATGCCGACATGGTGGCGGACCTGCTGCGCGGCTTTGTGCATGAGCCATGGGTGGGGGAAATCGATTTCGCCAGCTTGGAAAAGGTGGGCGGCAGTTATGTCGCAGACGACCTCCGCGAACGCGAGGACGACATCATCTGGCGGGTGCGCTGGGGTCAAGATTGGCTGTATGTCTATCTCTTGCTGGAATTCCAGTCCACCATCGACCGCTACATGGCGGTGCGCATACTGGTCTACTTAGGGCTGCTCTATCAGGATTTGATTCGTACGGGCCAATTGGCTACCGATGGTCGGTTGCCCCCAGTGTTGCCCTTGGTCTTGTATAATGGTGTCAAAGCATGGGATGCGCCACGGGAGATTGTTGATCTGATCGTCGAAGCACCCCCAGGGTTGGAACGCTACCGTCCCCAACTGTGCTATTTCCTGCTGGACGAGGGGCGGTTTTCCGACACCGAACTGGCCCCGTTGCAGAATCTGGCGGCGGCCTTGTTCCGACTGGAAGGCAGCCGTACGCCGCAAGACGTGGAGCGTGTGCTGGCGGCTTTGGTCGAATGGCTCAAGTCGCCGGAGCAGGCTTCGCTGCGGCGGGCATTCACGGTCTGGCTGAAGCGGGTGTTTCTGCCGGGCCGGGTGCCGGGCGTGGAATTTAGCAACCTGAACGATTTACAAGAGGTACAGAACATGTTGGCTGAACGGGTCATCGAGTGGACAGAAGAATGGAAGCGGCAGGGCGTGGAGAAAGGCCGACAGGAAGGTAGGCAGGAAGGTCTGGAGGAAGGTTTACAAAAAGGTTTGCAGAAAGGTTTGCAGAAAGGTTTGCAGAAAGGTTTGCAGAAAGGTTTGCAGAAAGGTTTGCAGAAAGGCCAGGCCGCCTTGTTGCTGCGCCAGATGGAACTTCGCTTTGGGGCATTGAGTGAAAGTAGCCATGCAAAGGTGCAGTCGGCGGATACCGACACGCTGCTGCGGTGGGGGGAGCGGGTTTTGACGGTCATGGCGGAGGAAGAAGTATTCAAGGATATAGGATAGCGTTCCCGAGGTGGAGTTTTCGCAATGTGCTAGGGGATAGAATCAAGTGATACAGCGTTTTCATCTTTAAAACATAACTAAAAATGGATATTTGTTTAACCCTAAAGTTAACAGAATGACCTGCGCTTACATACCAACTATCAAGTAACTCTTTGATGTTGAAAACGCTGTACCCTCACTCGTTTTGAAAAAATAGTTTTAAGGTAAAGATTATGTGCGGCATTAACGGTATCGCCTTCAGCAGTCGAAGTTCGCGTCAGGTGGACCAGTCTACCCTAGTCCGTATGCGCGATGTCCTGCGGCATCGTGGCCCGGATGACGCGGGACTGTTCATCGAAGGCCCGGTCGGCATCGCGCACCGCCGCCTCAGCATCGTAGACTTGGCTATGGGGCATCAACCCATGCCCAACGAAGATGGCTCGCTGCAAATCGTCTTCAATGGGGAAATCTATAATCACGCCGACCATAGGCCTGATTTGGAGGCGCGTGGCCATGTGTTCGCGACGCATTCCGACACGGAATCCATACTGCATCTGTACGAAGAATATGGCAAGCAGTGCGTGGACCGCCTCAGGGGGATGTTCGCGTTCGCCATCTGGAACCGGCTCACCAAAGAACTGTTCATCGCCCGTGATCGTCTCGGCGTGAAACCGCTCTATTACGTCCACACCGCCGACGGGTCGCTCTATTTTGCGTCGGAGATCAAAGCGCTGCTGGCCGCAGATGCCTTGCGGCCGGAACTGAACCATGACGCGCTGCCCGATTACCTTGCCAACCACGCCACCAGCGACGACACGACCTTGTTTGCCGGTGTCCGGCGGCTTTTGCCGGGACACACGCTGCTGTGGCAGGACGGCAAAATACAGATCGAACGCTACTGGGATGCCCGTCCCGGCGAATTCGCCGATGGCCAGCCGCGTGCTGTGGCGGACTATGTGTCCGAGTGGAGCGAACTGTTTGAAACGTCTGTAAAATTGCGGCTGATGGCGGACGTGCCGCTAGGCGTGTTTCTTTCCGGCGGCATCGATTCCTCGGCCATCACTGGTGTCATGAGCAAACTGGTTGCGGAACCGATCAAGACCTTCTCGGTAGGCTTTGACGCACCCGAGGCCAACGAACTGGAGTATGCGCGTGTGGTGGCGCGGGCGTTTGGCACCGACCACCATGAAGTCGTCGTCCAGCCAGCCGATTTTTTGGCCGCCCTGCCGCACTTGATCTGGCACGAGGACGAACCGCTAGCCCACCCATCCAGCGTCGCCCTCTATTTTGTATCCCAACTCGCACAGCGGCATGTCAAGGTAGTGCTAAGCGGCGAGGGCAGCGATGAACTTCTGGCTGGTTACAACCGTTATCGGATGTTGTTACTGAACCTTTCCGCCGGCAAGCTTTATCATCAATTTTCGACAGAAGGCATCCGCAGCCTCGTCCGCAGTGCCGCGACCCGCCTTGCCCCAGACGCGCTGCGGCGCAAGCTGTCACGGACGTTCCTGTGGCTGGAACCTGATGTGGGTTCTTTGTATTTCGATAATTTCGCGGTGTTCCCCAGGCACATGCAACGGCATCTATTTTCCAAGGAACTTATGGCTAGGGTAGGGCAACCCAACCCCTACGCCGGGATGCTAAGCTATTTCGATGCCGACCCGTCGGCAACATTACTGCAAAGGCTGTTGTACGCTGACCTGAAGACCTATTTGCAGGAACTGCTGATGAAGCAGGACCAGATGAGCATGGCGGCATCCATTGAAAGCCGTGTGCCATTCTTGGACCACAAACTGGTCGAGTTTTCCACAGCGCTCCCAGACCGGCTGAAGCTACGCGGCTGGACCACCAAATACGTGTTGCGTGAGGCGATGAAGACCGTGCTGCCAGAAACCATCCTCAACCGGCCTAAGATGGGCTTCCCGGTGCCGTTGGCACGCTGGTTCAGGGGGGAGTTCCGCCCGCTACTCGACGAATACGTTGTCGGCGAACGCGCACTAGCCCGCGGTCTATTCCAAGCCGACTTTCTGCGCAAGCTTGTGCAGGAACATGCCACTGGCAAAGCCGATCACATGGAACGGCTGTGGACGCTGGTCAATTTTGAAATGTGGCAGCGGAGATTTATTGATGGAGATTCGCTTGCCGCTTCCCTACCCCAAATAAAAGAGGTGGTACGCTCCAATTTCTAATCTGGATGGCCTGTGTGTTACAGCGTTTTTAACATCGAAGAGTTACTTGTTGAGTTATATCACTTTGCAAAGCAATTCGCACAATGGGTGGTTTGATTGAGTTGTCCTTTATTATTTTTCTTTGTTAAGAAAAAACGCTGTACATAATTACAAATCCGGACTCCTAGCGATGTAGTGGCACATAGGCCGTCGTCTGACTAGCAACAAAAAATGTTGCCAGAACTATGGCTTACGCCTAGAGTGCCTTACCACGTTTAAGGAAGCCCATCAGTGGATTAGTATATGCAGTTAAATAATTGGTTGGCATGAATTCATGATAAATGGTATGTGAAGCATGGGAAAGTTTTTTTGTACAGCATTTTTATCTTAACAAAGGATAATAATAAAAGACGCTCAATTAAACCCTCTTGTGTGTATGTGCCTTGCAAAATGATATAACCTGAAAGTAACTCTTTGATATTAAAAATGCTGTAATGCATGAAATAAATCACAAAATGGCCAAAGGGGCCGCATGGATGGTAATTCTTAAGGTTGTCGAGCGCCTCATCGGACTTGTCAGTATGATGATTTTAGCTCGCCTTCTTATTCCGGCAGATTATGGTTTAATGGCGATGGCTTGGTCTATCATCGCCGTGTTGGAGGTGATGGGAACATTCCGATTTGACCTTGCCATAATTCAAATTAAAAAGGTGGTTGATTATCATTATGACACTGCTTGGACTTATACAATAATCGTTGCAATAGTTACCAGTTTAATTTTAGCATTACTAGCACTTCCAGCGGCGCATTTTTATAATGATCATCGACTTGAATACATAATGTATGTTTTGGCTATCGGAACTTTTGCGCAAGGATTCGAAAACATAGGCGTTGTTGCCTTTCAAAAAGATATTAATCTAAAACTGGATTTTATTTTTCAAGTAACGAAGAAAGTAGTATCATTTGCTGTCACTATCGGCATAGCTATTGTCTATAAAAATTATTGGGCTTTGGTTATTGGCACTGTATCATCAAGGTTTGTAGGCGTAATTTTTAGTTATATGATACACCCTTACCGTCCAAAATTTTCATTGGCTGGTGGAAGCGATCTATTCCATTTTTCAAAATGGATGCTTATCAACAATATTATGATATTTATCAACAACAGGTCAGTTGATTTTATTCTCGGCAAAATGGCGGGGCCGGGTGCTCTAGGCACATATTCCATGGCTAATGAAATAGCCAACCTTCCCACTACAGAATTAGTCTGGCCCATTGGGCGGGCACTTTTTCCTGGCTATGTCAAATTACTTCATGACATGCCTGCTTTTCGTAAAAGTTTTTTAAATGCCTTAGGTCTAATTATCACATTCGCGCTGCCCGTAGGCATAGGAATAGCGGTATTGTCTGAACCATTGATTTCTATATTACTCGGTCAAAAATGGGCCGGTGCGGTACGCGTAATGCAGATTCTTGCTGTCTATGGTGCCATACGCGCATGTTATACTAGCTTAGGTTCAGTATTTTTAGCACTTGGTCTTCCTAAATTAATATCCAAGCTGGCAATACTTAATATCTTTATTTTAATACCAATATTATTTTGGGCAGTGCCATTATGGGGGGCTGTAGGTGCTGCTTTGTCAATGTTGGCCGCACTTATAGTACAATTTAATTTTTATTATTTGGTTTTGATGAAAAAAATCAAACTAAATTTTTTACAAATTTTTGCTGTCGCATGGCGCCCATTATGTGCGACATTGATTATGGCATTAGTTGTGGACTTAACCAATAGAACTACAATGTTATACTACCATAATGTCTGGCAATTACTTTCATGTGTTGCTACAGGTATCGTGGTATATGTGTTTTTTATTTTGTTCTTATGGAAATTATTTGGATCGCCAGCGGGGGCCGAGAGATTGATTTTAGACTTTGTAAAATCACGCATACAGCGTTTTCAACATCAAACAGTTACTTGATGGATTATGGTTGTGCCAACGATAGTTATATTAACATTGGTGTTTACAATGGGGTTTGTCCTGTTGTACCGTAAACTCTCCACCGTAAGAGAGAGTTTGATTTATGAGGTTTCGCTGATGCTTGATAATAATCACAGGCAACTTGAGGCCCTGTCGGCATTGTATATAGAACTTGGTCTAGCTCATGCACTTCCCGAGACACGGGGGTTTGCAGGGTCACCGGATTTTCTAAGAAACCTAATGACCTACACACTCAAGAACCACCCACAGACGATTGTTGAGTGTAGCAGTGGGATTTCTACACTGATTTTGGCCCATTGCCTGAAAAGGAACAAAACAGGCCATATTTATAGCTTGGAACACGACCCGCATTATGCTAACCATACTCGCTCCATTCTTGCAGAGCATGGGGTCAGTCAATATGTTACGGTAATTGATGCCCCTCTAACACATCTGAGTATCAATGCTTGGATCGGACAGTGGTATGCCATTGATGATTTGAAAATCATAGAAAGCATTGATCTGATCGTGATTGATGGACCCCCCCATTTTACTTCAGAAAATGCTCGCTATCCTGCTGTGCCAGTCCTTTATGACCGATTGTCAATTGGAGGCGCAGTCGTTTTGGATGATTCCAATCGGCCCGAAGAAACATGGGCATTTGGGCAATGGCTCAAAGATTTCCCTAATAGTTTAACGAAATTGGAAATGCCGAAATGTGAAAAAGGTTGTGCCGCCTTGGTCAAACAATAAGGTGTAAAGTATTTTCTTAATTTATGAAATCATCAAATGACTAACTCTTTTAAAGTATTAGCTTTAGCACAAAATTCATGGCATGGGCGCTGGCTAAACCGGCAGCAGTTATTGTCTAGGTTGGGGATTAAATATCCCATAGTATACTCCACTGGTGGTTGGTTCACGTGGGACAGAAACTCCACAGATTGGCATACAGCGAGTCTATTCGGCGATTTTGCGTTAGAGGACAACGTTTGGATTGATAAGTCTCCAAAAGTTTTAATGCGCTATCCAAAAGTATCAGCCTATGATGATGTGATTGTACGCTGGCAAGCTAGGCGCTGGACTTCCCGCTTAAATGCCCTAAGCGACGCGCCATTGGTCGCGCATGTATTTTATCCGTCTTTATTCCCTTATTTAAAATACATCCGCCCCCAAGTCCTTGTATACCATGCCTATGACCTGTTCCCTAAGACCCCAGGATGGAACAGCGAGATTGCTGGATATGAACGCAATTTACTCGAAACTGCTGATTTGGTGGTGGCTTCTTCGCAATCAATAGCAGATGGCATGTTTTCGGTGGTTAACAGAGAGATTCGGGTACTCCCCAATGGCGCAGATATTCCAGCTTATGAGCACGCTTTGACAAGTGGATCGGAAGAACCCCAAGATTTGAAAAATATACCTCATCCCCGCATTGCTTACATGGGGAGTTTACAAGCGAAAGTTGATTTTGACTTGATTGCCGATTTGGCAACGCGGGAACCCGATTGGCATTTTATACTCATCGGCCATGTGGTCCCGGTGTTTTCGCCAGGAGGCCCCGAATGTGGAAGCCTGACTAGGTGCAGGAAGTTGCCAAATGTGCATGTTATCCAAGCAAAACCGCACAGCGAAATCCCGTACTATGCAATCAATATGGACGTGAATCTCATGTGCTATCGCCTTGACGATACAACTTGGGTGAAATCCATTTATCCGCTTAAACTACATGAATATTTGGCAGCGGGGAAACCTGTGGTCAGTTCAGATTTGGCGAGTGTGTCGCCATTCGCGTCCGTTGTCAGGATTGCAGGTGATTTGGAAGATTGGCACAAAGCCATCAGCGAAGCACTGACAACGGGAGGAACCGGTAGCAGCGACACTAGGCAAGCGGTGGCCAGAGAAAATAGTTGGAATGCCAGAGTAAAGCAACTCGAAAACTGGCTGCTGGAAAAGCTACAGCGTTGTTAATATCGAAGAGTTACAGCGTTTTCAACATCAAAGAGTTACTTGATAGCTGGAATGAAAGGGCAAGATATTCAGTTTACTTGAAACGTTAGCTGAATATCCTTTATTAGGGATATTTTAAAGATGAAAATGCTATACAAAAATACTTTCCAAGGACAACTCAATCAAACCACCCATTGTGTGAATTGCTTTGCAAAATGATATAACTCAACAAGTAACTCTTTGATGTTAAAAATTGTGTAGAGACATGGATGCCGAAACCCATCATTCGGCTATGGCATTCCGATTTTCATGGATGAGTGGGTGCATACATTTCTCGCTTGCTATGGATGATTGGCATTATTGATTTTATCGCAGCTTGCGGCCTTTCTGGCTTAGCCTATATTTCTGTAGCGGGCTGTTGAGAGATTGCGGCTGGGTCATCTCAATCCAGCCACCCGCCAATGCCGGACGCAGGTAGTTTTTTCTGAATGTGGGGCGGTGCTGCAAGCCAAGCCGGTTGAGCAGCTCGCCAATTCTGAGCGATTCGTCGCCGTGGAACACCGCAAGAAGCTGTTTTACTGGGTCGCTTACTGGGTCGGTGAGCACCGTCTCAGTCATGGCGGTGTGCAGGGCTTGCAGCATAAAAGCCACGAAAGGCGCGGTGTCGGCGATCTGGTCGGCATCGGCCAGCGCCTGATAGTAGGCAACCTGCCGGTCACGGACGACGGTTTCCACAGGAAGGAAAGCCAGTAGCGGCATCCATCGGCTCAAGATCAAGGTTTGCCATAAGCGCCCTAAACGCCCGTTGCCATCGGCGAAGGGGTGGATAAATTCAAATTCGTAATGGAACACGCAACTGGCTACTAGGGGATGCAACTCGCCACGCGCCAGCCAGTCTAGCAAGTCCTGCATCAACACCGCCACACGGCTGGAAGGCGGAGCCATGTGCATGAGGGCATCACCGCGATAGATGCCGACGCCGCCGGAACGAAAATGTCCGGCATCATCCAATAGCCCGGTCATCAACAGTCCATGGGCGGCTAGCAGGTCATTGATGGCGGTGGGTCGCCATTGTGGCAGGCATTCGTAGGCGGCAAAGGCGTTGCGGACCTCTTGAATTTCACGCGGCAGGCCCAGTACCCGCCTGCCTTCCAGCACGGCGGTCACTTGCTCTACGCTAAGGGTGTTGTTTTCGATGGCCAAGGATGCCTGGATAGTGCGGATGCGATTGCCTCGCCGGAGTCTAGGCGAAAGCTCGCCTTCCGGGGTGAGCGACCAGCGCCCCATGGTTTCGCCGATTTGTTCGACTAGGTTCAGAATTGTTGGCGTAATGGTCAGTGGTGGCTGGTAGCGGCTCATCGCAGCAGGGCTTCCGCCAAAATGGTTTTGAGTTGGTCGCGCAGGGCGGCGGTCTTCTGTTCGAAAGAAATAACCTTTTGATGCCTGTGTGCCTGGGCGTGAGGAATTTTCTTCAGTTAGGCGACTTTCTGGTAAAGGGCGGCTTGCAGTATATTTCTTCCAATAGCGCAGAATAGCGGGCGCCCAGCTTGTCCCAACTGTATTCACCAGTTGCTGCACAGAAGTTTTCGCCCTTGTCTGGACTACATTCGTCCGATGCCGTTTTATCTTGGAAATATTGCCCATACCATGCGGCTATGGCTTGTTTGGCACTTTCTAAATCCTGCGGTGCGACCACGCGTCCCACGCGAGCCTGCCGAATAATATCAGCCGTTGCCCCTTCTTCCACAATTGCCAGAATTGGTTTTCCGGCCGCCATGTATTCGTAGGTTTTTGCCGCAACAGATAAGCGTTGAGTCCCCCCTAACAAGAGTAACATATCGGAATGCAGAACTTCTCTGAGCGCCTCCGTTCTAGGGACAAAGCCTATCACATCAGCTACTTCGCTTAACCCATGCTCGGCTATCACCTCCAACAGCGGCCTTTCTGCAACATGCTGGCAAGGGCCAACAAACCTTAAGTTAACTTTTTGCTTATCAATAGTGCCTTCCTCAATTAATTCCCTGACTGCCTTTAGCATAAGTGCTGGGGTCCGAGAAAAATCAAAACTTCCTACATAGCTGATGGTAAAGCGGTCTGATTTAACAACTGGCGTTAATTCAGCAAATTCCTCCATGTCATATCCGTTTGTAATGGTGATCCATTTGTTCTCCGGCAGGTCAGGGTAAAGCTTGCGATACATCTCGGTCATAGCGGCCGTGACGCACACGATACGGTCAGCGCGCCGCATAACCGCCCGCTCTAGCCAATGATTGATACGGTCAGATATACCGCTGGTCAATACAGAGGAGGTTTCATTCCACGCCCACGGATCACGAAAGTCAGCAACCCAAGCGATGCCATAAATGTTTTTCAATAATAACGCAACAAGGTGCGAGGTAAAGGGTGGGCCAGTGCTGATCAGGCATTGTGCCTTGTAATTGCGGCACGCTTTTAGAGACGAGACGACGGCAAAAGGGAGCCACCCTAAGAACTCATCGGGAGTATAGAGTAAAGACAGTATGGTCTTTTTTAACCAGCTAGGGGCAGATTCGCAAGACCCTGGCCCTTCATTCCCTGGGACGCCTAAGCTTGCCGCCAGATTTTCGGTTGTTTTGCCACCGGAAAACCAAGCTATTATCCTTTTCATCCACAAATACACATGGCGAATGTTTGGTATGCAGCGGGTACGGATGACAATGGCCGAATCTGAACCTGCGATACCTGAATTATTTATGAGATCGTAGTATCGTTCCTTTACAGTCATGGCGATTGGATGCCATCCAGAAAGGGCTAGCTGCCTGGCAAGATAGACGGGTCGCACTGCCCCCACATTTGCATCTGGCGGCCATGAATAAGCCAAAATGATTACTGACTTACTCTCATTACTATTATATTCTTTGATATTCTTGGTTGGCATACATTTCTAAATAATTGGTATGTGAAGCATGGATATATCTTTATGTACAGCGTTTTCATATTAAAAATATACCTAAACAGACATTCAGTTAACCCTTCAGGTTAACCGAATAACCTGCGCTACCATCATACCCACTACCAAGTAACTCTTTGATGTTGAAAACGCTGTAGCTCACAGCAAGCGGTGTATTAGTGGACCACTTGCAGATTTTTAGGTGGGGCAAAGGCTCCGGGTCCGGCGACCCCTGTGCTTATGCTCGCAATGGCATCTATGTTCGCGCCCAAATCCAACCCGTCAGTCCCTGCGCTCTTGTAAGGGCTGGTGGTGGATAGGTGGTAATCCCCTCCGGAATAGTTCACAAAGCCAACCGCTGTCACATTGGCCGGGAAGTAGTTATTGGCAGGGTATGTCGAACTCATGTTAGGCCCAATGATGGCATTGTTAGTAAATAGCCAATTGGTAAAGTAATATTTCAAACAACCGTTGCCTTCCCCCTGATTGGACCCAAAAAAACCATATGCTCCATGAGTAACTAGATTATTAGAAAAAACAAACTGGTCATTCGCTGGAGTCCCATCCATAGAACCAAGCTCAGTGGAGCCTGTCGTGGTTGTGATAAAGGCGGTATTGTGATCTATGGTTAAATTGTTTACCCCAGACAATATTTGAAATATTTTCCCTCCCCCGCCAAGCCCGGCAACCCCAATGATATTATTTTTTATCAGAATGCGATAGGTATTCTGGCTTGTGTTGGGAGAATCGTGGCCCATGATATTAATTCCACTACTAACATTTGTCAGCGTATTGAGTTGAAATGTAATATCCTGTACTACGGACCAAGGGGCATTGCCATTTTGATTACGCGGCGTAAACAACACAGAATAGCCATCTTGGGCACTTGGCCAATTGTTTTGCAAAAGGTTACCCTGGATTAACACACGCTGGGCGTTTTTCAATTCTATCAGGTTCTTTACTTGCCAAGCAGGTGTGACAGACATCCAAGCAATCTGTTTGGCAATGTAATTGCCTGTGATTGTTATATCGGACGGCACAGAATTGGCAATCGCAGGATCGGCACCACCAAACAGGATATTTTCGCTTGATGCCTCTAGGTAATTGTTGCTTATTTTAAACGGACCGGGGCTGTTGTAAGCCCATACCGCTTGCGTATCGCTGCCCACTTGCATAAAACCTGAAACATACGAGTCAATAACCGCCACATTGATGCCGTCCATTTCGACACCACGACGGCCTCCTAAGGTCGGGTCGCCGTGGATATAGCAGCGGTCGATGGTGATATTGCTAGGCAATGCGGCTGCCGATGTTTCGCCATTGCCCACGGCAAAAAGAGTATACATAAACACACCCTGCACGGGGGCCATTTCTATGCCAATAAAGCGGTAATGGTTCGCACCCGACGCCGCCTGAATGCCTATTCCGCTATTCCCATAGGGAAAAACTAGCTTTGCCATGTTTGGCGCGTCCGTGGGTACCGCGCGGTTTCCCGGAGACGGAAGGCTGGAATAATTGCTTGACACGACGTATATCCAGCCGCTTCCTTTGGTTTTAACGGGCAACGTGAAATTTCCCGTAAACGTCGCCCCCGCCTGCAATACGATGACATCACCTAAATTGGCACCATTAAGAGCAGCCTGGAAATTTCCCCCGGCGTTTACGTTGATGGTATTGCCGCCAGCGGGCAGCGAATAGGTGGTGTCAATGAATGCCTGTGGCAAGGCCGGCAAGGACGTCGCGCTACTGCCTAGGCTTGGCCACAAGGAAAATAATGCCATGCCCAATAAACAGGCGGTTGCCATTTTGCCAGCGTAAATTCTTGGGCGCTGATATGAACACATTGTGACTCTCCTAAGTGGGCGGAAATCCATAGGATTTCAACAAAATAATTGATACGTCGGTGGAAGCGGGAGCAAGCCAGAGTATGGCCCGCATTAGGGTGTCAATAACCAGAGCCATATACCGACACCGCCCCGCCAGTTGCAATACCACCTGTTGTCCAATTGTTCGGTAAGCTAGTTAGTGTACTGGATGCGCTGGACTCTGTCACGCTTGTGCCCGTGCCCGGTTGTCCGCGCAGATTCAACGTCCCTCCCGTACCGAGTATCACTATCCAATAGGATTGGCCTGCGGACAGACTCAGTGGATACAGTGATGCCGAATTCCAGGCGCCCGCCTGCAACGCAGTCAATATGCCGACAGATCCCCACAGCGACCTAGGGTGCCCGTCGGTCGTGCTGGTATAAATGGCCACTTGCAGCTTCGTCGCGGACGAACCTGCATCCAAATAGACCTGAATGTCGGCCAATGTTTGGGACGTTGCAGGCGTGATCTTGAACGCCTGTGCCGTGCCTGCCAGGAGGGATGCCGGTGTGGATTCGACGTTCGTGTCGCCTGCGACGAACTTCAGCGGATTCGACACACTGATTGCGCTGGTCGAATCGCTGATGATTTGATCGTTAGTCAATGCCCGATTGTATATCCGCACTTCGTCGATATAGCCTTGGAAATACCCGCCCCACAGAGAGTTGCCACCAATCTGCAACACGCCGGACGAGGTGTTGACTGCGCCGGTTTGAGGCAGCGTGCTAACTAACACGCCATTGACGTAGAGGTACTGGTATTGCCCGTCGTAGGTGGTCGCCAGATGCGTCCACTGGTTAAGCGGAATCTGCATGTTGCCACCAATCGCCACTTCGCTTCCGGCCAAAATGGCGGACATCGGCTGGTTGGCGCCGTTGTTTGCCGCCAGCAGGTACGCTTCGCCATACGAGCCGGCATTAGGTTGTTGTTTCATGACGACGGTACTCGTGCCGCTTACCCACGTGGTCGGATACACCCAGGCCTCCAGCGTCATAGCGGAGGACGAGGGCAATGATGCGCTATTTTGTACCGTGACCCAGTTAGGGGAACTGCTTGTGCCGCTAAATTTCAACGCATTGCCAAAGCGGCCTCCTACGACTCGAACGGCTCCGGTGATAGTGCCATAATTGCCAGAGCCTGAAGCATCCTCTGCATAAGACCCATTGACCTCATCAAAGCCATAGGCTGCCACTAGCCCGCTAGTATTGCCAGCGGCGTTGCCCGTGGTGGCCGTGGTGGCCGTGGTGGCCGTGGTGGCCGTGGTGGCCGTGGTGGCCGTGGTGGCCGTGGTGCCGGTGCTGTCGCCTGCGGTGCTGGTTACGGAAGGCGTGGTGACGGTAATCTGATTCGATAGAGTATTGGTGACGCTACCGCCAGGACCGGTCACTGTGAGAGATACGTTATATGTGCCTACACTCCCATACGATTTGATCGCAGTCGGCACGGTGCTTGTGGTTCCAGAGTTG
This sequence comes from uncultured Methylococcaceae bacterium, assembly GCA_903934875.1. GTDB lineage: Bacteria > Pseudomonadota > Gammaproteobacteria > Methylococcales > Methylococcaceae > Methylumidiphilus. The sequence goes on from CAIZPP010000041.1 coordinate 35,760, forward strand.
GTGGTGCCGTCGCCGAAGCTCCACTGCCAGCTAGTAATGGCTCCTGTCGTCGCGGGAGTGAAGGTCACGGCGAGCGGGGCGTTGCCGCTAGCCTGGCTAGGCGTGAAGTTCGCTGTCGGGGCAGCCTGTGCATTTACAGATGCTTCATTGGAGTATCTGCTTTGAAATGCCCGCGTCGTATCATAGGCACTGACTGCGAAATAGTAGGCGGTGCCGGTTTGTAATCCCGTTAATGTGTAGCTGGTGCTGTTTCCCACGTCAACGCTTGCTGTGTAATTGCCGCTGCTCGTTCCGTAATAGACGATGTAGCCGCCCACATTGGCTGCCGTACTGGCTGCCCAAGCGAGTGTCACAGTGGATGAAGAGGCATTGCCCGCTGCCGATGGCGGCAAAGAATTTATTGACCCTGCTAAGTAATTTTGCCATGTATTGGTGACAAACGGGGCAAGTAGGATGCCTGCAATGGCAGCGACAACGACTGCATAATAACCTATTCGGTTGTTACGCCTACCCTGTCCTGCAGCGGGAAGCCATCGGCGCAAGGACAAAAATCCCGACCAAGAAAGCCCCATCAGCGCGGCTATGAGCAGGACAGAAGGTATCCAATCAGGCATGGCATAGAGCCATAAAAATGCATCGCTTGCTTCCAACGAATCTAGCGCCACCGCTTGTCCCGAGACAAATATGAGGCTTGCGAATAATGCTAGGCCGAAAGCCTGTCTGGCCCTGTCAGACAAACCATTGGTGGAGTTCATGATATGAATGTTCATATTAAACCTCATTATACAGCGTTTTCGACATCAATCGGTTACTTAATAAGGCTTATGGTTATTGCTAGACATTTTTTTCAACCAAAGGTTGTTTGAATATTCATTTTTAGTTGGTTTTTAAAGATGAAAACGCTGTACATAAAGATATTACCATGTAATTCTTTTGATACCTATGGCTAAAAGCAGGATAACCTACTCCCATGTCACTCTAAAAATGGCTAATTGGTAGGACGGGTAGAGGCATGGATGCCGAAACCCATCATTATAAGTGCTCCAATGTTGTGATGGGTTTCGCTTATGCTCTACCCATCCTTCTGCAGTTTTGTTCAATTTTGTAGTGATAAGGGAATAGAGTACATACAATGCAAGCATTGTGCCAATAACAAAAAAACAGCAGATGGGTTGATATCGATGGCTATTAGGAAGAAAGATAAAGATAGAAACTGGATGGTTTGTTACTGTGAGGCGACACCCGGTAAAACCACCGCATTAGTTTAGCTGAAAATCGAATATTAACATCACAAGCATTTGATTATAAATAACTTTAACATAATGACAGCGTTGCCTGCCCACGACGGGCACCATTGCAAATTGCGATTTAATTATCAAAACGCATTGCAACTTGAATTGCGGGTAAGCCTTATCAAGTAAGCGATTGATGTTGAAAACGCTGTAACTATTCACTCTCTGGCTTGCCAATAAAATACCCTTGCACACCATCAACACGCATGGCCGTCAAGATAGCTTGTTCATCATTGCTTTCAACATTCAAAGCGATGACTTTAATGTCGATTTCATGGGCTGTCCGTGTCAAAGCTTGAACTAAAAACTGATTGTCTTTATCGAGATTGATATTTCGTACAAAACTACCGTCAAGTTTGATGTAAGTGGGGTTGATAGAATTAAGGTAGGCGAACGAGGAAAAGCTACGTCCGAATTGATCAATGGATAGTTTTGAACCATAGCTATGCAGGCTTTTGGAAAATGATTTGGCGGCAGGTACATCGTGTAAAATACCATATTCAGGTATTTCGAAGATCAGCCGTTTTGCGCATTGTGGAAATAAAGTCAATTGCTCACACAGCCAAGCGACGAATTTTGCATCGCGCATGGAAGTTGTTGTGATATTAATAGCATATATATTATCTATATTCGATTCCTTTCTCATATGATATAGAGCAGCTTTTATAACCAGCATATCGAGATCGCGAGCCAAACCAATCTTTTCGGCCATAGGCATGAATAATCCGGCTACCAATAGGTTTCCAGAATCCCCTTTCAAGCGCAGAAATATCTCTCTGAATATAATTTCTGTTGACTTGGATGAAACGCTATAAACTGGCTGGAAGTGTAGTATGTATAAATTATTTACAATAGCCATTTCAAGATACTTTCGCCAATCATTCAGATCATCAGGGAAACCCTCAACCCATGGTTTATGCTTATATAGGCTCCATCCGCATTTCCCCTCATCCTGTGCTGTGTGTAAGGCCTGATCGGCATGGGATAATAATTCTGCTGCCGATTGTCCAGAAAACAGAGCAGCACCGATATAACCGGGACGGCTATTGACCACCCACGCCTCACTCAGTAGCATAAGCTGTTCGCTCAAATCTTGCGCCAACATACTGACTGCGCCAGGAGAATCATAGGGCATAATAATCGCGAATTCTGCTCCCCCCAAACGTGCGACGATGCATTCGCCTTTATCTTGGCAAACTGAACGAATCATTTCGGCGATGCGCCGCAGCAAGTTGTCGCCTTCATTGTACCCATAAACATCATTGAACTTTTTAAAGTCGTGTAGCCTCAGTAAAAGCAATGCTCCCCAAAAGAACTCTTCCTGGCTTTGTGTCAAATGATCCATTTGTTTGTCGAAATAGCGCCGATTGCCGATACCGGTGACAGGATCAAGATGGGCTTGGTCGCGCAATACATCAGTAATCGCCGACTGCTCTTCGAACATCTGTTTGACTCGAAGAGACATTTTGTTCATTGCCAAAACCACTTTCCGCAATTCACGGGTTCTCGGGATTATGCTTTGTATCGGGTAGGAACGACGACAAATAGCCTCTGCCTGTTCCTCCACCGCTCTTAATGGCTGCATTACAAGCCGTAACAGTGCAAGGCTTAACCCTAGGGAAATGATGGCTGACCCCAAATACCAATAAAATGTATCCACCGCTGTGCGCCATAGCTCATCATAGGCTAGCCCTGGGTGGCTGCTAACCCGAACTCTACCCGACTCTATCCATCCATCGACGATCAGGGCATCTGCTTGTGGCGTTTTAAGGGGTATAAGCGCTATGAACCAGTCGGGAACCCCTTTAATCCGGACAGGATTGACACGCTTTATCATCTGCTTGCCATCAACCGAGGCTATGGCTATTTCTTGGTAATATCCCCGATCAAAAATTGCATCCACCATCGCGTTCACAGTCGCTGGATCATTCATGTGTGGTGATAAAGACAGCCCAAGCGAAGTGGCGGCATCTTGTGCGTGGGATTCCAGTTGTCGCATCAGGTATTGTCGGGTATTATTAATACTGACAGTGAAAGTTCCCACCGACATGCATGAAAATAGTATCAGAATAATCAGTAGCATTTGTCGATGCAAAGTCATACAAAGAATCCTTATTTATTTGCCATTCAGAGATTGCATTCTATGAAGTAGCTCTTGCCATAGATTAATGCGTTCAGGGGCTCCCAAGAATTGCCCAATTCCCCTCTGTTTTGCTAACCACAAACCTTCTGCGTTAAAGCTATAAACAGGCATTAGGTCGGTTCGCTGTGTGGCCGGTTGTATGGCATGGATCAAGTTATCCAGTACCAATGGAACAGTTCCAGGCGGGTTAGTGTAGGTGAGTACCATATGTGCTTGGTTCAGCGTTAACGACTTCACATAGGTTAAACGGAGATGCTCTTCCGGTACATTAAGCACCCGTAAGGTGAAATATTTGGCGATGGAAAAATCTTCACAATCTCCACCGCTGCTTGCTAACGTTTCAATTGGGGTTGCCCAATAGTCGCTTTTCCCCCAATGGGTCATATCATCGACAAATTGTAGTTCGTTGATAAAAGCATTTACCAATTCCAATTTTTCATGTTCGCTCTTGCCTTGATTGGAATCGATCAATTTCTGCCATGTCTTTACTCTATCTACGGCTTTATCTCCGTATTTACTTCTAATATCTGTCAAAGTTGAGTCTGGTATTTTAAAATCGTTTGTGACAGATTGGGCTATTTGTATTATCAATAATAATAGTATGGCAAGAAAGACAATTCTACGCCATTCATATAGAACGATGATCAAAGCCAGCAATCCACGGTGAATAAGGGCTGGCGGTCTAATTCCCTCCTGTTGCTGAGCCACTCATGGCCACTCCGAAGCCTGCTTTTGCGATGGCGCTTATGTCCGCACCCAGTTCATTTCCATCCGTCCCGGCGCGTTTGTACGGGCTGGAAACGGATAGGTGGTAATCCCCTCCGGCATAATTCACAAAACCGACTGCCGAGGTGTCGGTAGGAAAATAGTTGCCTAAGGGGTATCCATTGGTCTTTGCCCCAATAATTGCATTGTTTGAAAATATCCAGTTGGTGTAGTACTTGGAGAGTGTGGCATTTCCCTCTCCGGTTCCGCTTCCAGTAAACCCGTAGGCTCCTCTGGTAACTATATTATTGGTGATATCGACTTGGTCCGATGGTGGATTGCTTTCAGTAAAGGCGAATGTCCCTGTGCCGAAGCCCGTATTGTGGTCTATCGTGAGGTCAGTCACTCCACCTAGAATTTGCAAGATTCGCCCTGCACCGCCGCCCAGCCCGGTAACCGCTATGAGATTATTTTGTATCAAAAAACGGTGGCTATTCTGGCTTGGGTGTTCGCTATCGTGGCCCGCAAGGTTAAACCCTTGGGCAAGGTTTACCAGCATATTGAAGCGAAACGTGATGTCTTGCACTATCGACCAAGGGGCTGTGCCGCCTTGATTGCGGGGAGTGACTAGTATGGAGAAACCGTTCTGGGCTTTTGGCCAGTTGTTCTCGAAACGATTTCCATCAACTAATACGCGTTGGGCGTTCTTAAATTCAAGCAGGTTTTTCACGCTCCAAGCCGACCCCATCCATGCAAGCGGTTTAAAAAAGTGATTGTGCCTGATTTCGATATCAGACGGGACGAGGTCGGCAATCTTCGGGTCGGCACCGCCAAACATGACGTTTTCGCCGGCCGCCTCGAGATAATTGTTGGCTATTTTGAACGGGCCAGGACTGTTATAGGCCCACAATGCCTGGGTGTCCGCGCCCACTTCCTTGAAGTCCGAAACATAAGAGTCGACAACCGCCACGGATATGCCATCCATGGCGACGCCCCGGCGGCCTCCGACGGTCGGATCGCCGTGAATGTAGCAACGGTCAAACGTAATATCATGGGGGAGCGCTGCTGGCGATGTTTCCTTATTGCCAATAGTGGCAAGTGCATAGACGAATTTGCCGGTGACCGGTGTGACTTCTATGCCGATAAAACGATAGTGGTGCGCCTTAGTTGCTGTTTGTATTGCGCTTCCGTTGCCTGCCCCAACAACGATTTTTGGCATATTGGCCGCGTCAGCAGGTTTAACCCGGTTTCCGGGGGCTGGAAGCTTGGCATAATTGCCAGAGCGGATATAAATCCAACCCGATCCGGCAGTTTTGTCAGGCAACGTAAACGGACCCGTGAACGTCGCTCCCGCCTGCAAAACGATGGTGTCGCCCGGGCTTGCGTTGTTGAGGGCCGACTGGAAGTCACCCCCGGCGTTGACGGTGATGGTATTGCCCGCAGGTGGCAAATAGGTGGTGTCAATCAATGCCTGTGGCAAGTTTGGCAGGGCCGCGGCACCATTGCTAGGGCTTGACCAAAAATAAAGCGATGCCATTCCCGTCAGGCAGGCGATAGCGGCATGGATACTCTGAATTTTCATATGACTTACAGCGTTTTTAATATCGAAAAGTTACTTGTTTGTTTATATCATTTTGCAAAGTGGTTCATACACAGGATGGTTTGATTGAGTGTCCTTTATTATTTTTCCTTGTTAAGAAAAAACGCTGTACATAAATGCAAATCGAAACTCCTCGCGGTGAAAAAA